>JANBVM010000020.1:0-4556 GCA_024239015.1 Patescibacteria group bacterium | reverse complement strand
TCCCATCGTTACTTTTTCAAGCTATATGCTTTAGGTATAGAATTAGAACTCGATTCTTATTCAACGAAGCTAGACGTTGAAAAAGCAATGGAAGGACATATTCTTGACCAGTTTGAATTAATTGGTCTTTATCAAAAACAATAATAATTGGTTAACCAGAATAGAAACCCCGCAGCTTGTGCGGGAGTTTCTTCTATGGCAGTGTTGTGAACGAAGATTCGGTTGAGGTTGATGAGTTGCCGACTGTATCATTTGAACCAGCGATGAAATAGTAAGTAGTGCTGGCAGATAAATTAGATAAAGATAAGGTGTGGTTAGTAACCAAACTTGATGAGCTGACGGCTGGAGTAGTGGTTGAAATAACAAGTGGAGTAGTTGTACTATACCAGACCTTAGAATCTGATACCTCATCTGTGCTCCAAGCAATAGTGGTTGATGTTGCTGTTGTGCTGGTTGCTGTTACAGCACTTATAACTGGAGGTGTCGTATCTTCGGTAAGCGTAGTGAATGAGTGTTCTGCTGAGCTCGTAGAGTTACCATCGTTATCAGTCGAATTAACGATGAAATAATAAGTAGTGCCCGGGCTCAGGTTAGGTAAGGATAGAGCGTGGCTCGTAACCATATTGATTGAAATAACGGATTGAGTTGTGGTTGAGATGATGAGAGGCGTTGTAGTGCCATACCATACAATTGAATCTGACAATTCATCTGTGTTCCAACCTATTTCTGCTGTACTTGTAGTAGTAGTTGGGGTTACATTGGAAATGACAGGTGCTGTAGTGTCTGGGGTTGAGGTTCCATTATCGCCGTCTCCTCCCTCATCTTCTTCAGGCAGACCCTTGACTGAGTAAGTAAGCTTGAAACCGCTATCTTTTATTTTAATTTTTCTCTTTGATCCATTATTCATAATGATAATCTCACTTTTTTCTTTTCCTTTCTTATCTTTTTTTTCCTCAAGCTTAAATTTAATTTTTAAGTTTTCAGTAGATGCTTTTATTTCAATCTTAAGCCTATCGTCTTTGCCTGTTTTAACCTTGGCCTTAAACTTCTCCAACTCAGCAATATGGCTCTCTGCTAGACCTGTTAGTTCTAATATAATCTGATTAATAGCAGCTACAGCAATACTATTTCCTTTTTCCTCAAGTTTCTTCTTGGTTTCTTCTAGCTGCGAGAGGGCAATCGTTAAAGCAGCCTCTGCTTTTTCAAACTTAAATTGTTTTTTCTCTTTATCATCATCCCCATCATCCTCTGTTTCCTCTTCTGGAGGGGTTGAAGTAGCATCTTGTTGATCGGTTGAAGTAGAGCCACCAGGCAGGCTTGAAGTCGTATTTTGGTCAGAGAAGACCCCTATACTGTCAGAATCATCTGAATCACTAAAGGATAAAACTATCTTTACCTCTTTAATACGTTCTTTAGCAAATTTAATCCTAAGATCGTCTTTCTTTTTGCTAGTTGAGAACACAAGCTGAATTTTCTCAGCTGCAATATCAATAGAGTAGAGGATATCACCTGGCTTTGCATTGTCAGAAGCTGCTACCGTGGCAGCAGAGCCCCCGATTAAAGCTACAATTGAAAAGGCAGCGAATATGAATTTGGGGCTCAAACCAAATATTATTGATAGGCCAGGCTCAATATTTTCTTCAATCTTGGCCCAGAGCACATTTTTTTCATTTTGAGTAAGTTTTTCTGGTTTTACCATTTTTAGTTTTTTTTGAATATTAGAAGGCATAGTTTTCTTTATTTAAATTAATTTTTAATTTTTTTAAAGCTCGATGGTGTCTTACTTTGGCATTTGTTTCTGTAATATTTAATGTTGATGCAATTTCACCAAATGTCATTCCAGACCAGTAACGCAATCTTAAAAGATCTTGGTACTTGGGATCTAAGGCATCAACATGCTTTAGCACATATTGATGATCTTCTTGCCCAATCTTGGATTGCCCCATATCTTTTTCACTAATACGATCAAGCGAGACGACCTTATCTTTAGATTTGTAATGTTTGGATAGCTTTCTTTTTACTATTGTAAAGATAAAGCCATGAAATGCTTCATTTGATCTATATTTAAACTTTTTTAAACCTTTCCAGAGATCAATGAAGGTGTCCTGTACAATATCTAAAGCGTCATCTCTATTTGAAGTACGAGAAAAAGTATAGGCAAAGAACTTGTCACTGAAACGATCGAATATCTCTCGAAAAGCATCTTTGTTGCCTTTTTGAGATTTTTCGACCAATATCTTTAATTCCTGATTGCTTTCCTGATGCATTGTATTGTGTATACACTAATATAATATGTAACTTTAACCAAGAAAGGTTACACAATCAAGCTACTCTCTTTTGTGTCGTTTTTATATTAAAATGAAAATAGTTATGAAGATAAAGCCAAAAATTAAACATTTAATATTTGATTTTGGAGGAGTAATAGTTACAAGAGAACCATTTAATTTTTCAAAATTTGATAGAAAATTCGATTTGGAAGAGGGGACGATAAAAGATATAGTCAGCACTTTTGTTATGAAAAAATCAATTGATAGTAGTTTTGATGAAAAAACTTCTTTTCAAAAGAACTTCTCTTATCTTTTGAGCTGGAAAGATTATGAAGAGATTTTAGAGAAAATTTATAAGACGGAAGGTTTGAACCAAGAAATTATTGATTGGATTCAAGAAAAGAAGAAAGAGTGCAAAATTTCTCTTTTAACCAACAACAGCTCAGACATTCATATTTTACTAAAAGAAAGGTTTGAAATAGAGCATATCTTTGACTATATTTTTGTTTCAGGGGATATTGGCTTGGCAAAACCGGATCCTGAGATTTTCAAATATACCCTTAAAAACATTAGAGCCGATGCTAAAGAATGTCTTTTTATAGATGACAGCATGGAGAATATAGAATCTGCTAAAAAGCTTGGTTTTTCTACGATCCTATTTATTGAAAACAAAGATTTTTTTGAAAAAGTAAGACTAGTTAAAATTTGAATAGACTTGAAATTTTTAAAAAATCAGGCATGATAAGGGCGGTACATAATGCCGGCAAAAAATATTAACCAACCCACCGATATGGAAATAGCCCTTTTTCTAGCTGCCCACCTGGATAACCCCTGTGGCATTTATATTGACGGTAAGTGGCATGATATCAGATATTTTTATAAAGGGCTTGCTCAAAAACTTTTAGCTTCAATGACCAACCCCGAAGCTAAAGAATTCTTAGAGAAGAAAATAAGTAAAGAAATTTAAAAATCTTTTAGGTAGAGACCGTTAAATAATAAAACTAACGGCTTTTTTATTTTAGTCTTCTAGTACATAAAGGTGTGTTGTGTGAATAAAATCGCCCTTGGGGCGGTTTTTTGATAGAATGAAAAAATATGGACATAGAATACGAAGCGACTTTTCCTAACATCGATAAAAACGACATGAGGGAGAAGTTAAAAAAAGCTGGAGCAAAGCTGATTCGCCCAGAGTTCTTACAGAAAAGAGTGGTTTTTAATCTGCCAAAAGGACACGAAATAAAAGGAGGTTGGCTTAGAGTTAGAGACGAAGAGGATAAAATTACTATGAGCCTGAAGATTGTTGATGGAGAAGATATTGAAGATCAAAAAGAAGTATCTTTACAGGTTAATAATTTTAAAGAGGCTGAACTGTTTCTAACTGCTATTGGTTGTAAGAAAAAAGCTTACCAAGAGAGTAAGCGTGAGTTATGGACCCTAAATAATGTTGAGATTTTTATTGATGAGTGGCCGTTTCTTGAACCATTTGTGGAAGTAGAAGGAGAGTCAGAAGAAGAGGTGAGGAAAATATGCCAGAAAATAGGATTAGACTATTCAAAGGCCTTATTCTGTGCTGTCGGCACTCTTTATTCCAATAAATATGGTACCCCTATAGACGTGATTAATAATCAAACCCCAAAGATTGTTTTTGAAGGAAAAAATCCTTTTGAGAAGAAGGGGGATTAATATTACGTTTTTATTACTATAAACCCTTAATTTTATTTGCAGATAGCTTTTCCGTAAATTCCGTAGGGATATCTGTCTATTACTAGACCATTTTGGTCTCGTAGATAAATAGCATCGCAGTCATCGTCAGTAATGATATTTTTATCATCTAGGTAGATATACCAGCTGTTTCCTAAAAAGTTTTCATCTTCAGAATAGTTTCTAAAACAGCCAATATTACTTAAATTATTATTAATATATAGGGCACACTCTGAATCGTTGTAGATTCTTGAGTTCTTGGAATAATCTGGGATTTCACATTTTCCAATATTTAAAATATAGTTTTGACAATATGGTTCAAGGTAAGAAATCTTTTCTTGGTTTGGTCTAGGACAGCTCTTTGGGAAAGAGATAGGGAAGTCATAGTCACTTGTTAGATAGCCCAAACATTTATTGAAACGAAAGTTTCTATCTCTTCCCAGGGGATTGAAGCCGCTGGATAGGTATACCTTATCATCTCGTTTAACAAAGATATCTTCATTTACGTATGAATTATAGAAATGATAGTATTTTTCTACGCCCTGAGGAATAACAATTTTTCCTCCCTTTCCCTCAAGAGATCGGAAG
>JANBVM010000019.1 GCA_024239015.1 Patescibacteria group bacterium | reverse complement strand
TGTTTTTGGCGATCCTCTTTAAAATTATTTTGGATCTCTTGGATTTTTGGCTGGAGTCCAGTTAAGGCTTTTTGTGATTTTAGAGATCCTACCATCAAGGGATAAAGTAGTATTCTAATTAGTATTGTTAGAACAATAACTGCTATTCCAAAATCATGCCCAGGCAGATAATCGTATAACAGAACTAAACCATTAAATAGCGGTTGATATAATGTTATGTTGAAAATGGAAATGATGCTATCTATTACAATCATGAATTTAAAATTTTAGATTTCTTTAACAATTTTTCTACTACTTCTTTTATTTCCAAAAAATCTTTTGTTTCTGTTTTAGGAAGAACTATTAAGATAATATCTAATCCTTTTTTTAGTTCATCTATTTTTGATTTCATTATCTCCCGAAGCCTTCTTTTAATTTTATTACGGATAACGGCTTTTTTTGAAACTTTCTTAGAGACTACAAAACCAAACCTAACTTGTTTTAATTCGCCCCTATTCACTTTTAAAATTAAAAAGTCTTGCTTAAAACTCTTGCCTTTCCTTAAAACTTTTTCTATATCCTTTTTTTTCCTCAGTCTATTTTTATCAGCCAACATCAAATTTAAACCGTGATTTTCCACCGACCTTTTTTCCTTCTTCTATTCAAAACCCTTTTGCCTGTTTTTGTTTTTGATCTACTTAAAAAACCGTGGGTTTTTTTCCTCTTCCTTTTTTTGGGTTGATAGGTTATTGACATATCATTTATTTTAACCACAAAAATGGAATAGATCAAGCCCTTTAATGTTCTTGTTTTCGATGTCTTTTTTAATCACAGTTTTTACCCAACTTATTAACAAAAATATGGTTTTATGTTAATTTTACATTCTCTTGATTTATAGTATGATTAAATAAGATGAACCTAATAAGAAATTTATGACCTCAGAAGAGCTTTGGCAGGCAGTTTTAGCCCAAATACAGCTAAATATATCTCCAGCAAATTTCGCTACCTGGTTTAAAAACACTCAGATTCTAACTCATAAAGACGGAGGCGTTCTTGTATCTGTGCCCAATTCTTTTGCTAAAGAATGGTTGGAGCAAAAATATAATAGAGATGTCCTCAAAATCCTGCACAGCTTGGATGAAAGAATTAAGAGTGTAAAATATGAGGTTGGTAAATCAAATCTAAAAGTTGTTGAGAGGGTTCCTATTTTCTCTGTAGAGAACGATCAGCTGGAGTTCCAGCAGTTCAAAGTTAACAAAAATACTAATCTTAATCCTAGATATACTTTTGATAATTTTATTGTTGGACCCTTTAATGAGTTGGCTCAGGCAGCAGCTTGGGCAACGACAAAAAATCCTGGCCAGGTTTATAATCCCTTTTTTATATACGGAGGAGTGGGATTAGGAAAAACTCATCTTTTACAAGCAATTGGTAATGAAATAAGTAAGAATTTCTTAAAAAAGAAAGTAATGTATATTCCAACTGAAAAGTTCGTTTCAGAAGTTATAGAAGCAATAAGAAACCGTCAAACTGAAAAACTGAAGGCAAAATATCAAAAAATAGACGTTTTAATTGTTGATGACGTCCAATTCTTAACCGGAAAAGAAAAGACTCAAGAAGAATTCTTTTATGCTTTTAATAGTTTGTATGAAGAAAACAAGCAAATAATTCTTTCTTCTGACCGATCACCAAAAGCTATTCCAGCTTTGGCTGAAAGATTAAGGTCTCGTTTTGAAGGAGGAATGATAGCTGATATATCTTTCCCGGATTTAGAAACGAGAATAGCTATCTTAAAGACCAAGTGTCAGGAGAGAAAAACAAGCTTTTCAGAAGAGATTCTGGACCATATCGCTTCTAATATTAAAAGAAATATTAGAGAATTAGAGGGAGCTTTAAACATATTAATTGCTCATCAGAAATTAAATAAATCTTCACCCGATCTTAAGATAACAAAATCTTTACTTAAAAACTTAACCTCTACTCCTACTAGAATTGTTAATGCTCAGAAAATAGTTAAATCAGTTTCTGAGTTCTATGACACAAAAGAAAAAGATCTCCTTTCTTCTTCAAGAAAAAAAGAGATTGTCAGGCCAAGACAAGTAGCAATGTATCTTCTAAGGGAAGAGTTAAAGTCTTCTTTTCCTTTTATCGGCAGGAGGCTTGGTGGTAAAGACCACACCACAGCCATTCATGCTTATGGAAAGATTTCAAATGAGATTAAGAAAAATGAAAGTTTGGCTGAGGAAATCAACTTAATAAGGCAGAGGATTTTGAGTGATTAAAGTATAAAAAAACTTGGGAAAAATTAGAGACCAAAATTGATACACCTAAAAACCAATAAAATATCCTTGATAAACCCCTAGGACAATCCCCAACAATTCCCCAATTCATTTACCTTAAAAATATATAAATAAATCAATATACAACAACAACAACAATGAATATAAATATACTAAAGGAAAAACTAAAAGAGGGTGTTAATATAGTTGCAAAAATTTCTCAAAAATCTTTAACCTTACCTGTTCTACAGAACACCCTTTTAAAAACAGAAAAGAACTTTTTAAAGCTCTCAACTACTAATTTAGAGTCAGCTATTAGTTGGTGGAGTTTGGCTAAAATAGAAAAAGAAGGGCAAGTCTGTATTCCAACAAGGTTTCTTTCCAATTTATTAGGTTTCTTACCCAACAAGCCATTAACTTTAAATCTAGATGGTCTCTCTTTAGATTTAGAATGCGATAATTATAAAACCAAGATAAAAGCTTTGAGCTCAGAGGATTTTCCAATTATCCCCCAGTTAAAAGAAGGTGAGGTCATAACTATTGATAACAATATTTTTTGTCAGGCCTTAAATCAGGTTTTAAACATTCCCTCTTCGTCTGTGACCAGACCTGAAATTTCTGGGATATTCTTCTCTTTCCAAAAAGACTTAATAAAAATGGTTGCTACTGACAGTTTTAGGCTGGCAGAAAAGAAAATATTTTTAAAGAACAATCTTGAGAAAGAATATTCTTTAATTTTACCTCAGAATGCAGCCAAAGAAATTATTAATATTTTCGGGGAAAAACAAGGAGATTTAAAAATTATCTTTTCTCCTAATCAGATTTTATTTGAATACATGATGTCAGAAACTGATCATCCTCAGATCCAGTTTATTTCAAAACTAATTGAAGGCGAATACCCCAATTATCAAGAAATAATTCCTAAGAAGTATGAGACTCAGATTTTAGTCAAAAAAGATGATTTTTTAAACCAAATCAAGGCAGCTAGCCTTTTTAGTGGAAAAATAAATGAGGTTAGATTAAAAGCTAATCCTAAAAATGGAAAGATGGAAGTTTTAAGCCAAAGCGCTGATTTTGGAGAGTATAATAGTTTTTTTAATGGAAAAATTAAAGGAAAAGAACTTGGGGTTTCTTTCAATCACCGCTTTTTAATAGATGGAATAGCAGAAATGAAAGAGAAAGAGTTAAGTTTTGAACTTACAAGTGAGGAGGGGCCAGCCGTTTTAAAACCTTTAACTGGCAAAGATTATCTTTATGTCATAATGCCAATCAAGGCTAGCTAGGAGGTCAAGATAGTAGGTATATAAACACGATAAAAGCCGGGGCTTAACCGACTTTTATTTTAATTCAATTAAAACTGAAACCTATAAAAAATGAAGATTCTTTTTATTACTCTTTTGATTATTTCTGTCGTTATCGTTTCTATTATAACTTTAGACAGCGTTTTTGCTTTAATATTAAATCCCAGAGTTATCAGCATTTCGCCAGACAATGAATCTCAAAACGTGTTATTAGACTCTTCTTTAATAATAAAATTTGATAAGCCAATTAAAAGACAAGAAATTCAACATTCCATTCTTCCTGAAATCCATGGAGAATGGCAATTTAGAGATTCTTTGATAAAGAACCACTTGTTTAAAACTTTAGTTTTTGTCCCAACCTTTGGTTTTGATCCTGAAACTGAATATCAGGTCAGGCTAGAAAATATCCAGGGTTTTGTGCCAAAAGAAACAAATCCCTTTTCTTTTAATTTTCAAACTATCTCTTTGGTTAAAGAAGATTTAAGTGATGGTCAGACTCAAAGTGAATTAGAACTGAAATCAGTTAAAGCAGAAGAAAAAGTAACCATACTGGATATTCCCTTGGACTGGCAAGACTATTCTCTATCTTGCGAGGCAGCTTCTCTTAAAATGGCATTAGGTAAGAAAGGGATTTTTATCTCAGAAGATAAAATAATGAGTAAAATAGGTTATGATTTAACCTCTAGAAGAGAAAACGTTTGGGGCGATCCTTACCAGGTCTATGTCGGAGATATTAGTGGAAAAATGTGTCAGACTGGTTACGGAGTCTATTGGGGGCCAGTAGCTAAGGCAGCCCAGAGCTTCTCTTCAGCTGAAGCTTTTTCTAACTGGGGAATAGAAGACCTAGTTAGGGAAATTGACCTGGGCAATCCAGTAATAGTTTGGGGGTCTTTGGCAATTGAAAGATTAACTGATTGCTCCTGGTATACCCAAGAAGGAAAATATGTCAAAGCTTTTAAGGAAACCCACGTTAGGTTAGCTATTGGATTTGTTGGCCCTGTAGAAAATCCTTCCAAAATCATCTTAAACGATCCTCTATATGGTAGGACTTATTGGGCAGTCCCATTTTTTCTAAAAAATTGGGAAACCTTTGATTATAGCGGAGTAGTTGTTAGATAGGATTTTCTCCGCTTTCAACCAATACGGGTTCTATTTTAGGTTTTGGGAAATTCTCTCGCGGAAACTTTAACAGAGCTTTTTCCATAAAAGATCTCCAGATTGGTGAGGACAGCATTACTCCTGGCTGTTTGTCCATAGATTCGTTATTATTATTACCCACCCAAACCCCGGTCACAATTGAAGGACTATAACCAATTGTCCAAGCATCTCTGTAGTCTTGTGTAGTTCCGGTTTTAGCAGCTACCTGGTAGTTTCTGAAGTAAAGAGGGGAAGAGGTGCCAAACATTGGGGCTCTGGCTACATTGTCTGACAAGATATCATTGATCAATCTTACTGGTTCACTATCTAAGACCCTTCTTGGGGTTTTTTTATTCTCTTCAAGGATATTTCCCCTTGAATCCTCAATTCTTAAAATAGATACTGGGGGGACTTTCAGACCATCGTTGGCAAAAGCGCTATAGGCTGAAGTTATTTCTAATAGTTTTACCTCCCATCCCCCTAGGACGATTGAAGGGCCGTAAGATGGTTTTAGGGTTGTAATGCCCAAGTCCTCGGCTGTTTTAATACTGTCTTCTAATCCAGCTAAATCAAGAATGACTTTCACTGAAGGTACGTTTAAAGACTGAGCCAAAGCTTGTCTCAAAGTTACCTCTCCCCGGAAGATCTCATCATAGTTTTGAGGGATGTATTCTTCCTCTCCCCAAATTCCAAAATTAGTTTCCTCGTCAGTTGTAGTAGTGTTGCCGTCATATCCTTTTTTAAAAGCTGTTACATAAACAAAAGGCTTGAAGGCAGATCCAGGCTGCCTTCCAGGATTATTCTTAGTTCCCACTACTACATTGAATTTTGGATCAAATAGACAATCCACCCCCGAAGCACAACCTTCAGGATAAGAGGGAGCATAATAATCTCCAGTTCCCACCGTCATGGCCAATATTTCACCGCTCTTGGGATCAATTGCTACCAGACCCACATTATGAGCCTTGAAAGCCTTATTCCTTTCAATGCCTTTTTTAGCTGCCTCTTCGGCTATTTCCTGTATTTCCCAATCTAGAGAAGTATATACTTTTAGCCCCCTTACCCTCAAGAGGTCTTGACCATATTTTTCCTCTAGCTGTTGTTTAATCCATAAAGTAAAGTAAGGAGCTTTGATATTAACTAGCGTTTCAATAAATTCAATTTCTTCTTTTTTAGCATTTTCACCGTCTTCTTTAGATAAAAATCTCTCTTGTCTCATTCTGTTTAAGATATAGTCTTTTCTATTCAAAAGATCGTCCCTATTCTCTCCATAAGGTGAGAGACGGTAGGGAGCTTTAATTAGGGAGGCTAAAGTGGCAGCCTCTGACAAAGAAATTTCAGAGATAGATTTTTTAAAATAGGTTTGGCTGGCTGACTCTACTCCATAGGCATTTTGACCAAAAGGAACCTGGTTTAAATACCATTCAAGAATATCATCTTTAGAATAACGCCGGTCTAATTCTAATGACAAGACAATTTCTCTGATTTTTCTTTCAGCTGTCTTTTCAGGAGATAGAAAGGTAGACCTGATTAGTTGCTGGGGAATGGTTGAGCCGCCATAAACTGGCCGGCCTATCTTTAAATCAACCAGAATTGCCCTTAGGATCCCTACTAAATCAATTCCGAAATGGCTATAGAAATTAGCGTCCTCAGCTGCGATTACGGCTTGTTTCAAATATTCTGGTATTGATTCTAAAGTAACCCAGGTTCTTTTTTCCTCGCCATATATTTCATATAAAAGAACCTCTCCCTTCCTGTCGTAGATCTTGGTAGATTGAGCTAATTGTCTTTCAGCAAACATCTCAGGCCGAGGAAAATCTTTAACGTAATAGAGGAATAGAGAAATACCTCCAACCAAGAAAAGCAGGAGAAATAGAGGCAGTATTTTCAAGATTAGAGGAAGATCTTTTTTCTTCTTTCTCTTTCTTCTTTTGTAAGTTTTTCTGCGATATACTCTTTTTGCCATATTATATGCTTATTATAATAATATACTTTTTTCAAGGGTAAGCTAATTGAATTTTTTATCCTTTCAATTTATGATAGAAACATGATTGACAATAATCCAAAAAGAATTGATAAGGTGTTGACCGATAAAGTAGAGGATGTTTTACCCAGTAAAAAAGAATTGGGAAAGTTAATGAAAAAGCGTAAGATCAGGCTTTATTTTGGTATTGATCCAACATCTCCCAACATTCATATTGGTCACGCTATTCCCTTGAGAAAGCTGAGGCAGTTTCAGGACTTGGGCCATGATGTAATCTTGCTCTTTGGCACTTTCACAGCTCAAGTTGGCGATCCATCAGAAAGAGACAAGAAGAGAGAAGCTCTCACCTTAAACCAAGTAAAGAAAAACATGACAGCCTATAAAAAGCAGGCTGCCAAGATACTTGATGTTTCAAAACTCAAGATCAGAGGCAACGCTCAGTGGTTGGCTAAGCTTAAATTCAACGATCTATTAAAGCTGGCTTCCTATTTCACTACCTCTCGTCTATTAGAAAGAGATATGTTTCAAGAAAGACTGAAAAAGGAAAAAGAGGTCTGGCTGAGTGAGTTATTGTATCCTTTAATGCAGGGCTATGACTCAGTAGCAATGAATGTTGATTTAGAGATTGGGGGCACTGACCAGACTTTTAATATGTTGGTGGGGAGAAAACTTCAGAGAATTTACAACAAGAAAGAGAAGTTTATTCTGACCACCTCGATGTTGATGGGTTTGGATGGTAGGGAAATGAGCAAGACTTATGGCAACTTCATTAATATATTAGACCAACCAAACGATATGTACGGTAAGATAATGTCTTTGAAAGACAATTTAATCACTCACTATTTTGAGCTCTGTACTGATTTTACAGTCAGTGATATTAAAAAAATGGAAAAAGCTTTGAAGTTTAAAAAAGTAAACCCAAGAGATTTAAAAGCAGAATTGGCTAAAGAAATTGTTAAAATTTATCACGGGAAACAGAAGGCCGATAAAGCCGAGAAGGAATTCAACAGAGTGTTTAAAAAGAGAGAGCTGCCTTCAAAGATCAAAGAGGTAAAGATAAAAAGGAAAAGACTTAATATTTTAGACCTGCTATTGAGCACCAAACAGGTTACCTCTAAGTCTCAGGCAAGAAGATTAATTTTACAAAAAGCTGTGAAAATTGACGGTATCTTAAAAGAGGACTCGCAAGAGATTATTAAAATTAAAAAAGGAATGACGATTAAAATTGGAAAAAGAAGATTTGCAAAGATGATTTAAATTATTTTTATTTGTTGTAGAGAAGTTAAAACCCCCAAAAAACTTTTTTGGGGGTTTTATTTTATTCTTCGGATTCGTCGTCAGCTTCTTCTTCTTCTTCTTCTTCATCTTCCGTGCCTTTGTCTCCTTCCGTGCCTTCGTCTCCTTCTGAGCCTTTGTCTCCTTCTGCGCCTTTGTCTTCTCCCTCTTCATCGCTAGCGAATGAAGATATAAACTCTTCTTCGTTATAATATGTCATAGTTTCTTTTTTAATACATATTCAGTTTTCGACCTTTGACCCTAGCATTAACATAAAAAATGGGTAGAAAACTTAAAAAATTAATTTAAATTTGCAGGGTCTAAAAGGTATTATAATTTTCTCAACAACCTTGTCAAGGGTAATAGAGGGATATCTTAAATCTTTTTTAGAAAACAGGTGATAGCAACCGCTAGGGCGTCAGCAGCATCATCTGGCTTGGGGAGTTCTTTTAATTTAAGCATTTTTTGCAATACTTCTTGAACTACTTTTTTGTCTGCTCTCCCGTATCCGGTAACGGCTAGCTTCACCTCGAGGGGGCTAAACTCCCGAACAGGTAGCTTTTTTTTGGCTGCTGCCAACAGGATTACCCCTTTAGCTTGTGAAACTGGCATAGCAGTTTTTAAATTCTTAAAAAAATAGATGTTTTCTATTGCTAAAACGTCAGGTTTGTGTTTTTTTATTATCTTGGTCACCTCATTATTTATTTGTCTTAAACGCTCGCCCGGATTTGAGCTGGGATAAGTTCTTATTACGTTGTATTCCAAACACTCAAAGGTTCTTGATTTTTTAACGACTCCATAGCCAGTACTGGCTGTTCCAGGATCAATGCCTAGAATAATCATGCTTTTAGGTTAGAATATATGTCCTGGATATTGTCGTTTTCATCTAAAGAATCAAAAAGCTTTTTACAAGAAGCTATTTCTTTCTCTTTCAGGGGAACCTCTTCTTTCGGCTTCCACTCTAAAGTGCTCGACTCAATTTTCACACCTTTTCCCTCTAAGATCTTTTTGACATTTTCTAGACTATCAACACTAGTATATACACCAAGAATATCTTCCTCCCAACCAATGTCTTCGGCTCCGGCCTCAATAACGATTAGCTCTAATTTTTCTTTATCTTGTAAATCTTCAGCTTGTGATTTGAGATCTATGCTTATACTTCCCTTTCTTTCAAACATCCACTTTATCCCCCCCTCTTTAACTAATTTTCCATTGTGTTGGTTCAAGATCTTTTTAACTTCTCCTAGGGCCCGGTTTTTATTATCGGTAATCCCTTCAATAAGGAGAGCGGTATTTCCAGGACCATAAGCTTCAAAGATAAACTCTTCTAATTTTCCTTCTTCTCCTTCACCGCTGCTTTTTTTAATTGCCCGTTCAATATTATCGTTGGGCATGTTGAAAGAGCGGGCATTTTCAATTGCCATTCTTAATTTAGAGTTGTTTTCTGGGTTAGGTCCTCCTTCCCTTACTGCAACTGAAATTAGTCTGGCCATTTTCGAAAACATCTGCCCTCTTTTTTTAGCGCTAAGATCTTTTTTATGTTTTACTGTTTTAGCATGAGAGTGTCCTGACATAATGTTCTTATCTTAATTCATTTTTATCTAAAAATCAATTTTCTTCCTAATTAGCCTCTTTTTAAAAAACAAGATTATAATTCCTGAGGGTAGGGCCAAAGACAAGGCTATTAGTGCAACATTTAGAAACTTAATATCTTTTCCTGTAATTTGTTCTCTAACGCTTGCTAGTTGTCTTTTTGTTTCTTTGGGGGTTTGAGTTTCTGAGGACCCAACTAAAGCTTCTTTTTGAAACTCTTTTTCCTTTTTAACTTCTGACGCCTTAGGGCTAGTTATAATATTTATACTTCCTGGAGTTGGTGTAATACTCCATAGCCATTTCCCGTCTATAAAATTATAAGACTGTTCTCTAGGAGCCTTTTCGTAATTTACACTATCTAAGATATTTCCATTAGGCTGAATAAGTGATATCTTATCGCCACTATTGTTTAGAGTAATTTTAGTGGTAGGTCTAAAAAGGACTAAAAAACCCTTGGCTCCGATTTTTGTTCCTTCTGGGAGATTATAAGTAGTAATTGAACCTATTGTATCTTTTATCCTCCAAGAAGATAAATCAATTTCTCGATCATTTAGATTTTTTAATTCTATCCATTCTTCCAAACTATCTTGTCCTTTGGGCGATGGCATAATCTCATTTATCAGGATATTAGAGGGATAAACTACGGGCTGTGTTTGTTTCTGTTCTGGCTGAATAGTTAGGATAGTACTATTTTTAGATTTTGGTGTCCCTTCAATTAAATTTCCTTTAGCATCGTACCCGTTCACAATAGAACCGTTATTTGTTGCCCAGTTATTTGGATCAGAGCCTGATTTTTGGCTGTCTTTTCTTTCCATGGTTCTATAATCAGGACTTGCTTTTCCAGCAAACCAGCGACTAGAAGCGTTAACTTCGTCGATTATAACAGAATTTTGGTCCAAGAGTTGTAAATATTCCCCGCTATTTTTAAGTCCGTAACCTCCCCAGCCACTTGGTTCTTGGTCGGCCGGAATATCACTCACCGCTGTATCGTTTGTTCTCTCTATAAGATAGTAAGATTTTGCTCCAATTACCCCGCTTAAAGGCTCGATTAGTGTTTCTCCTCCTGCTTCATATAATCCCCAACCTTCAAGCGAGATTGACCAGTTAACATTATTATATAGCTCTATCCATTCATCAGAGCTATCAGCCTTAGTCCCCATCCAGGAGATTTCATTAATGACTACTTCTGAGCTACCTATCACTTTTAAGGGTAGAACAATACAAATAAAAAGCAGGACTAAGCCTGCTCTTACTTTTAATAATAGCCCTTCTTTACTTGACAAATTTACCATAATATATTAGAATAAAGAGACAATAAGGCCCCAAAGTTGGGGGTTCAGGAATTTTTCTTAGCC
The DNA here is from genome assembly GCA_024239015.1 of Patescibacteria group bacterium. GTDB lineage: Bacteria > Patescibacteriota > Minisyncoccia > Minisyncoccales > JANBVM01 > JANBVM01. Next base: position 12,411 of record JANBVM010000019.1, on the reverse strand, counting down.
GGACAGCTTGGCTCAGGCGAAGCTACTCCTCGGAAAAGTTCTAAACTTTGTGTTCCTAAAACCTTAGTGACCCCCAACCTTGGGGCTTTTTGTTTATTCTTCACCCATGACCCTCTCTATTTCTTCAATGGTGGTTATTCCTTCTATAACCTTTAATAATCCATCTTGGTGCATAGCAACCATTCCTTTTTCTATTGCTTTTTCTCTTAATGCAGCAATGGAGGGTGAAGTTAATATAAATTTCTCCATTTCATCATCAATTAAAAGGGCTTCAAAGATCCCTGCCCGGCCCTTATAGCCAATGTTGTTGCACTCTTTACAACCAACAGCTTTTGGGACTTTCAGACTTTCATCGAGCTTAGGAGCTTTGATGTCTTTCGGAAGCTTTCCTAATTCTTTCTTTAACTTATCTAAATGTTTTGTAGATATTTTTTCCATTTTGACACACTTCTTACAAACCTTTCTGATTAATCTTTGGGCAATCGCCATGTTTATGGCTGGAGCTATATTAACTGGTTTTTCCCCCAAGGCTTGTAATCTGGCTATTGTTCCTGCGGCATCGTTTGTATGTAAAGTAGTAAAAACCAAATGGCCGGTTAAAGCCGCTTGAAGAGCAATGGTGGCTGTTTCCAAGTCCCTAACCTCTCCCACTAAAACTACATCAGGGTCTTGGCGCATAATGGATCTCAAGCCATTGGCAAAATCATATCCCTTTTTAGGACTTACCTGAGTTTGAGAGATTCCTTTTAAATGATATTCAATTGGATCTTCAATGGTGATGATCTTTTTTTCTGGCGTTTGAATCTTTTTTAAAAAGGCATAAAGAGTAGTAGTCTTACCAGATCCAGTGGGTCCGGTAACAATAATCATTCCATTGGGTTGTTTAATTTCTTTATTGAAAAGATCTGATAAATCTGTCCTTAGCCCCAAAACCTCAAGGTCAATCAGGCTTTTTGGGTTTAAAATCCTCATGACAATAGTTTCTCCATACTCAGCAGGGAGAGAAGAGGTTCTGATTTCTATTGAGTAAAACTCAGGACTCTCTTTTTTTTGTCCCTCATTCTTTGGCATTAAAATAGAAAATCGGCCATCCTGAGGCCGATCAGTAATATTCAGTTTTAACGCTGAAAGAAGCTTTATTCGAGACAGAAGCGATTCATATATCTTCTTATCAAACAATAAAGCGTCTTGTAGTAGTCCGTCAATTCTAACTCTAATTTTTGCTTCCTCTTTTTTAGGTTCTAAGTGAATATCAGAGGCATCCAAGTAAATAGCCCCTCCTAAAATGATTTCAAAAACTTCAGTAATTCTACCTTCTAGCGCAGATTCTATCTTCTTTTTATAATCAGAAACATTCTTTATTTTCTTTTGAATTTCACTTAAAACTGGAGCAGAGATTGACATCTCGCCAGTAATTTTTTTTGAAAGCTCTTGCATTATGTTTTAGAATTAACAGGGTACAATAACGATTACTTGAATTTATATTATTAGTATTAAAAAGTCAATCTTTAAATTATTACAACTAAATTTAATTAGATTTAAATGGAATTGGAATGTCAAAGCAACAGTGCTTCACAAACAAAAAAGATAGGGGAAAGTCTGGCTAAAGTAATACTTGAGGAGAAAGTTAAAAAAAGAGCCAAGGCTCTAGGACTGTTGGGTGACTTGGGGGGAGGGAAAACAACTTTCTTACAAGGCTTTGCCAAGGGCTTGGGGATAAAAGAAAAGATTCTTAGCCCCACCTTTGTTATCCTCAAGAAGTTTGAAATTAAGAATTCAGATTTTGAATTCTTTTATCATATTGACTGCTACCGTATTGAAAAACAAAAAGAAGTTTTAGATTTAGGTTTTAAAAAGATTATTTCTAGTCCTACCAACATTATTGCTGTTGAATGGGCAGATCGCATATTTAAGATATTACCCAAAGATAGTATTTTAATCAGCTTTGAATTTATAGATAAGAATAAAAGGAGAATTATACTAAGATGGTAAAAGATGAAAAAAGATTAATTGTTATTGACAGCAACTCAGTCATTCACCGAGCTTTTCATGCTCTTCCTCCCCTGACCACCAAAAAAGGAGAGTTAGTTAATGCTGTCTATGGTTTTCTGTTAGTCTTCTTAAAAGCAATCAATGAATTTCAACCAGATTTTGTTGCAGCTTGTTTTGACTTTCCGGCTCCAACCTTTCGTCATAAAAAATTTAAAGGATACAAAGCCAAGAGGCCGCCTGCCGCCAAAGAGCTTTATGATCAGATACCCAAAGTAAAAGAGATCTTAAAAGTCTTCAAAGTTCCCATTTTTGAAAAAGAGGGTTTTGAAGCAGATGATATTATCGGAACCATAAGCAAGAAGTTTCCTAAAAAACAAGTCTTACCGAAAACTAAAACAATTATTATAAGCGGAGACTTAGACATCCTCTCTTTAGTTAATGACAACACCGAGGTTTATCTTTTAAAAACTGGGGTTAAAAACACAGTTTTGTATGATGAGGATTCAGTCAAAGAAAGGTATTCAGGCCTAGTTCCGGACCAACTGGTTGATTTCAGGGCCCTAAAAGGCGATCCCTCTGACAACATACCAGGCGTTACCGGAATTGGAGAAAAAACAGCCATTGATTTGTTAAAGAAATTTGGCACCCTCGACAATCTATACAAGAAACTAGAGGGGAATCAAGAATTAGATATAAAGCCGAAAGTAAAAGAATTGCTGACTGAACAGAAAGAGCAAGCCTACCTTAGTAGGGAATTAGCCGAAATCGAAAAAAACGTTTTAATCAATATCAGCCTTAAAGAATTTAAATGGGGAAAATATGACAAAGAAGAAATAATTAAAAAGTTTCAAGATCTGGAATTTAATACTTTAATCAAAAGAGTGCCAGGGCTTGAGCAAAAGGAAGTTAGAACTGATAATAATCTAAGATTATGGTAAGATATAAATTAGTGGAACAGTAAACCAACTTAGATTTTGACCGTGTTATATAAAGGTCGATAATTAAAATAAAATTTGGAATATGTCTAGAAAAAATTTTATCTTTTTGATAATAATAGCCGTGACAATAGGCGCAGTAATCGTTTTGTGGCAATCGGGAGTATTTACTCGAAAACCTTCGATAGACAGGGAAGTGGTTAAAATTGGAATGATTGGTCCATTAACGGGAGGAGCTGCGCAATATGGAGTGGAGGCTAGAAATGGCGTTCAACTTGCAATCTTCCGACTTAATCAGAAACAGGGCCCCTACAGGTATGAACTAATTTCTTTAGATTCTGAGGCTAACCCTGATATTGCCAAGGAAAAAGCTCAAGAATTAGCTCTTAATAAAGAGATCTTAGCAGTGGTGGGACCGATTATTAGCCCCAGCGTAGTCTCTGCTAATGAAGTTTTTCAGCAGGAAGGGTTGCCAGCAGTTAGCCCTTCTGCCACCAGCCCCAAAATCTCTCTTTTAGGAGATTTCGTCTTTAGAGTCTCTCCTTCTGACACCTATCAAGGAAGAGCTTTGGCTGAATTTGTATCCTTGGATTTAGGCTTTAATAAGGTAGCCATATTTTCAGATCTGGAAAACGCTTCTTATTCCGGTGAACTAGCAGACTCTTTTACTGAAAGAGCAGAACAATTAGCAGTAGTGATTACTAAGCGAACCACCTATCGAGCTGGACAGAAAGAATTTACTTCTTCTCTCCAAGAGATTCAAGCATCAGAGCCTGAGGTATTATTTATCCCCGGTTACTATGCAGATGGAGCCTTGATAGCCCAACAGGCCAGGGCAATGGGTTGGTATATCCCTATCATAGGCGGAGACGGCTTTCACACTCCTGATTTAATTGAGATTGGAGGTATGTCTGTTGACGGAGTCAGATTTACATCATTTTTCTCAGCCGATGATCCAGATCCAATGGTGCAAGATTTTGTATCATCTTATAGGGCTAGATACGGAGAGGAACCAGGATGGATTGATGCTCATGGCTACGACGCTATGAATGTTATTGCCAAAGCCATAGAAACAGGAGGCACTTCCAGACAGGGCGTTCAGAAAGCACTATCTGATACCAGAGGGTTCCAAGGGATAACAGGAGTGATAAGCTTTGACGAAAATGGAGATGTGATAAAAGATATTCTAAAAATGGAAGTAAAAGAGGGGAAGTTTAGAGTCTGGAGCTTATAATTAATTACAACTATGAAAATTTTCTTTCGTCCGACTAAAGAAATGGTTTTTATTATAGCCATTGCTATTTTACCTGTATCTGTTTTTGGGTTTATTGCTGTTAATAGAAGTGTTGAAGTGGCTCAAATAGTAGCTGAAGAAGAAGATAAAATTATAGCCGATCACTTTGCCGACGAAGTCAGTCTTTATTTGAAAAGATCCCAAGACATTATTAAATCTTTGTCAGCCATTTCTTTTGAAAATATTAATGAAAACTCCTTAAAAGCGGTTTACGAAAACAATGATTTTCGAAACATACCAATATTTGAATCACTAGCTCTTGTAGACGAAGAAGGAAGACTGATCCTTATTTATCCCACAAAGAAAGAATTAATAAGTTTAGATTATTCTAGGCGGCCTTTTTTCGATTTTGTAAAGAGAGAAAATAAAACCTTTTTCTCCGGAGTAGGGTTTTCTCCAGTTACGGAACAACCGGTGATTGAAATTGCCGTTCCCGTTTTTAGCGAGAATCAAGGCACCAGTTCAGTTGGTGTGCTGACAGGATCAATTAGACTCCAAGGGCTTTCTTTTTTGGTTAGCGCCTTCAGCCTACCAAGTAGTACTGGGCAAGCATTTTTACTAGGACAATTTGGGGAAATTATTGCTCATCCAGACTACAGATTAATCAGAGAGCAAGAAAACATTGCCAATGTATATCCTGAGCTAACAATAGCTCTCCAGGAAGCAACGGAAGCTGAGGAAACCTTCAGATATTCAAGCTCTGACGGTATAGAATATTTGGTCGGCTTCCAGACCGTTTCTCCTACTAATTGGATATTAGTAACCCGTCAGGAAATTAGTGAAGTTTTAGCTGTCCCTCGTCAATTAGGTCGCTTCTTATCGATTTCTTTAGTCGCAACTTTTGCTATAGCCGGAGTATTAAGTTTTAGAATTGCTTCTTTTATTAAACAACTAGAGGAAGAGAGAGACAGGGAGAGAGAAAAAAGAGTAAAAGAACTGGAAGAGATCAGGGACACGCTGGAGATAAGGGTAAAGGCCAGATCCAAAGAGTTGGAAGATCTTGTTGCCAACCTTGATGCAGAGGTGAAAATCAGGACCAAAGAACTTCAAGACAGGATGAAAGATTTAGAAAAGTTCCGAAAATTTGCCGTGGGCAGAGAGCTAAAAATGATAGAATTAAAGAAAAAAATGAAAGGACTGGAAAACAAGACCAAAAAGTCAAAAATTGATCAACAATAACATCATCTTTATAAAGGATATTTTATATGGAAGAAAACATTATCACAAAAGAAACTATCCAGAAATTAATGGCGGTTAAAGGAGAAGTAAGAGGAGTTGTTTTTAAAACAGATGGAGAATATGTATTGAAAGAGAAAGGAGAAGAAGGTCTTAGAAAGCTAGAGGAGGAGCTAAAGAAATTGGGAACCCCGATAAAGTATAAAGAGATAAAAACCATGGCTTTTTATCCAGTAGGGCTGAGAATCATATCTATTTTGGCCATTAAGAAGGTTTTTGATTTTGATAACGAAAGAATTAAAGATATGGGGCTTTTTGCAACTAAAATATCTTTAATTATTAAACTTTTCATACGCTACTTTCTTTCTATCCAAAGGGTTTTCTTTAAGGAAGCCCCCAAGATATGGAAAAAGCACTGGACAATAGGGGAAATGGTGCCAATAGAATTAAATGAGGATCAAAAATATGCAATTTTGAAAATCAAAGACTTTAATCTTCACCCTATCTATTGCTATTACTTGAGAGGTTATCTTTCTGGGATACTAAAGATGTTGGTAAAGACCTCCAAGGTGATCTCTCAAGAAACAAAATGTAGTTTCCAGGAAGGGAAGGACCACGAATACTTATTAAAATGGGAATAGGCGGAGACATTATAATTATCAAACCTTATTAAATGGCAACAGAAGAAGAGCGCAAAAAACTTTCTCTCTTGGCTGATGATTTGGCATCGCTTGAGAATTATATCCATGAGCTTTTTAGCTTTTCTCCCTTACCAATTTGCTTTGTTAGCCCAATTGGGGTAGTGCTTGAAGTTAATCCGTCTTTTGAAGGGTTGGCGAAGATGAAATCCTACGAACTAATCGGAGAATCAATTGAAAAGGTATTTAACAAAGAAGAAATTGAATCTCTAGCAAAGGAAACTTTGGAAAAAGGATCTGTTAAGAAAAAAAGAATGGTTTTTTCTCCAAAAGAAGGAGGGAAAGTAGTTGTTCAGGCTTTCACCAGAGCTAGAGAGGATGAAAAGGGAGAAGTGGTTGGTTATTTCTTAGGTGTTTTTGATATGACAGGCATTGAGGAAGCACAAGGCGAACTAAGATCATCTCAGACTGCTTTAATGAATATCTTGGAGGATACCGAAGAGGAAAGACAGAAAGCCGAGGAAGAAAGAAATAAAACCCAGGAAATAATTGCTAGCCTTACAGACGGCCTCTTAGTATTTGATAAAGAGAACAGATTATCGTTAGTAAACCCCCAGGCCGAAAGCTTCCTTGGTATCGAAAAAGAAAAAATGGTTGGTAAATATATTTCTGATCTTTCACGTCTACCTAAAACCAAAAAGTTATTCCAGCTAATAGGCAAAAAAACTATAAGCTTGTTTAGACAAGAATTAAAAATTGGAGAGAATTTTATTTTGGAGGTTTCTAGAGCTCCACTGGTAGTAGACAAAAAGAAAATAGGAAGCCTGATTGTTTTACACGATGTTAGTCGTGAAAAGATAATTGAAAAGCTAAAAACCGAATTTGTCTCTATTTCAGCCCACCAATTAAGGACTCCACTTTCAGCAATAAAATGGACACTAAGAATGTTATTAGATGAAGATTTAGGAAAAATAAATCAAGAACAGAGGCAATTTATTGAAAAAACCTATCAATCCAACGAAAGAATGATTAGTTTAATAAATGATCTTTTGAATGTAACTAGGATTGAAGAAGGGAGATATCTTTATAAACCCGCTCTAACCAATATTAGTCCGATTCTAGAATTCGTAATAAACTCTTACAAAGATGAAGTAGCAAAAAGAAAGATTAAAATTGAATTTAAAAAGACATCCCAAAAGATACCCAAAGTCTTATTAGACGTTGAGAAAATGAAGTTGGCATTTCAGAACATTATTGACAATGCCATTAAGTATACAACCCCTGGAGACAAAGTGACGGTAACCCTAAATTATGATAAAAAGAAAGTAGTGGTTTCTATAAAAGATACTGGTGTTGGAATCCCAAAAGATCAGCAAAAGAGAGTGTTTACAAAATTTTTCAGGGGGGCTAACGTGATGAAGATGGAAACTAGCGGTTCTGGCCTAGGGCTTTTCATCGCAAAGAACATCATCGACTCTCATAGTGGTAAAGTTTGGTTCGAGTCAGAGGAAGGCAAGGGGACAACTTTTTACTTCTCACTTCCAGTAAAAAAGAAATGATATTTTTGACTGAGCTAGGATTGACCACTTAACTTTCAAAAGACTGTAAATAATATTATAATAAAGTATTAATCCTCAATTAGTTTTATGCCAAAGAAAATCCTAATAGTTGAAGATGAAGAGTTAATGATCAATCTTCTTCAAAAAAAACTTACCCAAGAGGGATACAAAGTTTCAGTAGCCAGAGATGGAGAAGAGGGATTGAGAACAATGAAAGAGACAAAGCCCGACCTCATATTATTAGACATTCTTATGCCTAAAATGGGAGGTCTTGAGGTTATGGAAGAAATGAACAAAGACTCAGAACTAAAAGAGATTCCAGTAGTTATTATCTCCAATTCTGGCCAGCCGGTAGAGCTTGATAGAGCCAGGGAGCTTGGAGCTAAGGATTGGCTGGTTAAGACTGACTTTGACCCTCAGGAAGTGGTAGACAAGGTAATAAAACAAATCGGTAAATAGCTTTAGATAAATATGGCAAAAAAAATACTAATCGTTGAAGATGATAAATTTTTGAGGGAATTGATTTCCAGGAAACTTAACGACGAAGGCTTTGAAGTCTTAGAGGCAGTAGACGGGGAAGAAGGAATTAAAAAGATAAAAGAGGAAAAGCCTGATTTAATCTTGCTTGACCTTATTCTACCGAGTATTGACGGTTTTGAAGTCTTGTCGAGGATGAAAGAAGATCCTAGCTTGAGCTCAATTCCAGTGATTATTTTATCTAATCTTGGCCAGAAAGAAGAAGTTGAGAAAGGGTTAAAATTGGGAGCCACAGATTATTTAATAAAAGCCCACTTTACCCCGAGAGAAATTATCGAAAAGATAAAGAACGTTTTAAAGTAAGTTATGCCTGAATTACCGGAGGTAGAAACAACTGTTTTAGATTTAAGAAAAAAGGTCCTCAAGAGGACCTTTGTTGATATTTGGACAGATTTCAAAAAAATGATAAAAAGACCTAAAAGTTTTCAGAAGTTCAGGAAAGAGCTAATCGGAAAGAAGGTTGAAAACGTTAGAAGGAGGGCCAAAAATATCCTAATTGATATTTCTAACGACAAAACGCTTTTGCTTCATCAGAAGATAAGCGGACACACATTAGTGGGCAGATGGGAATTAAAGAAAAAACAATGGGTTTCTAAGCTTCCAGGGCCTCTTTTAGACGACTCCAAGAATAGATTTCTGCATTTAATTTTCTTTTTAGATAATGGTAAACAATTAGCAATATCAGATCCTAGGAAATTTGCTAAAGCTGAGTTGTGGGACAGAGATGAGCTGGAAAAAGAGTTTAAAAATTTAGGACCCGAACCCTTAGAAGACAGTTTCACTTTTGAAGAGTTTAAAAAATCTCTAAAAAAGAGAAAAAAGGGGAAGATTAAACAGGTCTTGATGGATCAGAGAATTATAGCTGGGATTGGGAATATTTATTCAGATGAAATTCTCTGGGATACGAGAATAAGCCCGTTTAAAGACATAAATTCGCTAAATGATCAGGAATTGAAAAACATTTATACATCAATTAAGAAGATTCTAAAAAAAGGAATTCAATTAAAAGGAGACAGCATTTCTGATTACAGAAAAATCGATGGGACGAAAGGGGGCTTTCAACTTTGGGGGAAAGCTTATGGCAGAGAAGGGAAAAAATGTCAGAGATGCAGAACCATAATTAAAAGAGAAAAAATAGGCGGAAGATCAGCCCATTTTTGTCCCAAATGTCAATCATGATCATTCTTCTCTACGGACCAGATACTTATCGGTCTCAACTAAAATTAAGGGAAATAGTTGAAAGCTATAAAAAAATTCACAAAAGTGGACTAAATTTGAGGTATTATAATAACGATCTAAACTTTAAGGACTTAAAAAGTGAAGCTGCACAGGCTTCAATGTTTAAAGAAAAAAAACTAATTGTTTTAACAGATATTTTTTCCAATTCTGATTTCAAGAAAGACTTTTTAAAAGGAGGTAAAGATTTTGTTGATTCTGAGAATATATTATTGTTCTATGAGAAAGGTAAAATTACAAAGAGAGACGCTTTGCTTACTTTTTTGAAAAAAAATGCCAAATGCCAAGAACTAGAATCTTTAGAAGGGCAAAAGCTAAAAAACTGGGTTAAAAAACAATTCGATAGCCTGAACGCTAAGGTTGATAACAGGGCCCTAGATAGACTTGTCAGCTTTGTTGGCGATAATCTTTGGCAAATGATAAATGAGATTAGAAAACTATCTAGTTTTAAAGCGGGCAAGACAATTGAAGTAAAAGACGTTGAACTTATGGTTAGGCCCAAAATTGAGTCTGACATCTTCAAGACCATAGAGGCTATAGCCTCAAAAGACAAACAAAGAGCTCTTAAATTATTGAAAGATCATTTGAAAAAGGGAGACAACCCCTTTTATCTGCTTTCAATGATTAATTTTCAGTTTAGGAATTTACTTATTGTTAAAGACCTTGTTACAAAGAATCTTTCACCTTTTGATTCAGCTGGCCTACATCCCTACGTTGTTAAAAAGAGCATGGCTCTCTCGAGGAAGTTTGAATTTCAGGAGCTAAAAAAAATCTACCAAAAGATATTTGAGGTAGACCTTAATTTAAAAACCGGTAAAATTGAGCCAGAAACAGCCTTAGATTTGTTTATAGCAGAGATTTAACTCTTTACTGCTCTATTAATCAGTTTTGTCATTCTTGATTTTCTCCTGTCAGCTGTATTCTTTTTTATTAATCCAGTCTTGGCTCCCTTATCCAACACTTTATATATCTGGGGCAGAACTTCTTTTGCCTCTTTTGTTTTCTTTTCTGAAACCAAAACCTTAACTTTCTTTAAAAGCTCTCTCATTTTCCTAGTCTTTCTTATATTCTTGACCCTTCTTTTCTTGCTTTGACGTAAAGCCTTTTTGGCTGATTTAGTAATTGGCATATGTTTTTAAAACAAATACATCTTATAATATTTTACCCTTTTTATCAACTTCTAGCCCAGCAATAGGATTTGAAGCTTACACAACATTTTATATAATTAGAAATAGGTTAATATAAATATATTAGAATTATGAAGAAATTATACAGAAACTCAGAAAACAAAATATTTGCTGGAGTAATTGGTGGGCTTGGAGAATATTTTAACATCGATCCTGTACTGCTAAGGATTTTATGGATTTTTACTGTTTTTTTTACTGGTTTTATGCCCGGAATTATTGTCTATTTAATTGCCGTTTTTGTCGTTCCCAGTAAGCCAAAAAAATAAACTAAAGTTTTTCAAACGAACAAACATTCTAATTTGTTCCTTGTACTGGATAGTGTTATAGCTTGTTTTGAACTTCTTTATAGCGGAAACAGCGTATTAAATGATCATTAACCATTCCAGCTGCCTGCATAAAGGCATAACAAATTGTTGATCCAACAAACTTGAATCCTCTTTTCTTTAATTCCATACTCATTTTGTCTGAGTTTTTTGTTTGAGCTGGAATTTGCTTTAATGATTTCCAAGAGTTTTTTATAGGCTTATTGCCAACAAATTGCCAGATGTAATCACTAAAACTACCGAACTCTTTTTGAATCTTCAAGAATTGTTTTGCGTTTTCAACGGTAGCTGCAATTTTTAGCCTGTTTCGTATGATGCCCGTATCTAAAAGTAGCTTTGCCATTTTTCTCTTACTGTATTTAGCTATCTTTGATGCGTTGAAATTATCAAATGCTTTTCTGAAGTTTTCTCTTTTGTTTATAACTATATTCCAGCTTAGACCAGCTTGAAAAGCATCCAAGACCAAGAATTCAAACAATTTTCGATCATCGTATAATGGCAAGCCCCACTCTGTATCGTGGTACTTTATCATTAAATCATTATTTGTGCTCCATTCGCATCTTTTTGTCATATAAATGATTATTTGACGCCCCCAATCCCAATTTCTGTCTGAATTATTTTCAAACCAGCACTTTTTATAGCATCTGCAACATTGTGTTTATTCTCGTCATTAGTTATTGCAAACATGATTCCTCCTTGACCCTTGCCAGACAACTTTGCGCCATAGGCACCAGCCTCTAAAGCTTTTTTAACAGCCAAATCAATCTTAGGGTGGGATAGTCCCAAGGAAGATAAAACTTGCTGGTTCTCATTCACCAGCTTTCCTATTCTTATAATATCTTTGTTTTCAATGGCCAAAAGTCCTTCTTTACAAATAAGTTCTATCTTATCAAAAGACTTCCTTACTAAATCAGGTTTTTTCTCCATCAAATCAGGAATATATCCTTTCACAGTCTTTGACGTCTTTATTCTAATAGTAGTATCCCCGATTACTACTCCTAGGGGAAGTTTATGTAATTCTTTCACCCGGACATCACCTTTAACAAATGAGATATAGTTAAATCCACCTACCGAACTACTAATAATTTCTGAGCCAGATGCTTTACCGCCATGTATCTCTTTTTGGAATTCAATTAAGTGATTATAATAAGTATTTTTCGGAATATTTATGTCAAACAATTTTGAGAATGAACACAAAAGAGAGCATAACACGGCAGTGGAGGAACTCAAACCACTTTCAAGAGGAATATCTGATTCAATTCTTATCTCCAAGCCATTTTTAATTTTATATTTATTGAGAAGGTGTTTGGCTAAATCAAGGAGAACAAACAAGTCTTTGACGCCTTCCTTTTTTTCCTTCAAAACCGCTTTTCCGAGTTCCCGAGAGAATATATAAATATATCTATCTACTGTTTTATCTATTTGGCACCTTGTCCGTAAATTAACAGAAGCCACTATCGCCGGCTTGGAATAAACCACTGCGTGTTCGCCAAAAAGAAAAATACTTCCGGGTGACTCTGATAAGGTCATTTTA
>JANBVM010000018.1:11889-23934 GCA_024239015.1 Patescibacteria group bacterium | reverse complement strand
TATTGTTAACTCAGGCTCAGGGAAAATCTTTAATCCATGATCCCCTTTACGAGAATCGCTTCCAACATCTCCATGAGTTAAGGAATATGGGAGCTGACATTGAGATCACTGATCCTCACCGAGCATTAATCTTTGGAAAAACGAATCTAACCGGATTCAAAATAGATGCCACTGATATTAGGGCTGGTGCAGCTTTAATATTAGCAGGACTAATTGCTAAAGGTGAAACTGAAATTAAAAACATCTCTCAAATTGAGAGAGGTTTTGAAGAGTTTGACCAAAAATTAAGGAAGTTAGGAGCTAGAATCAAAAGAGTCTAACTCTACTCTACGGTAACGCTTTTTGCCAAATTTCTTGGTTTATCAACGTTGCGTCCCAAGAGATCAGCCATATAGTAAGCAAAAAGATGAAGTGGAATAACAGATAAAATTGGTGTCAACATCTCTAGGGTTTTAGGAATATATATCACGTCATCTACTAATTCTTTTATCCTCTCATCTCCTTCTGTGGCTATGGCCATAACCGGGCCTCCTCTGGCCTTTACCTCTTCAATATTAGAAACCATTTTTTCGTAGACTGAATCTGAAGTACAAATAGCTATAGTAGGGAAATTATCCTGAATCAAGGCTAAAGGCCCATGTTTTAATTCTCCCCCTGCTACTCCTTCAGCGTGTAGGTAAGAGATTTCTTTTAATTTTAAAGCTCCCTCTAAAGCAATAGGGAAATTGTATTTTCTTCCTATAAACCAAAAGTTTTCAAATTCTTTATATTTCTCTGCCAGTTTTTTAATATCCGGAGCCAGATTTAAAATACTTTTTGCCAGCTCTGGGAGTTTTGAAAGCTCAGAAACAACTCTTTTCCCCATCACCAAAGACATGTTCCTTTGCCTGCCAAAATATACAGCAAACATAGCTAGGGTGGATAGCTGCCCCAAGAATGCTTTAGTTGAAGCCACAGCAATTTCAGGTCCTGATCTAGTATAAACACCTGTTTCTGTTTCCCTTGACTGAGTTGAACCAACAACGTTTGTAATCCCTATTGTTAAAACGTTCTTTTTCTTCATTTCTTTTAATCCGGCCAAGGTATCAGCTGTTTCTCCTGACTGGGAAACAAAGATGGCGGCTGTATTCTCATCAATTATTGGTTTTCGATAGCGGAATTCAGAACCTATATCAACTGAAGTAGGAATACCAGCGTATTCTTCTAACATGTATTTTCCTACCCGGGATGCATAATTGGCTGTACCGCAAGCAACTAAAATTAATTTATTAATATCCTTTAATCTTTCAGCTACTTTGTCTAATCCTCCCAACTTCACTGTTCCTTCCTCCGGCATTAGTCTTCCCCTGATTGCGTTTTCAATAGTTTCTGGCTCTTCCATTATTTCCTTTAACATAAAATGCGGATAGTCTTTTTTATCTGCTTCTTCCGGAGTCCACTCAATGGAAACTGTTGGTTTTTCTTTTAAAATGAAAAAGTTGTCTGGTTTTAAAACAGCAATTTCATTATCGTCTAAATTAATAACTTGTCTTGTGTGGGTGATTATGGCAGACGGATCAGATGCCACTAAAAATTCATCCTGCCCTATCCCTAAAATTACTGGGGAAGAAAGCCTGGCTGTTACAATTTTTTGAGGATCATCTTTTGCAAGTAAAACAATCCCATATGTTCCCCTTACTTCTCTTAGGGTTTTTTGCAGCGCTTCTTCAAGGTTCCCATCTAAATATTTTTCAACTAAATGAGATAAAACTTCTGTATCGGTTTCTGAGCTGAATTCATGACCCTCTTTTATTAATTTTTCTCTGAGATCTTTATGATTCTCGATGATTCCGTTATGAATTAAAAAGATGTTTTTCTTGCAGTCCCAATGGGGATGAGCATTTTGGTCGGTGACAGCTCCCGTAGTAGCCCATCTAGTGTGGGCCTGGCCGATATTTCCCTTTACTTCTAAATTCAAGAGTTCTGGTTCTGCTTCTGAAATTTTCCCCACCTTTTTATGGAAGAAAGGCTCTTTTTCATTATTTAAAACACAAAAACCGTAGCTATCATAGCCGCGGTATTCCATTCTTTTCAATCCAGACAGAAGAGCCGGAAAAGCAGGTTTTTTACCTATGTAGCCTATTATCCCACACATAATATTACGACGGATTAATTCTAAATATATTACAGCTATTCTTTGTTCAAAAGTTAAACTACTATGTTAATCAATTTACCAGGGACAAAAATAATTTTCTTAATTTCTCTTTTGCCTATCCTTTTCTTAATCTTTTCTCTATTTAATGTCAAATCCTTGGCTTCTTCCTCAGAAATGTCTGAATTAACCTCAACCTTGTCACGAACCTTACCATTTACTTGAATAATTAAAGTTATAACATCTTCTTTTATTAATCTTGGATCATGTTTAGGCCAAACTTCATTGTGAATTGAATCCTTCTCACCTAAATAGCGCCAAAGCTCTTCTGTGATGTGTGGAGCCAAAGGAGCTAACAACGTTAACATCTTTTCGAGTATGTCTTTTCCGATGTCTTTTTTGTTATCGTAAGCGAAATTGATAAACTCCATGAAGGCGGCTACAGCTGTGTTGAATTTTGTAGCATCTAGGTCCTTTTCTATTTTTTTATTAAGCTTATGAATCCTTTTTATTGCTTCCTGGCTGCTATTTTTGTTCTTAGAACAATCTAACACTAGTTGCCAAACTCTATTTAAAAATCGATAAACGCCCTTTACTCCTTTATTATTCCAAACAATCGTCTGATCAAAAGGACCCATAAACATTTCGTAAACTCTGAGAGTGTCTGCACCATGTTCTTTTATAATGTCATCGGGATTAATCACGTTGCCTCTTGACTTTGACATCTTTCGACCATCTTCAGCCAATACCACGCCATGAGAGGTTCTCTTTTGATAAGGCTCTGACTGGGGAGCTACTTTAATGTCATAAAGGAATTTATAAATGAAGCGAGAGTATAACAAGTGTAAGGTTGTATGTTCCATGCCACCATTATACCAATCAACTGGCATCCAGTATTTTATTTTCTTCCCATTAGCTATCTCTTTATTGTTTTTAGGATCTATATAACGTAAATAATACCAATTAGATCCAGCCCAATTGGGCATGGTATCTGTTTCTCTTTTAGCCTCTCCTTTACATTTTGGACATTTGATATTGACCCACTCTTTAATTGAAGCTAACGGTGATTCACCGGTCTCAGTTGGCTCGTATTTCTTTACATAAGGAAGTTCTATTGGTAAATCTTTTTCTGGCACTGGGACTACCCCACATTCTTTACAATGGATAATCGGAATGGGTTCTCCCCAATAATGCTGCCGAGAAAAAACCCAATCTCTAAGCTTATATTGGACCTTTTCTTTACCTAAATCCTCTTTCTCCAACCACTGACCAATCTTCTTTATTGCCTCTTTTGAAGATAAACTGTTAAACTGACCAGAATTAATTAAGGTTCCATAGTCAGCAAAGGCTTCTTTTGAAACATTTCCACCCTTTATGACTTCTCTAATCTCTAGGTCATAATTTTTAGCAAAATCATAGTCTCTTTTGTCGTGAGCTGGTACTATCATTACAGCCCCTCTGCCATAAAAAGCTATTACATAGTCCCCAATCCAGATGGGGATTTTTTCATTATTGACAGGATTTATACCAAAAAACCCAGTAAATACTCCTGTTCTCTTTTTTTCTAATTTAGTTCTTTCAAAATCTGTTTTCTGGCCTGCTTCTTTAACATATTTCTTAATTTTATCTGAATATTTCTTGGTAGCTAATTTTTCAACCAAAGGATGCTCTGGAGCCAAGACAAGAGCCGTAGCTCCAAAAATGGTATCAGCCCTAGTAGTAAAGATCTTTATTGCCTCCCCAAGACTTTCTACTTCAAAATCAACTTCTACTCCATGACTCCTACCAATCCAATCAATTTGTTGAGCTTTAATTTTCTCCAAATAATTAACTTTGTCTAAATCTTCGATTAATCTATCAGCGTATTTGGTGATCTTAAGCATCCACTGCTTAATTTCTTTTTTCCCGACTTTTGTTCCGCATCTTTCACATTTTCCACCGATTACTTCCTCATTAGCCAATCCAATTTTACAAGAAGGACACCAATTAATTGGGATCCTAGCTTGATAAGCCAAATCATTTTCAAAAAGTTTCAAAAAAATCCATTGGGTCCACTTATAATATTTGGGGTCAGTAGTGTTAACTTCTCGATCCCAATCAAAAGAAAGGCCCAAACTTTTAATCTGTCTCTTAAAATTATTAACATTTCTTTCGGTAGCTTCTTGAGGATGAATCCCGGTTTTAATAGCATAGTTTTCAGTCGGCAAACCAAAAGCATCCCAGCCCATTGGGAACAAGACATTAAAACCTTGCATTCTCCTCTTTCTAGCCAGAGCATCCATTGCTGAGTACGACCTACAATGACCTACATGTAATCCTTCACCAGAGGGATAAGGAAATTCAATTAAAATGAATTTCTTGGGCTTTTTTGAAAAATCTTCAGCCCGATAAAACTTATTATCTTCCCAATATTTCTGCCATTTTGGCTCTATTTTCTGAGGATTATATTTCATACATCCATGGACTAATTATAGACTAAATAATTTTTGGGCATTCTCGGTAGTAATTTCTGCCATTTTATCATAATCAATATTTTTAGTCTCAGCTATTTCCTTTGCAATATATTCTATAAAAAGTGGCTCATTACGTTCTGATTCTACTCCAGGTGGAATTAAATAAGGAGAGTCGGTTTCAGTTAAAATTCTATTTAAGGGAGTTTTTTTAATATTCTCTTTGAAATTTATTCCTTCAATATTTTTAAAAATTATTCCATTAAATCCAATATAGAATCCGAAATCTAAATATTTTTGAAGCTCGTCTACGTTTCCGACAAAACTATGAATCACTGCTTTTTCTGGCTTGATGTCAAGATTCTCTAATAAAAAGGTGGTCAAGTCTTGGTGGGCTACTCGACAATGAAAAATAACCGGCAATCCTAATTCTTTAGCTAAGGTTAATTGTTTGAAGAGTAATTCCTTTTGTTTTTGTTTGAATAATTCTTTTTTCTTGGCAGTCTTTGGCTTCCAATAATAATCAAGGCCGATTTCTCCTATGGCTAAGACTTTTTTAGATTCTGCCAAATCTTTGTATCTATCATAATCAAACTCATTTTCAAAACTTTTTCCCTCTAGCTCATCTATTTTCCTTTTTACCAAACCTGTATCTAAATTGATTGGATGAAGCCCAATTGAGGCAAACATTCCTTCTGGGTAACTTTTTGCAACTTCTGTTGCTTTTTTTGAAGTTTGAAAGTTTGTTCCGACATTTATTACCCAAATATCATTATCCAAGCATTTTTTAATTACTTTTTCTCTGTCTTTATCAAAAGCAACAAAATTTAAATGAGCATGGGTATCAATTAACATGAAGATTAGTCTAATCTTTTGAAAAGCGGAGGTGTTTTTCCTTCAGCTTTAAACTCCCAAGCCCACTTCTTATCTTTATAAACTTCACCTGATTTTATTTGGGATTCAATCTTCTTTGAGGTCTCTGGTAAAAATGGCTTCAACATGCTGGCTATATTACTAAGAACATATAAGAGGCTAATGATGTTATTTTCTTGACCTTCTTTTTTTTCCCAAAGCCTATCTTTTTCAATATATTGATCGCAGAAACTAATTAATTCCCAGATTGCGGTTAGAGCTTCATTAAACTTAAACTCTTTCAAGGAATTATTATATTTTTCCTCAACATTATTTATTTCCTGTCGAAACTTAATTTGATCGTAATCTATTTTGCCTGATTTTAAATTTATTTTGCCTGCTAAGCTAATTATTCTGGACATTAAATTACCAAGCCCGTTTGCTAAATCAGCATTATATCTTGCTTCAAATTTTTCATATGTGAAATCACCATCTTCCGTAGAAGGGATTTCTCTCAAAAGAAAATACCTAACAGCATCTGTTCCATACTTTTCAACCAATTCAAAAGGATCAACTAAATTGCCCAAAGACTTTGACATTTTTTGGCCGTCAACAGTTAAATAGCCGTGGACAAAAACCTGGTTTGGCAGAGGGACATTGGCTGAAAGAAGTATGCCTGGCCAATATACTGCATGAAATCTTAAGATTCCCTTTCCAATAACATGTAATTTGTTATCGTTTTTCTCCCACCATTCCTTGAATTCTGGCTTATCCTCTCCATAACCTAAGGCATTAATGTAGTTTGAAAGAGCGTCATACCAAACCCAAATTCTCTGTGAGCTGTCGTCAGGCACAGGAATACCCCATCCATGGGATCTCTCTTCTGAGCGAGAAATACAAATGTCTTCCAAGCCCTGACTAATAAAACTTAAAACTTCATTCTTCCTGGTTTCAGGAATTACTCTAACTTTATCTTTCTCAATAATATCTTTTAGCTGATCTTGGTATTTAGATAATTTAAAAAAATAGTTTTCTTCTTCAATTGATTCAGGTCTTACTTTGTGCTCTGGACAAAGACCTTCCTCCAATTTTTCTTTCTTGTAAAATTCCTCGCATCCCACACAATAAAGTCCTTTATAGCTTTTTTTATAAATGTCTTTTTTGCAAGCCAACCATAGCTTTTGAGCCCCCTTGATATGACGTTCTTCGGTCGTCCTTATAAAATCGTTAAGGCTTAGATTAAGGGTATTTTTCAGTTGATAAAATTTTTCAGCGTTCTTGTCGACTAACTCTTTAACATCTATCCCTTCTTTTTTGGCAGCCCGTACATTCTTTAAACTATTCTCATCTGTCCCTGTCAGAAAGAAAACATCCTCTTTTAAGCGGCTGCGATGATAGCGGGCAATTACATCTGACTGAATAATTTCTAATGCAAAACCCACATGCGGTTTGGCATTTACGTATGGAATAGCAGTAGAAATATAGAGTTTATTTTTTAACATATTGCTTAAACCTTTTACCGATCTATAATAGTTCTGCTTTTTCTTCTTTTCTTTTCCTCAAAAAATCTCTTAAGAACTCATAGATTATCCCCGTTAAAGGAATAGCCAAAATTGCTCCCAATATCCCCCATAACTTGCTACCGACCAATAAAGCTATTAATACTAACACTGAAGGCAACCCAAGCAGTCTTTTGGTTAAGATGGGAGTTAAAATGTTTCCTTCCATTTGCTGAATTAAGATTAAAGCAACTAAAACAAAGACGGCTTTTGGCCAAGAGTCTAGGGCAACCAAAGTAGTAATCACAAGAGTAGCAAGAATAGGTCCCAAAACTGGAATAATTTCCGTTACTCCAGCAAGCAAGCTTAAAGCAAGAACGTAATTTACATTAAGGATTTTAAGAACGATAAAAGTCAAAAGACCGACAAAAATACTGCTTAAAATTCTAGTCCCAAACCAAGCAGATGTTTTTATTTGACTCCTTTCCCATAAGTTTAAAAAATAATCCTCTTTTCCTTTGGGAACTAAAAGTTTAATTGCCATCTTTATGTCTTTTTCTTCAATTGAAAAGAAAATAGCTAGTGCAAAAATGGTAATCGTTGAAAAGATTCCTCCAAAAATGGCGACCAAGGCCCCAAAAATACTAGATGAAACTCCCACCAACCAGTCTTGCAAAGCCAAGGTAAAGGTTTCAAAGTTATCAAAAGCCTCAATCCCCAAGCCTCTCAAGGGTGGAGATAACCTTTCGAAATATTGAGGAAAAAGCTGGGTAAACTGTTGAATTTCAAAAACAAATATTGGAATAATCCAATACAAAAGAAGGCTTAAAATACTAAAGATAATAACGTAGATGAGAACGCTTGATATGGCCCTGGGAATTCTTCTCCTCTCTAAAAAGCTAATTACCGGATTAAATAGAATTGAAATCACTAAGGCAAAAATAATCCAGATTAAAATATCTCTTATCAGATAGAGAACGTAAAAGCCCAAAAAAGCAACGGCAATTCTGGAGATAGTTACCCAAGATATATCTAAAACTTTATCTTCTTCCATAGTTTATTAATCTCAAATTTTTAAAATTTTCTCGAATTCTGATTTATCCTTAAACGAACCAATCAAAGCTAAATTTAATTTTTGAGGCTGGAAAATGTCTTTAGCTACCTTTAAGATATCGTTGGGGGTAATTTTATCAATCCTGGTAAAAATTTCTTTTGTAGTTAAGATTCTTTTTTCTAAAAGCTCTTGATGGGCATAAAAGGAAGCCCGAGCATCAGATGACTCTAATAAAAGAGCTGTCTTTCCCTTTATGTGGTCTTTGGCTTTTTTTAGCTCCTTTGGTGATACTTTTTTATTGGACATTTTTTTATACTCTTTTAGAATAGCTGAGATTACTATTTTCACTTTTTTATTATCTACTCCGGCCCGGGTAACCAGATATCCAGTATCAGGATCAGAATAAGTTTCGGTATTAATGTAGTAAGCAGCCCCCAATTTTTCCCTTATTTCAATAAACAATCTCGAACTCATCATTCCCCCCAAAATAACTGTTAATACTTTTTGAGCATACTTTTGGGGATGGAAGAGATTATATGATCTAAATCCTAAATATAAATGGGTTTGATCTGTTTTTCTTTTCTGAAAAATTACTTTGGGCTTTAATTGTTTCTCAATGACTTTGGGACTTTTAACTGGGTCAGATACTTTAATTTTTGAAAAATATTCTTTAACCTTTTTAAGAGCCAAAGCGTTATTTACCTTTCCAGCGACACAAACGATTGTATTTGAAGCCACATATTGTTTTTTCATGTAATCAACCAGGTCTGCTTTAGTGACATTTCCAACGCTCTCTTTAGTTCCGCTGATATCCCAGCCAGCCGGTTGATCACCATATAAAAGTTTCGACCATAAAGTATGAATATGAGACATTGGATTGTCATAGCGCATATTAATTTCTTCTATAATTACTCCTTTTTCTTTCTCGATTTCTTTCTTGGGAAGGGTGGAGTTTAAAAAGATATCAGAAACCCAATCTAAAGCAGTTTCAAAATTTGAAGCCCCTACTTTAGCAAAATAACCTGTATATTCTTCTGAGGTAAAGGCATTATAAATCCCTCCAATTACGTCTAGAGTTTCAGCAATATCTATTGGTAAGGGTCTTTTCTTAGTGCCCTTAAAATACATATGTTCCAAAAAGTGAGAGATTCCATTTAGCTCCTTCTTTTCATATTTCGACCCAGTCCTAACCAATGCTAAAACCGTCACAGCTTCGGTAGTTTCCTGAGGAACAATTATTATTCTGAGACCGTTTTTAAGAGTAGTTTTTTTATACATTTTAATAGTTTTTTATTTCTCCAGTTTCTGCTTTAGCAGCTCAACTAAATTTTCGACTTTTATTCTTTCTTGCTCCATGGTATCTCGATCACGAACAGTGACATCATTTTGTTCCAAAGTTTCAAAGTCACAGGTTACAGCAAATACAACTCCAACCTCATCGCTTCTTCGATACCTTCTACCGATTGAACCTACTTCGTCATACTGACAGTTAAAATGAGATTTTAACAGATCATAAATTTCTTTTGCCTTTTTAACTAATTTTGGTTTGTTTTTAACCAAAGGTAGAATAGTCACTTTAATTGGAGCAATTTTCTTATTCAGTTTTAATAAAATCTCAACTTCTTTAACAGATTTTGTAGTTTTTGTCCTGCCTCCCTCTACTTCTTGGTAAGCGTCGCATAAAAGAGCTAACAATATCCTATCTACTCCACAAGAAGGCTCAATGACATAGGGAAGATAGTACTTTTTCGTTTTTTCATCAAAATATCTCAAATCTGCTCCGGAAAACTTTTGGTGTTGTTTCAAGTCAAAATCAGTCCTATTGGCTATCCCCTCTAGTTCCCCCCAGCCAAAAGGAAATTGATACTCAATATCAACGCAGGATTTAGAATAGTGAGATAATTCGTCTTTCTCGTGAGGCCTAATCCGTAGTTTTTTTGGATCCAATCCTAAGTCTTTAACATACCAGTTCATTCTTTCTTTAACCCAGGTTTTGAAAAACTTTTGATCATTTTCTGGTTTTACAAAATATTCCAACTCCATCTGTTCAAATTCTCTGGTCCTAAAAATAAAGTTTCGTGGCGTTATCTCATTACGAAAAGCCTTTCCTATTTGAGCGATTCCAAAGGGAACTTTTGATCTCTGGGTATCAACAATGTTTTTATAATTAACAAAAATACCTTGGGCTGTCTCTGGTCTTAAATAAGCCGTAGCTCCTTTTTCTTCTACCGGTCCAATAAATGTTTTAAACATCAAATTGAATTGTCTTGGGGGCATAAGTTCTCCTCCACATTCTGGACACTTAATCTTCTCAATAGCTTTGGCAATATCTTCTAATTCTTCTTTAGTAAACTCTCCATGCTCATCCAACTTGGCAGAATCCTTAAAGTCTTCCACCAAATGGTCAGCCCTAAATCTCTTGTGACATTTCTTGCATTCAGCCAAAGGGTCGGCAAAGGTATCAATATGGCCAGAAGCCTTCCACACCTTGGGGTTCATTATGATTGAGGAATCCAAACCAACTATTTCTTTTCTTTGCCAAACTATGTTTTCCCACCAAGCTTTTTTTATATTATTTTTCAGCTCAACCCCAAGAGGACCGAAGTCGTAAAAGCCCCTGATTCCACCATAAATCTCAGAAGATTGAAAAATAAATCCCCTCCTTTTGGCTAAAGATATAATTTTTGACATTAAATCTTTCATAATTTATCTAACAATACCCATGGCATCAGTTACCGTTGAATCATCTGGCAGGGTAGTATTTATGACTGGAGATGAAGCTTGTATTGTGAGTTCAGTCCAACTATCCTCACCAGTTATTGTAGCTTGATTAATAATATCTACAACTTGATTTATTTTTGATGCATCTGGGGTAAGAGCAACTTGGAAAGCGATTATTAAGCCAGGTTTTGAAACGCCAATTCCTCTCTCCAAATTACCTACCGACCAAACAATTTCTCGGGATTGAGAATCAAAGCTAAAATTGGAAAACTCCTCTTGAGGGAAAATGCTTCCAGTTAATTCTATATTTTGGGGTAAAACTGCTTTTACTTTAGCGTTTTTAACATCCGAATAATGGTTTTTCACCTGCCACATTATCGTATAAGTAGTTGTTTGTGAAACTTGGGGCGGTATAGGTCCTGAGTTACCAAAAACTTCGTCTTCAAAATATCCTTTCTGGGCTATTTCTAATTTTGAACCGATCTTGGTAATAAATTCTTCTTTTATCTGGCCAATAAATATCTTATTCCTTAATGTTGGATTCTTAACGTCTCCCAAATCATCTTTTAAATTTATCCAAAAATCAACCTTTCCTTCCTCCCTAGGCGCCAAATATTGAAGCTGTTGAATCTTCTTCCAGTCAAAAACTATTGAGTTATCGCCTAATTCGTAGTTGCCAACATCTGATCTTATAGTTTGAAAATCAAAAGCATCACCCTCTAATTTATTAACCATAAATAAATTATTTAAAACTCCCTCGCCAACGTTTTTGAAATAGATTTCATAATGCAGCCAATCGCCAGGAATAGCTACGTACTTTGGGTTACCGTTAATCTCCTGTCTAAGATAAAGAGAAAGGCTTACAATCTCTACTCCTCTTGCTGCTTCTTTCAATAAAATGAACTCACCGTTTTTCCAAATCCCTAGTTTAGCCTTAAAGACTTTGGCTGTTCCAATATCCCCCAAAATATTGCCGGTAATTTCAATCCTACCGCCCTCTGATTTATTTAAAAGTGGAATTTCCCAATCTGTCTTTTCTAAAGACTTTGGGCTTGAATTGATAAACTCAAAGCCAGAAGGGTATTCAACCTGAACCCTTAAATCAGTTAAGAGATAATCTACATTAGAAAAATAATTTAATCTGAAAATGAAATCCTTACCAGCTTCAATTTTAGACGGCAAATCAAAGCTAAGGCTTATGGGAACAGATTTTATCTGGGTAGTAAAACTAGAAGCTGACTCATACCTTGCCTTTAAATCTTTGGGTTGATAGTTTAGAGAGGCTTTAGCAGTTTTCAAATCCCCTTCTTTTCCTAATAATCTCATTTTAAAAGAAAA
>JANBVM010000018.1:7309-11879 GCA_024239015.1 Patescibacteria group bacterium | reverse complement strand
AAAAGAAAAGTTTTTTTCTTCCCCGGGATAAATAGCTTGTCCTAGCTGTTCTGGTCCCAAGACCTGTCTTTCAAATGCCTTCTCCTCCTTTAGAGAATACTCTGGCGGCTCAAAGATAAGCTCTGGTTCTTCTAAACGGAAATTACCATTGTTTTTATACTTAACAATGTATTCTATTTCCTGGCCTAAGGTAACTTCAGAAGGTCCCAAAATCTCTAACCTTAAAGTCTCTTTTGAATAGACGTTACCTTGCCAATACCAAAAAAATAGGCCGACAATAATTAAAGTCGTGGGAATAATTAAAAGGATAAAAAATTTTCTCATAGATTTAGTATATCAAATCACATTGTCTCTCTCCAAGATAAAAGAGAGATAATCTTTGTAAATTATATTTAGTGGTTTTAAATGCTCTTTCTCAATTTTTATTCTAGAAGCAGTTGGCCAACTCTTCTCAAGAATAATCCTCAATATCTTAACTATTTCAGGATTAATATCTTTACCAGATTTTGTCTTTAAAAAACAATCCTGACAAATTAACCCTCCTTCTTTCTGACTAAAATAAATCTTCTTTGGTTCTAAGTTTTTACGGCAAATAGCGCACCCATAAAGCTCAGGGCTATAGCCTAATTCTAAAATGAGGTTCCAAAAAAAATAATAATAAACTAATCTTAGATTTTTGGTTTTAAAAGCAGCGCTATTTAAATTCTCAAGAGCTTGCAGTAGCAAATCCCAGATTTTTTCTTCCTGTTCTTGGCTGTAAATCAAGTTGTCTAAAAGACCTGAAACCTTATGAGCAACATTTAATTTGGGAAGACTCTTTCTCAAATTCTTAAATTTATCTATTAAGATGGCATCGGTCAATGTCTTATATGTTTTCCCCTGAATAAATTCAATTTCTGCCAGATAAAAAATCTCCATTCCTGATCTTAGTTTTGAAGAAATTTTCCTTATTCCTTTTCCTAAAACATCTATTTTCCCAAATTCTTTTGTATAGACAGTAAACAATTGATCGTACTCTCCCCGATCAACTTTTCTTAGAATAATTCCCTGAGTCCGATAATGAATAAACATTCAAACTTCTAGTTGCTTTTCTCAAAAGATTCTTTTACTTTCTCCATCAACCTGATTCCTCTTCGTGCTTTTATCTTTTCTGCTTCGGTAGGCGCTCCGCCTGCTTGCCTTCTTAGCCTCTTTAATACTTCTGCTTCTTTCTTTTTAGAATAATAAGTTGTGCCTCCACCAAAGTGCTCTTTGAAAAACTCTGCTCTTTCCCCCCTTCCCATGCCTCCAGTTTTGGTAAAAAGATCGGGATTATCAAATCTTTTTTTAAGCTCATGTTTGTGTAGAAACCCTCTCTTCCCCCAAAATCCTAGGGTTTCTTTTTTTTCTATATTTTTGGGTGCTCCGTATTTTTTTGCCCCCGGCCCAGGTCCAAACAATAGCTGTTTGAATATACCCCTTTTGGGGACACCTTTTTTGTTACTAGGTGAAGTATATTTAGGTGTATTATCTTTACTTGGTTGCGGGGGAGGCTGCGGTATATTTAATGGCATATTTATAATAAATTATTTATAATCAGACCTTTTTGATGAATAAATGTAACTTTTTTCCATCAACAATCATTTCTTTTGTTGTTTTAAATCTTCCTTCTTTTACCATTTCCAGATCTTTTGCTTTTGTATTTTTTAGTATCTTCTCCTTATTGTTTAACAAAATCTTAGCCATTTGGGATTCCCCTCTAAATTGGATCAAGATGACATCATTTGGAGTATAGTCGGCTATTTTTCTCATTTGTTGTAAATTCCTGATAACCTCTCTTATAATTCCTTTTTCTCTTAATTCTTCTGTGATTTTTGTATCTAGCTTTATATCTTTGCCAAAGACAATTTCTTTAACATTAACTTCTTTTCTTATTAAGTCTAACAGCCCATTTTCATTTTTCAGACCTTGGTCTGAGATCATTAATTCTTTTAGGGGCTGACGCACCTTAATTCCTGCTTTTGCTCTTTCTGACAAACCTTTGTTCACTATCTTTCTTGCTTTTTCCATTTTCTCATTTAGTTCTTTGTCAATTAACTTTTTATTGGCTTTTGGCCAGTTTTCCAAATGAACCGAGCTTCTCTCATTTCCTGTATTGTTTAAATTCATATAAATCTCCTCACTGAAAAATGGAGTGAATGGGGCTAACATTTTAGTTAAAGTTAAAAGCACGACATATAGGGTTCTAGAAGCCTCATTCAGTTCCTTTTTGGTTTCAGGTTTTTGAAATCTTTTTCTTGACCTCCTGATATACCATAAGGAAAGGTCGTTAACTACAAAGCTTTCTATTTGGCGGGCAGCTTTTGTAATATTATATTCGTTTAAAGCTATCGTAGTTTCTAAAACTAACTCGTTTAATTTAGAGATAACCCATTTGTCTAATAAGTTTTTACTTTTAACTATCTTAGAGAATTTTTTAGCCTTTAAGAATTCCTTGCTGTAAGTTTCTAAAAAAAGATAAGAGTTCCAAAAGGTTAGAATAAATTTTCGTATAGTGTTTTCAATATCTTTTTCTGAAAATAATTTTGTATCACCAGGCTGATTTATACTGAACAAGTACCAACGAGTGCTATCTACTCCATATTTTTTAAAAATATACCAAGGATCAACCACGTTACCCTTTGATTTTGACATTTTCTCACCCTTCTCATCTAAGATATGTCCTAAGGAAATAACATTTTTATAGGCAGGTCCCATCTTAATTAAAGTAGAAATTGCAAGTAGGGTATAAAACCAACCCCGGGTTTGATCTATTGCTTCTGTAATAAAATCAGCTGGAAACTGTTCTTTTTGACTAATTAACTTTTTATTCTCAAAAGGATAGTGATATTGGGCAAATGGCATCGCTCCAGAATCAAACCAGACATCAATAACTTCTGGCACTCTTTCCATCAACTTTCCGCATTTTTTACAAGAGAATTTCACCTGATCAATATAGGGTCGGTGAAAGTCTAATTCTCCCTGTTCATCAAGAGGCAATGAGGTAAATTTTATCTTCCTCAGCTCTCCAACCTTTATAGTTTTTCCTTGCAGCTTTTGCCTTACTAGCTCTTCCTTAGATAATCCCTTCATTGCACCTTCTAAAAGCCATAAAGGGTCTCCATGGCTGACAATTAAAATATTGTTATCCTTATGTTTCTCATCAATGCTTTTTATAGAACTAAGTATTCTTTTCTTGCAAGTTAGCCAGCTTTCTCCTTTTTTTGGTCCTTTGTAAAACCTTTCTTTTATGTCCAAAACATCTTTATATAGTTCTTCTTTTTCTTTGCCATGATACATCCCTAAATCTACATCTCTAAGCCTCTTGTCAGTCTTCACTTTTATGCCAAGTTCTTTGGCAATAATCCCAGCCGTTTCTTTGGTCCTGAAATAATCTGAAGAAAAAATCAAATCAATCTTAGCCCTCTTGAGCTTCGAAACTTGGGCTCTTATCTGTTCTTTCCCTTTTTCTGTCAAACTAATAGAAGTTTTTTCTGCTGGAGGGTAAATTATTTTTTTAAACTTAGTATTGTAGATTGTTTGACCGTGCCGCAAAATAAAATATTTATTGCTTGTGAATTTTTGCTCCAAAATGTCTTTTTTACCGCCAATAACTTCTGTATTCTGGCAATCTTTACATCGCCAAACAGGTAAGGGAGTTCCCCAATACCTTTCCCTTGAAATGGCCCAGTCTTTTACCTCTCTTAACCACTCACCAAATCTACCCTCTTTTAAATAAGCTGGTATCCAATTGATTTTTTTATTATTTTTAATCAAGTCCTCTTTTATCTTTTTCATTCCTATGAACCAGCTTTTTTTTGCGAAATAGAGCAAGGAGGTCTGACACCGCCAACAGAAAGGATAGTCGTGCTCATACAACTCCTCTTTAAACAAAATATTTCTTTGTTTTAAGTCTTCAGTTATTAGGGGGTCAGCTTGTTTGAAATAGATTCCAGCCCACTTCTCGACATTCAGCCTGAATCTTCCCTCTTCATCAATATTTAATAAAACAGGTAGGTTATTCTTTTTACTAGCCTCCATGTCTTCTATTCCAAAGGCAGGAGCTATATGAACGATACCTGTACCCTCTTTGAGAGAAACAAATTTAGCTGGAATAACCTTGTAGGCATTCCTTGAAACCTCATCTACTGAGGGATAAAGTCCTTCGTATCTCAAATCAATCAAATCTTTTCCTTTTAATTCCTGTGAAATTTCTCCCTTTATCCCGCAATCTTTCATTCTTTCTTTGGCTAAGATCAAATACTCATCGTTAACTTTTACTTTGACGTATGAAAAATTAGGATTTACGGCTAAAGCCACATTGCCAGGTAAAGTCCAAGGAGTTGTGGTCCAAACCAAAAAAGAGGTGTTTTTGAATTCTAAATTCCTGATTCTAAACTTAATATAGATCGTAGGTTCTTTTACTTTTTTATAGCCCTGAGCCACTTCATGGCTTGATAAGGGGGTTCCGCACCTAGGACAATAAGGGACTACTTTGAAATCTTGTGATAGAAGTCCTTTTTTCCAAATCTGCTTTAAAATCCACCAGACA
>JANBVM010000018.1:0-7299 GCA_024239015.1 Patescibacteria group bacterium | reverse complement strand
AGACAGACTCAATATACTCAGGCGTATAAGTAATATAGGGGTTTTTCATATCCAACCAAAAACCAATCTTTTCTGTGAATCTTTCCCAATCTTTTTTATACCTCCAGACAGACTCTTTGCATTTTTTGTTAAATTTTGAAATCCCGTATTTCTCAATGTCTTTTTTCGACTTCAATCCTAATTTCTTTTCAATCTGTAACTCAACTGGTAAACCATGGGTATCCCAGCCTGCCTTTCTTATTACCCTAAAACCCTGCATTGTCTTGTATCGGCAAACAATGTCTTTGAAAACCCGACTTATAACATGGTGAATACCAGGAGGAGCGTTAGCTGTTGGCGGCCCTTCATAAAAAACAAAGTTCTTGGATCCTTTGCGCAACTGAATGCTTTTTTTAAAGGTTTTATCCTCTTGCCAAAATTTTAAAACCTTTTTCTCTATTTTTGGAAAATTGAGTTTCATAATATAGTTTAAAGTATCATTTTGAGCGGATTTTTTCAAATAAAAAGAGGGGTAAACCTCCTTTGGCCTTAAGAGTAAGTAATAGAAATTACATTTTTTCCGGAGTTGAGATTCCCAGGATATTTAACCCATTTTTAATAATCTGGCAGATGCCTTCAACTAAAGATAGACGTGCTTTCTTTAATTCATCGGTTTCTGCTTCTAAAATGGGTAAAGACTCGTAAAAAGTATTGAAGCTTTGAGCTAATTCAAAAAGAAAATTGCATAATAGACTAGGGCTATAATCTTTCGCCGATCTCTCAATAACTTCTGGAAACTGAGATAATAATTTTAAAACCTGAATCTCTTCTTTTTCCTTAAGTTCTCCTGCCTTGAAATTTTTCTTTAATCCTGATTTTCTCAAAACACTGCGCCCTCTGACGTAAGCGTATTGTAAATAGGGGCCGCTGTTGCCCTTTAGATTAAGGACTTTATCCCAATCAAAAACAATATCGGTTGAATAATGATAGGACAAGTCATTATATTTTACAGCCCCAATGCCAATAGCTTTGGCTATTTCTTCCTTTTCATTTTTATTTAAACCCTGATTTTTGTCTTCAGCTATTCTCCCTGCTCTTTCTATGGCTTCTTTTAAAACGTCCTCCAAAAGGATAATATCTCCTTTTCTGGTCCTCATCCTCCCTCCCGAAAGCCTCATCAACCCGTGAGCGACATGAAAGTAATCTTCCTTCCTGCCAAAGCCCAAAAGCTCTGAAGCTAGAAATAACTGTTTAAAATAGAGAGTTTGATCAGCGCCAACTTCATAAATTATCTTAAAGGGCCTGAATTTTTCTCTACGATATTTGATTGTAGCTAAATCTCTGGTTGAATAAAGGGTAGTTCCATCAGATTTTTGGATCATTAAAGGAGGCAGAATATCTTTAGGAAAAGAAATGATAATTGCTCCTCTGCTCTTGATAGCAATTTTATTATCTAAAGCTTCTTTGATCACATCTTTTAACATCGGCTGATAGAAGCTTTCACCCAAAACAAGATCTATCTTGACCCCCAACAACTCATAAATCCTATTAAATTCTTTGAGGCTCCATTCAACGCTTTTCTTCCAAGTTGCCCTGACTTCTTTGTTTCCTTCTTCTAATTTCTTAAACCATTTCCTACCTTCCTCTTCTAATTCAGGTTTTGATTCCGATTCTTCGTGGAATCTTACATAAAGTTTGGTTAATTCTTTGATTGGATCTTTAGCGATCTTTTCTTTGTCTCCCCAAGCTTCTATAGCGTAAATTAATTTCCCGAATTGAGTACCCCAGTCTCCCAGATGATTAATTCCAACAACTTTATATCCCAGAAACTTATACAGATTATAGATAGCCTGACCAATAATTGTTGACCTTAGATGACCTATGCTGAAAGGTTTGGCGATATTAGGGGAAGAATATTCAACAATAACAGTTTTGCCATGGCCAACATTGCTTGAGCCATAGTTGTCCCCCTGAGTTAGTATTTTATTAAGTTCATCCTCAAAGACTGATTTTGAGAGAAAGAAATTAATAAATCCTGGTTTGGCGGTTTCAACTTTCTCAAATAACTTTGAGCCATCCTGAGACTTTAACTCTGAACTTAATAATTCTGCTATCTCCATTGCTTCTTTCTTGGCATCCTTGCCTATTCTTAGAGCAATGTTAGTAGCATAATCCCCGTGAGCTTTTTCTTCTGGATGTTTAACCTCAATTTCAGAAATATTAAATTTTAGCAAAACCCTCTCTTTTTGAAGTTTTTTTATTGATTTTTCTATTAATTTCTTGATTTCGTCTCTTATCATTAGTTTAAGCTTATCCAATTTTTCTGTTAAAATCAAAACATGAGAATAATTAGCAAAAATAAAAAGGCTTTTTTTAAATATCAAATTTTAGAAAAACTTGAAGCTGGTATTTCTTTAATTGGCCAGGAAGTAAAATCGATAAAAGGGGGCAGGATTAATCTGGCTGGAGCTTATGTGGTGTTGAAAGACGAAGAAGTTTTTCTAATTGGAGCCAAAATTCCTCCTTACCAGCCTAAAAATGCGCCTAAAGATTATAATCCTGAGCGCTCTAGAAAGCTGCTTCTGAAAAAATCAGAGATCAAGCATTTGATTGGGAAATCAAAGCAAAAAGGTTTGACAATTGTCCCCCTAAGTGTTTATACTAAGAGAGGCAAAATAAAGCTAGAAATAGCTGTCGTCAAAGGAAAGAAAGAATTTGATAAAAGAGAAATAATCAAGAAAAGAGCAATAGAAAGAGAAATCCAGAGAGAATTAAGGAAAAGGGGGTGATGTGTTTCGACAGGATTAATTATCAAAATAGGCAGATAGAGTATATTAGAACCTCTTTAAACTTCTAATAATGACAATAAGTGCTAACTTATTTCAAGAACCTGCATTAGCTCAAGTCTAATGCCATCCCTCTTGTTGATTCTCGATAGGCAAAGAAGGGGTGTCATATTATCGAGATACCTAATCCTTTAGTCTCAAAAGGTTTTAGGGAAAAACAGAGACTATAAACGCTAGGATTTTGTTTGTTTTTTATCTAGTGTTTGAAAAACAAAACAGACTAAATCTGTAGAAATATTTTGGTAAAAATTCTGGATGCGAGTTCATCCTCGCCACCTCCACAAAAAATTGATAAAAAAACCATTAGTCAACAATCAAATAAGGGCTCCCAATGTTAGGCTAGTAGATAGTGATGGTAAACAACTAGGTATTGTTCCGTTGGAAAAAGCGCTCCAAGTAGCCAAGGAGCGCAGTTTAGATTTAGTCCAGATTACTGAAAAAGTAGATCCCCCCGTTTGCAAAATCATTGATTACGGAAAATATCTGTATAGACTTCAGAAAAAAGAAAAAAAAGTTAAGAAAAGTACAGAAATTAAAGGCATAAGGTTGAGATTCAACATATCTTCCCATGATTTAGAAACAAGAGCCAATCAAGCAGAAAAGTTCTTGGAAAAAGGAGATTTAGTGAAGGTAGAAATGCTTTTAAGGGGAAGGGAGAGGGGGCTTCAAAATTTTGCTAGAGAAAAAATGAACCAATTCATTGAAGTTCTAAGAAACAGAATCCCAATAAAAGTTGAAAGGGAATTGAGAGGAGGAGGGAGAGGTCTCATAATGATCATCTCTAGCGACAAGAAACAAGAAACAGAAGACAAGAAATAAGAACCATGAAAACAAGGAAATCAATATCAAAACGCTTTAAAATCACCAGAACTGGAAAAGTACTAAGGAGACGTACTGGGCTTAATCATTATCGAGCAAAAAAATCAGGAAAGTGGATTAGAAAAAGCAGGAAAATGGTAAAGTTAGCAACCCCCGAAGCTAAAAAGATAAAAAAACTACTTAAATATCAACGTGGTTAGAGTAAAACGAGGTAAAACAGCTCACAAAAGAAGAAAAAGAATCCTAAAACAGGTAAAGGGTTTTCGTTGGGGTAGAAAATCAAAATATCGATTGGCAAAAGATGCTCTATTTCACGCTTGGACTTATGCCTACAGAGACAGAAGAAATAAAAAAAGAGATTTTAGGTCTCAATGGCAAGTTCAAATTAATGCAGCTGTTAGAGAAAAAGAAGTTTCTTATAGCAAGTTCATTAATGCCTTGAAGAAAAATAAAATAGAGATTGATAGAAAGATTCTAGCAGAGTTAGCTCAAAAACATCCAGAAATTTTTGATAAGATAGTAGATAAAGTAAAAACTGAGAAGTAACTTCTAACTTTTTTTCAAAAAACTATTAGCTTTTTCTAAAATCAGTTTTGAATTTTTAAAAATTAATTGATCTAGGGCTTTATCGTAAGGCAACCACTTAAAACCTATATGTTCCCAGGAGAGTTTAACCTCTTCTGTTTTTGTTTCAGCTAAAAAATATGTGACTGTCTTAAATATATTTTTGCCTTTCAATCTGTAGAAATATTTCAGTGTTTCTTTAAATCCGCCTATGAATTTAATGTCTTTAATTCCGGTTTCTTCTTCTACTTCTCTTTTTGCTGTTTCTGTCAATTCTTCTCCTTTTTCAATGTTTCCTTTCGGAAAGCCCCAATGACCAGCTTGATAATGTAAAAGAAGGTAATATGTATTACCTTTTTCTTTCCTAAAAACTACAACTCCTGCTGATCTTTCGAGTGGCATACTATTTGAAGTATTCTAATAGTTTCTTTAAAGGCTGAGTGTTAATAATATCTTCTTTCTCTGCCCAACCACGACGTGCCTGAGACACGCCAAACTCAATATGCTTTAGCTGTCCTTTATGATGGGAATCGGTATTGATAACCATTTTAACCTTAGCCTCTTTACATCTTCTTGCATTCAGACCATTGAGATCTAATCTTTGGGGTGAAGAATTAATCTCCAATACAACCCTAAACTCTTTGGCTGCTCTTAGAATTTTATTAAAATCAATCTCATATTCTTCTCTTTTTTTAAGCAGCCTTCCAGTTGGATGAGAAATAATATTAATGTTTGGATTTTTCATAGCTCTAATAACTCTCTCAGTCATCTTCCCTTTTGGCATTTTAAGGTTAGAGTGGACCCCGGCAATGGCATAGTCGAGTTTTTCCAATGCCTCATCTTTTATATCAATCGAGCCATCATTTAAAATATTAGTCTCTGCTCCTTGTAATATTCTAAATTTTAAATTCTGTTTCTTGAACTTTGAATTCAACCCATCTATTTCTTTTCTTTCCTGAGATAACTGTTTTTCATTCAAACCATGTTCGATTCTTAAAAACTTGGTATGATCTGAAATTCCCAAGTACTCATAACCCATTTCCATTGTCCTTTTGGCTAATTCCGGAATAGAGTTCTTACCTCCGTCCCAGCTTGAATGGCAGTGTAAATCTCCCCTAATGTCTTTTATTTTAATTAATTTAGGCAATTTTCTTTTCAGGGCGGCTTCAATTTCCCCCTGGTCCTCTCTGAGTTCTGGCGGAATCCACTGCATCCCCAAAGCCTCATAGATTCCCTTTTCGTCTTTCCCGGCTATCATTTTTGATCCTCGGAATAAACCATATTCATTCAATTTTAACCCTTTGGAAATGGCGACTCTCCTGGTAGCAATATTATGCTCCTTTGAGCCAATAAAATATTGTGAGGCTGCTCCATAGCTCTTTTTAGGAACTACCCTTAGGTCGATATCAAAACCCTCTTTCATCCTGACCGATGACTTGGTGGAACCCTTTGCCCAAACCTTAACTATGTTCGGCAAGGAAACAAAAAAATCCATTACTTTCTTTGGATTCTTTGAAGCTATTAAAAAATCAACATCACCAATTGTCTCTTTCCTTCTTAAGACAGATCCGACGATATCTATCTTTTCAACTTCTTTTAGACTTTTTAATTTTTCGAAGATTTCTCTGGCTACAGGCAAGATATCTCCCAATAGGGATCTGCCCTTGTCTTTTTTAGCGAATTGAATACCTTCTAAAATGTTTTTTTCTGTCTTTTCTCCAAAGCCGAATAAGGGAGCTATCTTGTGGGCCTTGGCTTTCTTCTCCAAATCTTTTAAGTTTTTGATGTTTAATTTCTGATACAAGATTTTTGCTCTTTTAGGACCCATACCCTCGACATTGATTATTTCCTCCAAATCAACTGGCGTCCTCTTCTTGAGTTTCTGATAAAGCTTTATCTTGCCTGTCTTTAAATATTCTTGAATTTGTAGAGCAATAGTTTTTCCTATCCCAGGAATTTTTTTCAATAACTTTGTCCCTCCTTTTTCATAAATATTTTGTACATCTTCCTCTAAAATTTCTAAGGATTGAGCTGCCCTACGATAAGCATAGGGTTTAAAATCCACTTCTTCCATCGCTAAGAAATTTGCTATTTCATGGAATATTTTAGCTATCTCTTGGTTTTTCATTTTTTAAGAATGTGTCCTGAAGCGAGGAAAACGTACTTTAAAACGAGGAATATGAGGAAGAGTTTTATCACGAGGAATCACATCGTCACGAATTAATAAAAGAAGAAAAGCTGAGACAATAGTGAAGGTTCCCGCTGCTATAAAAACTATATCAAAGCTGAAAAAAGCTACCATGATTCCACCTGTGGCTCCGGCAATTCCGGCTCCAAAACCTACGGTAGTACTTCTCAACCCCCACTCAAATGCTTCTTTTCCTTTATCAATGTGTCGAGTAAAGATAGCTCCCCAAGAAGGAACGACCATTGCCATTCCAACAGCATGAAGAACTTGGAAAGCATAAATATGCCAAGCTTCAGAAGAAATCATGAAGCCAAAGGGGCTGAGACCGGTTAAAAAAGTTCCCGCCACCATAAACCAAAAATCATCTTCTTCGCCATGATTTTTATCCAGGTAACTACCAATTGGAATTTGCAAAAAAGATTTCACACTCCAATAGATTAACGATGAAAAGCCAGCTATCTCGGCTGCCTCGGTAATGCTTCCTAATGAGATCTTTTGAACTATGAATATAGCAAAAATAGGACCAAGAAAAGCCCAACCACTGTTAAATATAAAGTCGCTGGCGATTATAACTTTAATGATCTTATTAACGGATTTGAACATCTTGTTAATTACTGATTACTTTATCTTTATTATTATTTCCCTTTTTCTTGGCTTATTATCAAAGTCGATTAGGACAAGCTGTTGCCACGCCCCCAGGAGCAATTTCCCATTCTCGATTGGGACAGATAAAAATGGCTTTAATAAAGAAGAGCGGATATGGGCGTAACCGTTGCAATCTCCCCATTTTTTACAATGCTCATATTTATCCGACATAGGAGCTAACTTTTCTAAAATCCTTTTTAAGTCTTCAATTAGCCCTGATTCGTATTCAATTGTGGTAATTGCGCAGGTAGAGCTTAG
>JANBVM010000017.1:1503-24368 GCA_024239015.1 Patescibacteria group bacterium | reverse complement strand
CACCATTAATACTGATGCTTCAGGTAAATTGACTTGCGGGACAGGAGTTGTTAGTGGAACTGGAACAGATAACTATATTCCAAGATGGAATGGGACAGATACTTTAGAAGATTCTGTTATTTATCAAACAGATAATGGTAACGTTGGTATTGGTACGACAACCCCAGGAGCAACATTAGAGGTAGAGGGCACGGGAAAAATTACTGGTGATTTTACTTTATCTAACGGAACAGAAACTAGCCCCTCGATTGTTTTGAGCACAAACACATCAGGTAATTACAGTATTTATAACTCTTTTGGTACTATCATGTTTGAAAACGGGCTCGGAACAGTACAGGTTCAATTAGGTCAAGATGGTAAATTGACTGTACCTACTATTGACCCACAATATGAGATTGATGGAAAAATATATGCTACCTATGTTCCAGACTATTCAGGTGGTGTAAGAACAGAAACAGCTGGGAAAACTAAATTAAACAACGAACTAATTTTTATCATTGATTTTGATGAGCTAGAAACTGGCTCTGATCTTTGGCTTTTTGCTGAAACAACTGATTTTGGAGAGAATATGGAAAACTTAATCCTATTACTTACACCAGAAGGAAGTCAAGCTAATCTTTGGTATGAGTTGTTTCCTTCAGAGAATTTGGTTGTGATTCATGGCGATAAACAGACTAGTTTTTCTTTTAAATTCAGCGCTCCAAGAGAAGATTGGCAGAAACACCCAAACTTAATTAAATAGGCTTACCAAGATTTGAAACATAGAGTATTTGTTTAAATTGGAGAAATGAAACTTTTTATAAAATCCAAAATATTTTTATTAATCGTTTTTGTTGTTTTTGGTTTTTTTGTTTTTGGAAAAGTAGAAGCTGGAACGGAACATAATGTTTCAGGCTGGGCTTGGTCAGAAAATATTGGCTGGATAAGTTTTAACTCTATAAATTGCGATGTTAATGGAAATGGAATATATGAGGGGGTAAGCGAAGGAGCTCCAGCAGGATGCCCCACTTCTGGTCCGGTTAATTCTTACGGTGTGAATATTGATACCGCAACAGGTACTTTCTCAGGTTATGCCTGGTCAGAAAATGTTGGCTGGATAAGTTTTAATGAATCAGAGCTTACGCTTTGCCCAACTGGTACCTGTCGTGCAGAGATCAATCTTTCAACAAATGAAGTTTCAGGCTGGGCGAGAGCTTTAAATTACGGTGATGGATGGGACGGATGGATACACCTGAGAGACACAAGCTATGGAATCCTTCGGAATCCTTCAGCCAATGAATTAGAAGATTGGGCTTGGTCAGATGTGGTAGTTGGCTGGATAAGTTTTAATTGTAACAATCCAGAAACCGGAGACGTTTGTTTAACCTCTGATTATAAGGTAATTACTTTCGGTACCGATACTGTACCTCCTACTGTTTCAGTTCAAGGAGCACCCATTGATTGGCAGAACACTGATGCTACAGCTGATATTTCTTGCAGTGATCCAGAAACAGGATGTGATACAGGAAGCTATATGTTAAAAACCTATGATTCAGATC
Source organism: Patescibacteria group bacterium (assembly GCA_024239015.1). Taxonomy (GTDB): domain Bacteria; phylum Patescibacteriota; class Minisyncoccia; order Minisyncoccales; family JANBVM01; genus JANBVM01. The sequence continues at coordinate 22,830 of JANBVM010000017.1, read as the reverse complement.
CTGTGAACTGCCCAACTAATTACGGAGATTATGATCTAACAGAACCTCAGATAATTTCTTCACATAAATGGATTTGTGGTGCAGCAAAGGATTTAGCTGGTAATGCTGGTTTTTCAGATCCACCAGAAGAGTTCAAGGTTGATAAAATTCCCCCTTCAACATCAATTACTGATCCAGCGGCTAGTTCTTGGCATAAAGATGATTTCATAGCCACCATTGATGATTCAGATATTGGTGGTTCAGGTTTAGCTGTAAACTGCGAATATCTAATCGTTGGCTTAAATCCCGATACAGGATCACCTGATTGTTCTCCAGGAATATTACCCAGAAGCTGTGATCCGGTTGACATAAATGTTCCAGTTGGCTCAGGAATTTGTAGCGGTAGTAACATTTGTATTTTTGAAGGACAAAATAGGTGTAAAGTTACAAGCTATGCTTATGATAATGCCGGAAATGTAAAGCAGGCTAGTGAAAATTTTAGCATCGATTTCTCACTACCTGTGGTTGGAGAAATTCTTCCCCAAACTGCTGATGAGGGAATAGAAGAAACTTTTAGTGCCTCTCTAGTTGACCCAGCAGGAAAAGTTATTGGATGCCAACTTTATATAGATGGAGTTCTTGAAAAACCAGCTGATTCTATTTCTCCCATCCCTTGTGAAAATGGAGCAAACTGTACAGTCTCAGCAACACATACTTTTACTTCTAGCGGTACTTATAGTATGCATTTTGAATGTCAAGATGAAGCTGGAAATAATGGTTCTGGCAATCCAGTGAGTGTAGTGGTTGCACCCAACAATCCTCCAACCATTACTGATGGTCCAAGCTTTACCACTACTCCATCTACTGGTGGTACAGCTGGTATAGATTATTGCGCTACACCTACCACCCAGTCTGGCTGTAATATTTACTTTAATGTATCTTCTACCGACCCAAACGGAGACACTTTAAGTTATAGTTGGGATTTTGGCGATGGGGGCAGTTCAAATCAGCAGAACCCTGTTTATTATTATTCTGCTGCTAATACCTATACAGTTATAGTTACTATCTCAGATGGAAGGGGAGGATCAGCAGTTGGAAGCGTGAATATAACAGTTACTGATCCGACTTTGTTAGTTGATCTTTGTGTTGGTTTAGATATAAGTGTAGCTTGTTACCCAGGCTCTGTTAGTTTCCAATCGCCTGCTAATAATATTGATTTAAAAGCCGATGTTTCAGGAACAATGTATGGAACAATGAATTATAAATTTGATTGTACGAATGATGGAACTTGGGATTTTGAGATTTCAAACCAGACAAGTGAGACCTATGCTGCTCTAAACCTTTGTGATTATTTAGCTGGTGTTTATACTGCGGAAACTTTAGTCCAAAGAGGAACAGGTAGCAATCAAGACACAGTTATCATTACAGTAATTGTAAACGAGATACCGGTCTTAGACTGGACGGGTGAACCGGGCTATACTTCTGATGGAGTTGAACCAGAAAGCGGAGACAGCAATACAAACTTTGTGTATCGCGTTGAATATAGTGATGCCGAAGGAGAAGCACCTAATTTCGTTAGAGTTCGTATCAAAAAAGATAATAAAAAAATCACAGGCAGTCCATTTACTATGAGCTATGTTAGCGGAACCTTTATAGGAGGAGCAATTTACTCCTATACAAAATCAGCCCTTCTTTATGGGCTAGACTACACTTACTTTTTTGAGGCCGAAGACGGTAGCGGAATAAATGCAACTCCAACTGTTGAGATCGATGCTCCTGATGTTAACAATTCACCCCAAGCTGCTGTTTCTTGTGACGCAACAAATTGTGGACCTGGTTCTTCTTGTAATGGTAGTTGGATTGCATATAACAGAAACTGTGCATTTTCTGTAATAGATGGGGCTACCGATCCCGACGACGATATTGTAAAATCGGTCTGGTCGATTTTTTATCAAGACAACACGCCATGGCAAGATCCTTACTTAACTTGTATCGATGACCCTGGAACTTCTTCTATCAACGAAGCAATTTGTGATCTACTGTTACCCAGCCTGCCGGCAAGTCAAAATTATTATGTTAAGTTGTACGTTGAGGATATAGTTGGAGCAAGCGACCAAACTCAAAGGGATTTCTATGTTAAGAAAGAAGCAATTGCAGCTTTTGATTGTTCTCTAAGCCCTGGAGGTGGTTGGCAAATCTGTAGTGGATTTAGGGTTTCTGAAGGAGAGATAGTTTATTTCAGGGACCTTTCTTCAGCGTCAGAAGGTGCAGAACCAATATCAAGTAGAAGCTGGTATTTTGAAGATGGAAATCCTGCTTCAAATATTGACAATGAAACTGCTCCATCATCCAGTTTTACAGTTGTTGACCTAAGTTCGGGCTTAATCAGCTTAGATATTGTAGACACTATTGGTAGAATAGATAGCCAGCAGCACCAAGTCCAGATTACCGTTCCCCTGCCTGAATGGCGCGAAGTCCCACCCCTTTAATATTTTTAAATATGCAAAAAGCAATAGATAGAGCTTTCACTTTAATAGAGGTTATTATAGTTATTACTGTTATTCTCATTCTTTCTTCAACCGTTTTGACTGGTTACAGACAGGGAGAAAAACAATTCTCTCTTCAGAGATCATCTCATATCTTGGCTCAGGATTTAAGGAATACCCAAGATATGGCTATGGCAGGAAAGAAAGCTCCTTTGGCTTTCGGTGAGGTTTTCCCCAAAGGAGGTTATGGGCTTTATTTCGAAACCAACCTAAACTCATATATTTTATTTGCTGATTGTAATGATAATGGTCAATATGATGCAGGAGGTGCGGCTTCTTCTTGTGAATCAGCTACGTCTGCCAATCCTTATCCAGAAAGAATTGAAGATCTATATCTAGAGACAGACACGGAAATTTCAGGGATTTCCCCCTCTTCGCCTCTAAGCATTACTTTTTTTCCGCCCGATCCAATCATAACTATTAATCCTGCAACTAATTTGGTTATTGTTACCTTATCTTTGGGTGGAAATACTAGAACGGTTTCCATCAATACAGTTGGTTTAATTGATATCGATTAAAATTATGAAATCAAAAGGGTTTACATTATTAGAGGTAATTTCAGCAATTTTTATCTTAACTGTTGGAGTAGGTGGGGCTTTTTCTTTAATTAGTCAAACTCTTTCTGCCGCTTCCTTAATTGAGTCGAGATTAACCGCTTCTTATTTAGCTCAAGAAGGTATTGAAATAGTTAAGAATCTACGAGATAGAGCTTGGTTAGAAAGAAGAACTGATCCAGCTATACCTTGGGATGAATATATACCAAAAGGTAATTGGGAAGCCGATTATCTTGCTCAGGACTTAGTCAATAATTATGGTCCTGGTACTCTTTTAAATATTGATGCAAACGGTTTCTACAGTTATTCTCCTGGTGCGGTAACAAAGTTCAAGAGAAAAATCACAGTCGGGAAAGATACGTCAGGCATAATTGATGTTTCGATTATAATTGAGTGGAAAGAAAGGGGTAGAACACATAACATCGAAATTCTAGAGAATATAACAAATTGGTATGAATAAAGGATATACTTTAATTGAATTACTGGTAGCAGCAGCCATATTCTTTCTTCTCGTTGCTGGACCAACTGGCCTTTTCATTACTTCCTTAAGGAATCAGACGAGGTTTTTGGCTATGCGAGAAGTTATTGATAACAGTTCTTATGTGCTGGAGTATGTTAGTCGATTTTTAAGAATGGCAAGAAAAGACCTAAACGGAACCTGTATTAGCCAGAGCGTAAATTATGAAAATCCAGCTGGTATTAGTTCAAATATAAGATTTATTAATTCTCAAGGGCTTTGCCAAGAGTTTTCTTTGGATACAGATAGGATGCAGGAAAGGAAATCTACAGATGACACAGCAGTAAATCTTGGCTCGGGCGTATATCTAACCTCAGACGATTTAAAAGTAACTTTGCTTAAATTTCAACTTGCTGGCCAGGGACAGGGAGACAATCTTCAGCCTCGGGTAACGATTCTTTTTGAAATAAGAAAAGAGGGTGTTCTAGGGTCCCCGGAAACAAAACTTCAGACTACAATTTCCCAGAGAAACTTAGACTTAGTATATTAATCATGAAACATAAAGCTAAAAACATGAAACAAGGAATATCCATTTTGTTTGCTATTTTAATATTAAACTTTGTTTTGAGTATTGCCTTGGGAACAAGTATTCTTTTAATTCGTCAAATTAAAACAACGAAAGAAATAGGCTCTTCTGTTATTGCCTTTTATGCTGCCGATAATGGAATCGAAGAGTTTTTATTAGTAAGAACTGCCGTTTCTGGAACATTAGACGGGGCAGAGTATGAAGTCATTGTGAATGCTAGCACTACCCCAGGTTGTGATGCTCAAAATTACTGTGTAAAATCAATTGGTACTTATAGAAATACAAGTCGGGCTATTGAGATAACCTATTAGCATTATGACTAAAGGGGAAGCTAAAAAAAGAATCGATAAATTAAAAAAGGTGATAAGTTATCACCGTTATTTGTATCATGTTTTAGACAGGCAGGAAGCTTCTGATGCAGCTTTTGATTCTTTAAAACATGAGCTTTACGAATTAGAACAAGAATTCCCTGAACTTATAACTCCCGGTTCTCCTACTCAGAGAGTAGGCGGGAAACCATTAAAACAATTTAAAAAGGTAAAACATAGAATCCCCATGCTTTCAATAGAAGATGTTTTTTCTGGAGAAGAACTCAAGAAGTGGGAAGATTATTTGGGAAGAATGATCCTATCTAAGAAATTCGAATATTTTACTGAACCAAAGATTGATGGCTTTGCCGTTACCTTAATTTATAAGAAAGGCATTTTAGTCTCAGGTGCCACCAGGGGAGATGGTCGGATTGGTGAAGATATTACTCAAAATTTAAAAACCATCGAGAGTATTCCGTTAAAATTAAAAATTCACTCTCTACCAAACACTGGCAAGAAGCTTCCAAAGAAGATCATAAAAAAAATAGAAAGACTGATAAAGAAGGGAACTATTGAAATAAGAGGAGAGGTCTATATCGGAAAAAAGGATTTTGAAAAACTGAATAAAAAACTGAAGAAAAAAGGTGGGAAAACCTTTGCTAATCCAAGAAATTTAGCTGCAGGCTCAATTCGCCAATTAGACCCAAAGTTAGCTGCCTCTCGTCCTTTAAAATTTTTTGCCTATGACGTTATTACTAATTTGGGACATAAGAAACACTCTCAATCTCACCAGATTCTGTTTAGCTTAGGTCTTAAAACTGACCTTGGGAAAGAATGCAAGAACTTAAAAGAGATTATAGGATATTGGAATAATATCAGTAAGAAAAGAAAATCTTTTTCGTTTCAGATCGATGGGGTAGTAGTAACTGTTAATGACAGATCGGTTTTTAAGAAATTAGGTGTGGTTGGAAAAAGCCCAAGGGGGATAAGAGCTTTCAAGTTTTCGCCTCAAGAAGTTACTACTGTTATCAAAGATATAAGATTACAGATTGGAAGGACTGGGGCCTTGACCCCAATAGCCATTCTAAAACCAGTAAGGGTTGGTGGAGTGGTGATTTCTCGAGCAACCCTTCACAATGCTGAGGAAATTAAAAGGTTGGGGGTGAGAATTGGAGATACAGTTGTTGTGAGTAGGGCAGGAGATGTAATACCAGCCATTACCAAAGTTTTCCCAAAGTTAAGGAGCGGAAGAGAAAAAGAATTTAAGCTACCTAAAGATTGTCCTTCTTGTGGCACGAAATTATTAAGACAAAAACAAGAAGTTATTTGGCGTTGTCCTAATCCAAATTGTTTTGCCAAAAAAAAGAGATATTTTCATCATTTTATTTCAAAAAGAGCCTTTGATATTGTAGGCTTAGGACCCAAAATAATTAATAAGTTAATTGAGGAAGGTTTGGTTTCTGACCCAGCTGATTTGTTTAAGTTAAAAGAAGGTGATATTCTGCCGTTAGAAAGGTTTGCCAAAAAGTCTGCTCAAAATTTGATTAAAGCGATTCAATCAAAAAATATAGTTAGCCTATCTAAATTAATATATGCTTTGGGAATCAGAAATATTGGTGAACAGACCTCTCAAGATTTAGCTGACCACTTTGGTTCTTTAGATAGATTGAAAAAAGCTTCTTTTTCTGAATTAGAAAAAATCAAAGATATAGGCCCTATTGTAGCTAAATCAATCTACGAGTTTTTCCAGAAAAAAGGAAACCTTGAACTTGTTGAGAAATTAAAAAAATCTGGGGTGAAAATAAAGAGTTCAAAGATTAAAAGTTCAAAACTGAAAGGATTAACTTTTGTTTTAACAGGCAGCTTAAATGTAATGACAAGAGGGGAGGCTAAAGAAAAAATTCGCCTTTTAGGCGGAGATACTTCTGAGTCTATTTCAGAAAAAACAGATTTTATTATTGTTGGCAATGATCCTGGTTCAAAGTTTAAAAAAGCCAAAAAGCTAAAAATTAAGATAATGGAGGAAAAGGAGTTCCTAAAGATGTTGCGTTAATTCACTAAAAACTTAGTTAGAACGGAAAGAAAACTTACAAAAGTTTATAAAACGATACTAAAAATTATTAATCCTGTTAATTTCCTTCATTTTTATTAATATTCACTATCAGTTATAAACTCTTATGTTTAGACAATTAAAAAAGCTAGATTGGATATTAATATCTGCTACCCTGCCTTTGGTAACTATAGGGCTTTTGTTTATATATAGCACTTCTCTAGCCCAAGGTGATTTTTTGAATTTTAAAAAACAAATCATTTTTTTGTTAGTAGGTATTTTTTTAATGTTTTTGATCAGTTTTTTTGACTGGCGGACATTCCGCGTAGATCCTTATTTGATCTTAATTCTGTATATTTTCTCTCTCTTTTTATTGTTGGGCCTCTTTTTCTTCGCACCAGAAATCAGAGGGGTTAAATCTTGGTACAAAATAGGCCCACTTTCTCTTGATCCTATAGAATTTACAAAGATCGTTTTAATTATTTTATTGGCGAAATATTTTTCAATGCGACACATTGAAATGTATAAGGTAACACATATTCTGATCTCTGGCCTTTATGTTATTTTGCCCTCTATTTTGATTTTTTTTCAACCAGACTTAGGTTCAATTTTGATTCTGATAAGCCTATGGTTGGGGATTCTAGTTATTTCTGGAATTAAATTACGACATTTCTTAATCTTGATATTGGTTGGATTTTTGATCTTAATGTTGAGTTGGTCAACAATTTTAAAGCCCTATCAAAAAGAGAGAATATTAGACTTTATTAGACCCCAGATGTCAGATCCGCTTAAAATGGGCTGGAATCAAAGACAGGCGAAAATTGCTATAGGTTCAGGGGGGATTTTAGGTCAAGGCATAGGAAAAGGTTCTCAGACCCAATACGGCTTTTTACCTGAACCCCACACTGATTTCATTTTCTCTGCTATTGCAGAAGAAACAGGCCTAATAGGCGTTGGTTTTTTGCTCTTTCTTTTCTCCTTTTTAATCTGGCGTATTTTCAAGATTGCCATTAACAGCAGATCCAACTTCCCTCGTCTTTTTGCTTCTGGATTCAGTGTCCTTTTAGTCTCTCAAATTTTTATTCATATTGGCACTAACATCGGGATTTTACCGATAATTGGTATTCCCCTACCATTAATTAGCTACGGGGGGAGTGGTTTGATTTCCACCTTTATTGGATTAGGGGTTCTACAGAGCATTTATTCCCAATCGAGCTAAATAATACAAGATTTTTGGTATCGGAAATAACCGATACTAAGAATAATCTAGAAGTACCGCAATAAATAGTATCGGAAAAACAATAAAAGTTATTCACAAAGGGTTGTTGACAGCCCTTTTTGTTTTTAAGATAATTAAGTATTCGGGACTATAACAAAAGAGAGCCGCGAAAAAATACCAGGGTAGGCGGTTTTTCTTTGACTCTCTTTTCTTAAAATATCAAATTTAAAAATTTTGTCAATCCTTTCCGAGTCCTGGATTAAGTATGAAAGAAGAAAATCAAAAAGGATTTATCTCAATCAAAGAAGCAACAAAATACTGTGACTATTCACAAGACTATTTGTCATTAAGGGCTAGACAAGGAAAATTGAGAGCAATAAAATTTGGAAAAAAATGGATGACAAAGATAGATTGGCTGTATGAGTATTTGAGCGATCCCAGCAATTACATTACTCTGGGAGAAGCAACAAAATACTGTGACTATTCACAAGACTATTTGTCATTAAGGGCTAGACAAGGAAAATTGAGAGCAGTAAAATTTGGAAAAAAATGGATGACAAAAAGAGATTGGTTGTATGAATATTTAAAAAAGCATAAGAATGCACTTCGACCACACAAGGATGAGCTCCAACCATTAATTAGTTCGTACGCACCAAAGGCTCCAATCGCTCGTCTTATATTTTTATCAGCATTAGTTTTTGTTTTATTAGTCGCTAGTATCAGTATCAGAAAATATTTACCTGACCCTTATCTAATAAAAATTAGCGAACAATCTAACAAATTACTCAGCTTCTCAGTCTTGCCAATAATGGAGGGCTTTCCAATACTTAAGGACATTAGAGGATCTATTAAAGAAAATTTATCCTTCTTTAAAGATTTCACAAAAGGTGTATCTGAAAGATATATTACAGCAAATGATTTTGTTGATAAAAAGCCTGACAATGTTTGGCAAAAGATCAATAATTTTTTCGTTAAAACGTATCAGTCCATAACTAGAAGCCTAAGTTTTTCCTTAACAGATAATCTTTTGACAGAAGATGTATTTGTTGAAACACAAAAGACGTTAACAGATAAATTAATCCAAGCCTTCCAAAAAGAATTCCAAGCCCTTAAAGAGGAAGGTATCATCTCCAAAGAAATTACCAAAGAAGTAAGCAAGATTACCAAAGTAGAAAAGATAACCCAGATAACCCAGCAGATACAAAAAATAGATGAAGCCCAACTAGCCCTACTAAGATATGATATCTCTCTCCTCCAGTCAGACGTTCAAAAAAGACTCTATGCCCCGGGAGGCGTCATCACCCAACAGATCTATGTTAAAGAACCAATCAGATCCCCTAAAATTTATCAAGAAAATGGAGATATAGTATTACAAACAGCAGGTTCTGGCAATGTCATCTTATCTGCAGCTACAGGCCTACAACTCCACGGCAAACAAATTATTATTGATTCTACCAGCATCCTAAACCCTCTAATATTCCTGGCTGATAAAACAAGAATAGATGGCCCAGTTATCGCCCAGACAATTACTTTGAATGCACCATCAGATTTTGTTGGTAAGATTTTAGATGTTCAATCAGGTGGTGCTTCTAAATTCTCGGTCGAGAATACTGGAAATGCGACCTTAATTGGCAATTTTACTATTACCGGCGATCTTTCAGTGAGTGGCAGCCAAACATTCACTGGAGGTTTGACCATTACGGCCTCTTCTACCTCACCTGCTTTAACTGTTACCCAACAAGGAATTGGTTATGGTGCTGTGATTACAGGCGGTAACGTTGGTATCGCTACCTCCAATCCCCAATATGCTTTAGATGTATGGGGAAGTGCTAGGTTTGGTACAACAACCACCAGCGTTCTATTTGTTGATGCTGGGACGGGTAGAGTAGGTATTGCTACTACTACTCCCAGTCAAGCCCTTCACGTCGTCGGTAATATTTTAGGTTCAGGGAATGCAGTTTTTGGAGGAACCCTAGATGTTCAAGGCGTTACAACTTCAACTTTTGCCGGCCCCATCCAAATTACTACAACTACCCAACCTCAACTTATCGTTAGATATGATTCCTTAAATTATCTCACCGCATCTGTTTTATCAGATGGTGCTACCACTTTATTTTCTAATGGGCCCCTTAATTTAACTGCTGCTGGTTCTTCAACTTGGAAGACAACTAATTACGGAAGCTTAACCATCCAAAGTGCCAGCTCAACCGAAGTTGTGTCTGGAGATACTCTAACTGCCTCCTCAACTAATAGAATTGTACTTGCTACAGCTGGTGAAGAGAGAATGAGAATTTTACCTTCAGGCAATATTGGTATTGGAACAACTACACCATCATCTTTACTAACCATTGGTTCTTCAGGGGTAGGTTTTCAAATTAACGCTTCAGGTACAGTAGTTACGGGTACCTGGCAAGGAACAGCTGTAGCTGCTGACTTTGGAGGAACAGGCTTTTCATCTTATTCAGCAGGAGACATTTTGTTTGCTACTACCACCACAGCTCTATACAGGCTGCCAGTTGGTTCCAACAGCCAAGTTTTAAAAGTAATCAACGGTATTCCTACTTGGGGAATAGATACTACAGGTGGAGGAGGAGCAGGATTATTTTCAACAACCAGTGATGAGTTAGCCATTCATCCTGCTGACATAACTGATGTAGTAATTATTGGAGGAAGTGCTACTACCACCTCAGGATATATTCTAGAAGTAATAGGGAGCTCCTTATTTGATAATATGAAAATGATTAATGCTACAGCTACTGGAGACTTTGTAGTTGGAAATAATGCCTTCATTGTTAATTCTACCGGTAACGTAGTCACAGGCACCTGGCAGGGTGATGTTATTACAGAGACCTTCGGAGGAACCAACCAGAATACCTATGCTACAGGAGATATCCTATACTCCTCAGCTTCAAACACCTTAGCCAAAAGATCCATTGGTTCACCAGGCCAGATCTTAATAGTATCAGGAGGATTACCTGTCTGGGGACAAGCCACTTCATCAGCCATTGCTGCTGATTCCTTAGACTGGTCAGAGTTTACAGACACAATGACTCTTGATGCTACCACCACCATTGCCATGAGTAACGTATCTTTGAACTTCAACTCATCCACCTTATATATTGATGGGGTTAATGGAGGGGTAGGTATCGGTACTACCACACCTTCTTATCTATTACATGTTTGGGGCAGTGCTGGATTCGGCACATCAACTACTCCCACCTTATATGTTGATTCAGGAAATGGAAGGGTTGGGATTGGGACGGTTAGTCCAGTCTATAACCTTGAAGTGCAAAATACTGGTGACGCCGTAATATTTTTAGAAGCTGATACTGATGATTCAGGTGAAACCGATAATCCTTTCATTAAGTTTAGCCAAGACGGTGCTATTTTCCAATCAATATTAGGCATAGTGGGGAATACTGGGAAAGACCCAGAAAATGTGAATTATACCGATGCTATTTCAAATGCAACTCTCTTGGGCGTTCTGGATGCCAATGCACTTCAATTAGGCACAGATGATAATGTAAGAGTAACGATTGAATCAGGTGGCAACGTCGGCATCGGGACAAGCACACCAGCATATAAACTTGATATTTATGCTAGTGACCCGTCAATGAGAGTTTATGCTACTACGAATTCTAGAGGAATAAGGATTTATCCGTCGAATCTAACAATCGAAGCTGAAACAAACAATTCTCTGTATCTCAACCGTTATTCAACAGGAAATATTTTTCTAGGAATAGGCGGTGGCGATGTCGGCATTGCCACCACAACACCATCTTACCCGCTTCATGTCTGGGGTTCAGCTGCTTTTGGCACTTCAACAACACCTACACTGTTTGTTGATTCTAGTCAGGATATGGTTGGCATTGGGACCGCGAATCCAGGTAACACATTGGATGTAAATGGTAAAATATTAGCTACAAATCTAGACGTTAGTACTGAAACAGAAACTAGAAGATTAACTTTGAGTAATGATGAAGGTAGTGCTTTAACTAGTTTCACAAGACCAATCATTTATAGCACTAGTGGTGGAGATTCATATCCATTTGATGGAGCTGGTAATTTAGTAATTAGTCCAAGATTAAGTGGAGCAAATCGTGATATTATTTTCTTATCTGATAGCGCAGGTTCAGATATAGCAATGGTTATCAAAGAAGCAGGTAATGTCGGCATTGGCACAACTACCCCAGCAACATCATTGCATGTTTCGGGGGCTGGAGCTGAAATTTTCAGACTAGAAAGAAACACAAGCCAGATTAATGATTGGGCTTTTAGAATAAGCGACTCTGCTATTTCTGGAGTAACCTCTGCCTCATTGCAAATACATCCTGTAACTTCTGATGCTGATTTCTATATATCTCCAACAACAGGAGCAAATACAATAGGTTTATTAGTTAAAGGAACGTCTGGCAATGTTGGTATTGCTACCACCTCTCCAAGATACTTACTTGATGTTTGGGGAGATGTAGCGCTTGGTACTACTACTGACACTAACACCCCAGTATTATATGTTGATTCAGGAGATAGCAACGTCGGAGTCGGCACAACGGTTCCTACAGCAAAAACTCACATTCTCCAAACTGCCGCAGCTGATGCTTTCCGTGTTGATGATGAGTCAAGTGATACTACCCCGTTCAAAATTACTGATTCAGGAAAAGTCAACGTCCGAGTCGTAACCACAAACACTTCTAGTGCTAACTTAGATGTTAGTGGTAGCACAGCAGGTGAGGACTCGTTACGATTACGTGGTGGTGATAATGAAGAAACATTCACTTCTAATCAGATTGTTATGTCATTTGGGGGCGGGGTTAACTATACACATGCTATAAAAACGCGACATCGTAGTAATGCAGATGTCGGTAATTATATTGATTTTTATTTATGGGATTCTGGAGTTGATGCTACTCAGGATATTGGAACAAAACGTGTATTGAGTCTTCAGGGAACCGGTAACGTTTTAATTGAGAACGGCAACGTCGGCATTGCTACCACAACGCCAGATAGAAAATTAACAGTCCAAGGCGGAGGATCAGTTTGCAGTTCAGGTGATGCTTCTTGTCCAACTACTGAAACAGCAGGTGATCTTTATGCTACCACTAGATCAGGAGGAGCTATTGATGTAGCAGAATGGATAAAATACAATACTTCAACTACTAAACCTACTCCAGGAGAGGTAATCTGTACTAGCTTAGTAGCTCAAGAAACAGTAGAGGCTTGCCAAACTTCCTATGATAAAAATGTAATTGGGGTGGTATCTACTGCACCTCATCTAACAATGGGAATGGAAATAGCTGGAGAAAATGCAATAAGAATGACTTTAAATGGAAGAGTGCCAGTTAAGATCTCTACAGAAAATGGGGCAATTCAAATAGGAGATTATCTTACCTCTTCATCTCAGCCTGGAGTAGCAATGAAAGCAACAAAAGCAGGAAGAGTAATTGGAATAGCCCTAGAATCCTACCAATCTGAAAAAACAGGAAACATTATAATCTTCATTAATCCTCATTGGCTTGGAAATGATTTAGCTGTTGAACAAAATGGCAGTGGTCAAATTGTACAAATTGACCCAAATCAACTAAAAACGACTCTTGCTACTCTTGGTCTTGTAGTTAATGAAAGAGGCGTTTTAGAAGCTGAGGTTTTCAAAGCAAAGAAAATCGTTACTGAAGAATTTGAAATGCTTGATAAAACAACTAATGATACCTACTGTATCTGGATTGAGAATGGCGAATGGAGAAAGGAAAAAAGAGGTTGTCGATCAAAAACAGTCCTAACTCAATCTACAACGACTCAACCTTTGAATAACGGAACTACTAGCGAAATAATTTCGACTAGTTCGGACTCAACCATAATATTAGCCAGCCTAAGCTCAACCACTACTCTGACTCTTATTAACAATCTTCCACCAGATACAATTATTGATAGCAACCCTTTAGGAATTAGTAGCTCAACCGAAGCTACTTTCACCTTTCATTCAACAAAAGAAAACAGTCAGTTTACTTGTAAAATAGATACTGAATTCTGGCAGGGTTGCAACTCTCCAAAGATATATTCTGATTTGGCAGAAGGCAATCATCAATTTAAGGTTCAAGCAATAGACTCAGCTAGTCGAGAGGATCCTGTGCCAGCTGCTTTTAATTGGAGTATCATTCTGAATTCTCCCACTACTACTGACCAAAATACAACTTCCACCTCTTCTTTTTAAAGTAAATAGTATATATAATGTAGTAAGAACATAAATAGCGAGGAAGTATAAGAGGTTGCCTTCTTTTTTTAAAATAGTTAAAATTAAATAATTAACAATATGTTTGGTAGAATTATAAAATCTAGTTTATATTTATTAGTCTTTTTGTTGCCGCTTTTTTTGTTGCCGTTTTCTTTTGAAGTATATGAATTTTCAAAACAATATTTAATTTTCTTTTTAGTTTCAATTTCTCTTTTAGCTTGGTTGGCTAAAATGGTTTTCATTGACAAGGAAATTCGTATTCGCAGAACACCATTGGATGTTCTTGTTTTTGTATTTTTATTAGTAGCTGTAATTTCGGTAATTTTTTCTGTAGATAAAGGTTCTTCTTTGTTTGGTTTTTACGGTAGGTTTTCAAATGGATTGATTAGTCTTTTGAGTCTGGGAACCCTTTATTTCTTAATAGTTAATAACACTTCATCTATTAGAAAATCTACTTCTGCCGAAGTTTCAGAAGACAGGCAAGAAACAGGAGACAGTGAAGGTACTCCTTCTTTACTATTTACTCCTGAATCTCTTTTAAAACCATTTTTGTTGTCGGTTTCATTCGTCATTTTAATAGCCTACTTTTCGATTTTTGGGATATGGGGGAAGATTCCAACCACTTTACCACAACTGATGCTACAGAGAACGTTTAATACAATATCTGGTTCTTTGGAAGGATTAGCAGTATTCCTTTCTATAATTACAGTGCTTTTGGTAGGAAGAATACTGTCGAGAGATAATAAGAAAGGACCCGGGTTGGTTTTTTATTATTTAACTTTGGCTGCATCACTGATACTGCTATTGATTATTAACTTTAATCCAGCTTGGATTATTTTACTAGTTAGTTTAATTTTGTTTTTAATTTTTGCTTTTGCATCCAGGATTTTTAGAGAAAATGTTAATCGACTTTTAATTCCCATATTCTTAATAATTATTGCAACTACCTTCTTGTTCTTAGATGACATCAGTCAATTTACAGGGATTAGGTTACCAAAAGAACAGGTTTTAGAACAAGGAATAAGCTGGGGAACTGCTTTTGGATCAGCAACAGAAAGCTTAAAGAACGCATTTTTGGGTTCGGGTTTGGGAACCTGGCATTATGATTTTTCAAAATTTAAATCAGGAGAATTTAATACAAAACCTTGGTGGCAAATTAGATTTGACAGATCAGGGAGCCATTTTTCAGAAATATTTGCTACAACAGGTTTTTTGGGAATTCTATCTTACTCTGGCTTAATTTTAATGTTCTTTTTAGTCTCTTGGGTTTTCCGTAAAAACTTGATGGTCTTGCCCTATATGATGACACTAATTGCTCTTTTGGTAGGGCAATTTGTCTATTATCAAAACACTGTTTTGGCGTTTAGCTTCTGGTTCATTTTAGGATTAGGAGTTATTTCTCTTCAGCATCCGACCAGATCGTTAAAAAGGATATCTTTTAAGGATTTTCCAGAAATGAGTTTAGTTTTTTCTACTCTTTTAATTCTTTTTTCCTTGACAGTTTTTGTCGGTTATTACTTTTTAGCAAGAGACTATCTGGCTGATGTGAGTTATGCTAATGCTCAGAGAGCTCCTTTATTAGAGGAAAGAGTAGCGCTTTTGGAGAAGGCTGCCATCTTAAACCCCAAGTCATCTACCTATAAAATAGTTCTGGCAAGAGTCTATCTATTTCAGCTTACAGAGGAAGCTGCAAAGCCCCAAGCTGAGCAAGACGCAGTAAAAATCAGAGACTTAATGGCTCAAGCAATCGATCAATCCACTAAAGCAATTGAAATTTCTCCAAATAGTGTTGCTGCTTGGGAAACGCAAGGAATGATTTACCGAGATATCCAATTCTTTGTTCAGGGTGCCACTGAATGGGGAATAAAATCTTTTGAAGAAGCAATTAAATTGGAAAGCAAAAACCCAATTTTATACACTGAACTTGGTAAGCTGTACTTGAACCTAGAAGATTTTGAAAGAGCAAAATCTAGTTTTGTTAAAGCTAAAGAAGTAAAACCAGACTATATAGATGCCTTAATCCAAGAAGCTTTAGTCTACGAAAGAGAAGGTGATTTAGATACAGCTATTTCTAAAATAGAAGAATCAGTTATAGCTTATCCTTTAAATACAGAAACAAAGTTTCATTTAGGACGTCTTTACTTTAATAGTGGAAGGGTAGATGAAGCAATTTTGCAGTTTGAAAATATAGTTAGACTGAACCTAAATCATTCCAACGCTCTTTATTCTTTAGGAATAGCTTATACAGATAAGGGTAATAAAGAAAAAGCTATCTCTGCCTTTGAGAAGGTTTTGGAGTTGAACCCTGGTAATCAAGATGTGATCAATAAATTAGAAGAATTAAGAAAAGAACCCACAGAATAATTCATACTCATGGCCAATCAATCGTTGATATTTAGAGCAGCTTTTATATATTTTGTTGTCCTGTGATGTCAGAACATAGTTTCTCAATCTACCCACATTCTGGTCATTTACGACGACTTTAAAACTTATAAGAATGAAAAAAACCGTTAGAAACTGAATCTAGAAGAGTAAGATGAGGGCTGTTGACAAATTTCTAAAAAAAGATTAGAATTATATTTGAAACTTTTGATTTAAGAATATTTAATTTCTTGATTTTTAATCTTAATCTGTTTTATTTTAGTTAAGAAACTAAAGCTACATATTTACCCTAAAGAGTTAGGGTATTTTTACCTGTTAAGCCAGGGAAAATTTTAAATATTATATTATGGAGGAACTAAAAACAAAAAGCTTTGCCAAGTCAAGAGTTTTCTTACCCTTACCTTATTTAGCTAATTTGGGAAAGAAGAGCTGGGAGAGATTTTGGGATAAAGACTTAAAAGAATTGTTTCAGGAAATATCTCCAATTCGGGATTATGCCAAAAAGGAATTAGAACTCTGGTTTTTAGATTATAAATTAGATAAGCCAAAATACAAATCAGACCTAGAAGCAAAAAAGAATAACGCTTCTTATGAGGCACCTCTAAAGGTAAAAACTAGGTTAGTTAACCTAAAAACTAAAGAAGTAAAAGAACAAGAGATTTTCTTATGCGATTTTCCCCTGCAAACTGAAAGGGGAACTTTTATTGTTAATGGGGTAGAGAGAGTAGCTATCTCTCAACTTATTCGCTCACCAGGAGCTTTTTTTACTTCCAGGAGAGTTGGAGGTAAGAATGTTTTTGGAGCCAAGATTATTCCCAATAGAGGGGCTTGGCTGGAATTTGAAACTGAATCTTCAGGAAACATAATTGTAAAAATTGACCGCAGGAGAAAGGTTTCTGTTACAACCTTACTGAGGGCTTTTGGTATTGATAAAGACTTATCAATTAAAGAGAAATTCCAGGATGTCAACAAAGGAGAAATAGATTTTATCAAAGAGACTTTAAAGAAAGATTTGACCCATAACCAGGCAGATGCCCTCGTTGAGGTATATCAGAGGTTGAGGCCGGGTGACATGGCAAGCCCCGATACAGCCAAGGACCTGATAGATAATATGTTTTTTAACTTTGAAAGATATGATTTATCAAAAGTTGGCAGGTGGAGGATGTTGTATAGGTTGCCAGAATTAAAGGATAAAGCTTCAATTAAAAAACAAAGCCTGAAGCTAAAAGCTGGAGGAAAGAAATCTGGCGAACCAGAGATTAAAGAGCAGGAAATCACTGTCGAAGATAGAATTTTAAAGCCAGAGGATGTTATTGCTGTTTTAAGAGAAATTATTCGTTTAAATAACAATCCAGAAGCTGAACCAGATCAGATCGATCACCTTGGGAATAGGAGAGTTAGACCCTTTGCTGAGCTGTTGATAAATAGATTAAGAGTAGGATTAATGAGAATGGAAAGGATTGTAAAAGACAGGATGTCAACTCTGGACGTTAATACTCTTACCCCGATTCAGGCTATCAACCCAAAACCAGTGATGGCAATAGTTAGGGAATTCTTCACTTCAAGTCAAATGTCACAGTTTATGGACAACGAAAACCCGTTGGCTGAGCTAGAGCACAAAAGAAGATTGACTTCTACTGGACCTGGCGGTTTAACAAGAGAAAGGGCTGGGTTCGAAGTCAGAGACGTACAGCCCTCTCACTATGGAAGGATTTGTCCGATTCAAACTCCAGAAGGTCCGAATATCGGATTGGTTTCGCACTTGGCTGGTTTTGCCCGAATTAATCCTTATGGGTTTCTGGAAACTCCCTATGCCAAGGTAGAAAAGGGGAAGGTAACTTCTAAGATTCAATACCTTAATGCTTATCAGGAAGAAAAATATAGTATTGCATCAGGATCTATTCCGGTAGATGAAAAGGGCAATATTACTCGGCAAAAAGTTGAGACCAGGATTAAAGGAAGACCAGGCATAGTTGATAAGAAAGAAGTTGATTTCATTGATGTTTCAGCCGAACAACCGATTTCCATTGCTACTTCCTTGATTCCTTTTTTACAGAACGACGATGCCAACAGGTCTCTTATGGGATCAAATATGCAAAGACAATCTGTCCCCCTTATTAAACCCGAACCTCCTTTAGTGATGACCGGAGTAGAAAAAAGAGTTGCTCAAGATTCTGGGCAAGTAGTTATTAGCCAGGAAGATGGAACAGTAACTGAGGTTGATGCTGAACACATTAAAGTTAGGGGTTCAAAATCTAGAACACGCAATTACGAATTAAGGACTTTTCTCAGAACAAATCAATACACAAGCTTCCACCAAAAACCATTAGTAAAGAAAGGCCAAAAGGTTAAGAAAGGAGATGTTTTAGCCGATGGTGGAGCAATTTCCAAAGGACATTTGTCTTTAGGCAGTAATGCTTTAGTGGCTTTAATCCCCTGGCGTGGAGGGAATTTTGAGGATGCAATATTGATCTCAGAGAGACTTGCTAAAGATGATGTCTATACTTCAATTCATATTGATAATTTTACTTGTGACGTCAGAGAAACCAAACTAGGTCCTGAGGTTACAACCTCAGACATCCCCAATGTTTCTGAAGAAAGGCTAAAGGATTTAGACGAAGAAGGAATTGTTAGGGTTGGAGCTGAGGTTAGTCCCAACGATATTTTGGTTGGTAAGATTTCTCCGAAAGGAGAAGCTGAGTTAACTGCTGAGGAAAGGCTGTTGAGGGCTATTTTCGGAGAGAAGGCAAAAGATGTTAAAGACAGCTCTTTAAGAATGGAGCACGGTAAAAGAGGAAGGGTTACAGGGGTAAAAGTTTTTTCTCGAGAATTGGGGCATAAGCTTGAACCTGGAGTTATAAATAAAATAGAAGTTGAGGTAGCCCAGATCAGAAAGATCCAAGCTGGAGATAAATTAGCCGGTCGTCATGGTAACAAGGGAGTTACCTCCAAGGTTTTACCAGCTGAAGAAATGCCGTTTATGGCTGACGGAACCCCAGTAGACATGGTGATAAACCCTTTAAGCGTAGTTTCAAGGATGAATTTAGGTCAAGTTTTAGAGACCCACCTTGGGTGGGTAGCTAAAAAACAAGGTTTTTATGCTATAACCCCAGCTCTTTCTGGTGCGACTGAAGAAGATATAAGACAAGAGCTTAAAACAGCTGGTCTGTCTGAAGATGGAAAAACCCAACTTTTTGATGGAAGAACTGGAATTCCATTCCCAAAGAATATCACTGTTGGTTACATGTATATAATGAAGCTAGTCCATATGGTTGAAGATAAAATTCACATGAGATCTATTGGTCCCTATTCTTTGATTACTCAACAGCCTTTGGGCGGAAAAGCTCAGTTCGGTGGACAGAGATTCGGGGAGATGGAAGTTTGGGCACTAGAAGGACACGGAGCATCTCATACGTTGCAAGAGATGTTGACTATAAAATCTGACGATGTCCTGGGAAGGGCAATGACCTATGAATCAATATTAAAGGGTGAAGAAATAAAAGAACCCAACATTCCAGCATCGTTTAATCTCTTGGTTTCAGAATTAAGATCATTAGGATTAAACGTTGAGGTGAAGGAGAAATCGAGAGGGGAAAAAGATAAAAAATCCAAACAATAATCAATCATATAAATTATGAAAGTTCAAGATTTAGAATCAATTAGAATAAAAGTAGCCTCACCAGATGAAGTTTTGTCTTGGAGTCATGGCGAGGTGACAAAACCCGAAACCATCAATTACAGAACCCAGAGAGCTGAGAAAGATGGGCTTTTTTGTCAAAAGATCTTTGGACCAGAAAAAGATTATCAGTGCTATTGCGGAAGGTATAAAAGGATTCGCTATAAAGGGATTATTTGCGATAGATGCGGAGTCGAAGTAACAAAATCTTCGGTAAGAAGGGATAGGATGGGCCACATAAAGTTGGCTGCTCCCGTCTCACATATTTGGTTTTTGAAAGGAATTCCATCAAGGATAGGTCTGGTTTTGAATATACCGATGCGGGATCTAGAAAGAGTAGTCTATTTTGCTGCCTACATTGTGACTGATGTTAATGAAAAAGGTAAAAAAGATATTTTAGAACAGATTGATAAAGAATATAAGATAAAATTTAAAAGAATAAAATCTGAAAAGCCAAAGAAAAAAGGGGAAAAATACTTAGAACAAAAATCCAAAGAACTCAAAGAAGCCAAAAGTAGAGCCAAGGAAGAAGTCGCGTTAATTAAACCTTTAAGCATTTTGCCTGAAGTTGATTATCGTGATTTTTCTTTTAAATACGGTGAGATTTTTGAGGCTGGGACAGGAGCCGAAACAGTTAGGAAGGTTTGTGAACAGATTGATTTGGCGAAAGAAATTTTAAAATTAAAGAAGGAAATGAAAACAGCCACTTTTCAAAATAAAAATAAAATTTTAAGAAGACTAAAAATCTTTCAGGGAATGAAAAAAGCAGGCATTCGTCCTGAATGGATGTTTATGACAGTCCTTCCTGTTATGCCGCCTGACCTGCGGCCAATGGTTCAATTAGACGGGGGAAGATACGCCTCTTCTGACTTAAATGATTTATATCGTAGGGTCATTAACCGTAATAATAGATTGAAATATCTTTTGGAGATTGGGGCGCCAGAAGTAATTATTAGGAATGAAAAAAGAATGTTACAGGAAGCCGTTGATTCTTTGATTGATAATGGGATGAGAAGGGGGACAACCACTAGAGCTACAACTGGCGGAAGAAGATTATTAAAATCTTTAGCTGATATTCTAAAGGGAAAACAAGGTAGATTTAGGCAGAATCTTTTAGGTAAAAGGGTTGATTACTCAGGTCGTTCAGTGATAGTGGTAGGTCCTGAGTTAAAGATTGATCAGGTGGGTTTACCTAAAAAAATGGCTTTGGAGCTTTTCAAGCCCTTTGTAATTAAAAACCTTTTGGAGAAAGAATTAGCTTATAATGTAAGGGGAGCTTCCAGGTTGATTGATGACGAAACAGATGAGGTCTGGGCGTCTTTAGAAGAGGAGGTTAAAGAT
>JANBVM010000017.1:0-1493 GCA_024239015.1 Patescibacteria group bacterium | reverse complement strand
AAACTGATTTTACTAAACAGGGCACCAACTTTACATAAACTAGGCGTTCAGGCTTTTTATCCAATATTAATTGAGGGAGAGGCAATAAGAATCCACCCTATGGTTTGCAAAGCTTTCAATGCTGACTTTGACGGAGACCAAATGGCAGTTCATTTACCCTTATCTAGATTAGCTCAAAAGGAAGCTAAAGAAAGAATGTTGAGCAGCGTCAATTTATTGAAGCCTGCTACTGGGAAACCAGTTGTTACTATTTATCAAGATATTGTTTTAGGTTGCTACTGGATGACTGATGTTTGGGAGGGAGAAAAAGGAGAAGGGAAAATTTTTGCAAATCTAAATGAAGCTATCTTAGCCTATAACTTTGGCCAGGTAGAGCTTAAAGCTAAAGTAAAAATTAAGGCCCTAGGCCCAAAAAGAAAACCAGTCAATATAGAAAAAGAAGATAATGATAACTCAGAATTTCTGGAAACTTCTGTTGGTAGAATTTTATTTAACGAAGCTTTACCCAATGACTTTCCGTTTCAAAACAAATTAATTAAACTAAAAATCCTAGAAGGAATTGTCGGAAAGGTTATTGAGAAATACCCAAAAGATATCATAGAAGACGTTTTAGATAAAATTAAAGATTTGGGTTTCGAATATTCTACTCTATCTGCTATTACCTGGGGAATAAACGATTTAGTCGTGCCAAAAGAAAAAGATAAAATATTAGAAGCTGCAGAAAAAGAAAAGTTGGATATTGAAGATTATTTCAAAAAAGGGCTTCTTTCTCCGGCTGAGAAATCAGACAAGATAATTGGGGTTTGGAGCAGAGCAAAAACAGAAATAGAAAAAAAGATTCCAAAGTCCTTGTCTAAATTAAACCCTGTTTTTCAAATGATTGATGCTGGGGCTAAAGGCTCTTGGTCACAGATTGTTCAAATGTCGGGAATGAAGGGATTGGTAATAAACCCAGTAGGCGATATAATCGAGATGCCAGTAAAAAGTTCTTACAAAGATGGGTTTTCTACTCTAGAATATTTTATTTCTACCCACGGAGCCAGGAAGGGGACAGCCGATACGGCTCTTAGGACTTCTACTGCCGGATATTTAACAAGAAGATTGGTTGATGTTGCTCATGAGGTGATAGTTTCAGAAAAAGATTGTAAAGATAAATCAGGTATTGAAATTTTCAAAGAGGATGCTGATGGAATTGGTCAAGATCTTCTTTTTAAAATTGTCGGAAGAATTTGTCTAGAAAACATAAAAGGAGCCTGTAAGCAGGGAGAGATGATTGATTGGGAAAAAGTAAAGAAAATTAAAAAAGCCAAAATTAAAAAGATAAGGGTTCGTTCGCCCCTAAGTTGTAAATCAATAAAAGGAATTTGTAAGAAATGTTATGGTTGGTATTTAGGGAATAATCAGCTGGTTGAACTAGGAAGTACAGTTGGAGTTATAGCTGCCCAATCAATTGGTGAGCCGGGAACACAATTGACAATGAGAACTTTTCATAC
>JANBVM010000016.1:9528-24979 GCA_024239015.1 Patescibacteria group bacterium | reverse complement strand
CTTTTCTTCTGGCTCAAAAGCCAAAGCAATATCTGGCAAGCCGTCTCCAATTAAGTTCACCCATAAAATTTGAGCTGCAGTAATTGGCAGAGGAAGTCCTATTAAAAGACTGGCGCTAATTAGGATTACTTCACTAAAACTGTTTGAAAGCAAATAAGTAATAACCTTCCTTATATTATCTAAAATTAATCTTCCCTCTTGAACTGCCTTAACAATTACTGAAAAGCTATCGTTTAACAGAATTAAGTCAGAGGTTTCCTTAGCTACCTCTGTTCCAGAACCCAAGGCTATTCCAATGTCTGCTCTCCTTAGGGCTGGGGCATCATTTATCCCGTCTCCCGTCATGGCTACCACCTCTCCCCTTTCCTGCCAGGCTTGAACAATCCTTGTTTTATGCTTTGGTTCAACTCTAGCGTAGATTTTTATTTTATCCAAAATCTTTTCAAAATCTTTATCAGAAAGACCGTCTAAATCTTTTCCCTCTAGAACATTTTCTTTTTTAATTTTAAAACCAACCTCTTTAGCCACTGATTCTGCTGTCAATTTATGATCTCCAGTAACAATAATCATTCTCATCCCTGCCTTACGAACGACCCTTATAGCTTTTTTTACCTCTTTCCTAACCGGATCTTTTAGCGTGATAAAACCTGCAAAGATTAGATTATTTACTTCTTTCTCTAAATTCTCTACAACCTCACTATTTTTTTTAGCCCCCATTTTTTTATGGGCTGACGCTACCACTCTTAATCCAGCTCCAGCTAATTTTTTCAACTCACTTTCTAATTCCTTTTGTCTTTTTGGCGTTAATCTAAATTTCTTTCCTTTTCTTTTAAAGAAAGTAGAGCGTTCTAAGATTCTCTCTGGAGCTCCAGAAACATATAAAGAGACACCTTTGTTTCTAAAAGCAGAAGCAATAAATTTATTTATAGAGTTAAATGGTATCTCAGCTATTTTTTTAGATCTCTTTTTGTCAAACGTTATAATTCCACCTTCAATTCCAGCTTCCAAAAGAGCCTTATCGGTAGGTCTGCCTCTCAAAATCCACTTTTCCTTAGGATCTTTGGGATTTTCAATAAAGGCTTCTGAGGTAAAACTAGCAATCTTAAGAGTCAATAATTCTGCTTTCTTATTGAACTTTTTATCAAAAATTAGATTGGGCGTTATAACTTTATTTACTTTCATTTTCCCTTGAGTTAAAGTAGCTGTTTTGTCGCTTAAGATTATGGAAGTGCTCCCCAACGTTTCAGCAGAAGCCAGTTTTCTTACCAAACCTTCTTTTTTTAAGATTCTTTGCGCGCCTAAGGCTAAAATTACGGTCATAGCTATTGGCAATCCTTCGGGTATTGCAGCCACAGCCACAGCTACGGCTATGACAAACATTTCTACTACTTCTTTACCTGTTACTACCCCTCCAATAAAAATTCCGATAGAAGCTAAAGAAATTAATATTCCAAGTATTTTAGAAAAATTAGCTAATTTTTTCTGATAAGGAGTTTTTTCTTCTTTTGTTTCTCTAATCATTACAGCTATTTTCCCGATTTCAGTTTGGACTCCAGTTGCAATAACTACTGCTTTTGCTTTTCCGTCTTCAATAACTGTCCCCATATAAATCATGTTATCCCTGTCAGCTAATGTAGTTTCTTTTGGTAAAATCTCTGCTTTCTTTTTAGCTGAAAGCCACTCACCAGTTAAAGCGATTTCGTTTGTCTTGAGCTGGTTAGATTCTATTATTCTTCCATCAGCAGGGACTTTATCTCCTGGACTCAGAAAAATAATGTCACCTGGCACTAATTCATCAGAATTGATAACTTTTAAATTCTCTTCTCTTAAAACTGTGGCTGTATACTTTACCACTTTTTTTAGCTCCTCCAGGGATTTTGACGCTTTGTTCTCTTGAATATATCCAACAATGGTATTTAAAAAAACAGCCCCAAATATAACAATACTATCTGCAATTTCTCTCAGAAATAAAGTAACGAACCCAGCTATTACTAAAATATATATTAGAGGACTTTTGAATTGTTCTAATAATATTTTAAGACTAGAAAGAGGTTTTCCTTCTGGAAGTTTATTTTTACCAAATTCTCTTTGATAAAACTCTACTTCTTTTTGACTCAGGCCCTTTTCAAAATCTGTCCTTAGGATTTTCTCTATCTCTTTCAATGTTAAATTATGCCATAAAAAATTAGCCATTATGGTATTTTATCTTAAAGTAGGAATAAAAAAAAGAGGTTTTTAATATAAAGCCTCTTTGAAATATAGAAGTTTGCCTATCTTCTAGAGATTATTTCTTTCCATTCTTCAATAGGAAATCTATATTTTTTAGCAATGTTAATATCGGCACCGATATTAATAAGATTTCTTCTATCTTGCTTATCTTTTTCTCTATAGAACTTGGCATTTTTATGGATAAGAGAAATTCTTTACTGGGAGCAGTAAATTTAATTCCTTCAAAAACTATTTCTGTGGGTTCAAGCAGTTTTCTGGGCCATTTGTGAGTAGGTAAGATTGTAAAATAATAACCTTCTTCTCCCTCTGCAAATCTGGCTAAAGCGACCTCGACGCCTTCTATCATTATGAAAATTTTATGCTCTAAAACTTCCACCTGATATTTTTTTAGGGCTTCCTTAATCTTCTCAATTTCTTCTTCAAGAATAAGCAGATCAACATCTGAATGCTGACGACTCACCTCCTTTAGATAACCATCAACAGCAACTCCTCCAAATACTCGATACCAAAGCTTATTTGTTTCCATTATAGGAATTATCTCTCTGAGTGTTTTAGTGACATCCATGTATTATCATCTAATTTTTAATGTGCTGAAGAAAAAAGTTTTTTCATCTACCCATAATTATATAATACTATTTTAGAATTTGTTAGTAAGAGTGATATTTTAATCCACTTTGACACAATACTCAGCAATCCAATATAATTAAATAATATAATAGTTGAATAATTAATTTTTATTATATAACTTAATCATTATGAATATTCAATCACAAAAAGGCATAAGCTTACCCGTCATATTAGTAATAATTGCTTTGGTCTTCATTGGAGCCTGGACCATCTATTATGGTGGTTCACAATCACCTCAAGTTCAAGAAGATTCAATGATGGAAAAAAAAGATACAAAAATAATAAGTCTAACGTTAGCCTCTCGGAATGATTCTGGAGAATCAGGAACTGCTACCATTACAGAAGTTGATGGTAAAGCAAAAGTCACATTGACACTTAGCGGAGCTCCAGCTGCTGACATCAGTCAACCTGCCCATATTCATCTTAATTCTTGTACTGATATTGGAGGTATAAAATATCCATTAACTGATGTGACTGGCTCTTCAGAAACAATCCTTGATGTGTCGGTGGAACAAATACTATCTGAACTGCCTTTAGCTATCAATGTTCATAAATCTTATCCAGAGATAGGAGTATATGTTTCTTGCGGTAATATTGTTTATGAAGAAACAGACAAAATGATGAAGGAAACTGAATCAACCCAAGACTCTATGGTGAAAGAAGTTGATGAAAAGATGATGAAAGAAATCATGGCAATGACCTATCAGTACTCAGGTCAATTAGCAGATGTTACAAATGGAGAGACTATTCTTGGGATAAATACTGGAGGCAATAGTTTTGGTGTTGCAAATGCTAGTTTTGAAAATGGAACTTATAGCCTGCTGGTAACCTTCGATAATTTACCAGACCCAAAAGGAACTGATTTCTATGAAGGTTGGATTGTGCGCAAAGGAATAGGTTTTAATGTAATAAGTAGCGGTAGAGTAGATAAGATTGACGGCGTATACACAAATACATATGTTTCTGGGCAAGATTTAACAGATCATACCTTTTATGTTCTGACCATCGAGCCTGATGATGGTAATCCAGCTCCAGCTGATCATATCCTTGAAGGAACAATGGTCGGGCAATAAAATACATTTTTTAGGAAATAATGTTTTATGGAGATTAATAAATTAGAAAAAGGTATAGGCATACCCATTATTATAATAGCTGTTGCCTTCATATTGGTAATTGCGGGGTTTATTTTTTTAGGAAAACCGCAAGTCTCTGAGGAAAGAGAGATTACAACAAAAGAAATAGAAGTAGAGAGTAACACCACCCAAGACGATAGCAGCGAAATAGTAGTAAAAGAGGAAGAAGCAAAGATAATAATGGGTTATTCCGGGACAGTTTTAGCTGGTGAATCATCCCCCATTCTTGATTTCAATAAGTCAGATTATGATACGGCACTAAAATCAGACAAACTAATTGTACTATATTTTTATGCTAGTTGGTGTCCAATTTGCAGAGCAGAAGTCCCCCATCTTTACTCTGCTTTTGACGAATTAAAAGAAGAAAATGTCGTTGGATTTCGTGTCAATTATAACGACAGCCAGACTGACAACAATGAAGAAAACTTAGCCAGAGAATTCAGTGTTCTTTATCAGCACACAAAAGTCTTTTTAAAAAATGGCCAAAGAGTTCTGAAATCTCCTGAAACCTGGAATAAAGATCGTTACCTAAGCGAAATCAATAAATCTTTGTAATTATGACAGATATAACTATAATAATTGCTTTCACAGCTGGTATTGTATCTTTCTTATCACCCTGCGTCTTACCTATCATCCCTGGTTTTTTGGCTTATTTGGCGGGAACTTCGGTAAGCGAGGCTCGGTCAAAAAGAAAAGATATCTTCCTCAATAGTCTATTCTTTGTGTTGGGTTTTTCTATCATATTTGCAGCCTTGGGAGTATTGCTGAATACTCTTCTTGAGATGGTAGCTTATGATGTCCAAGCTTGGCTCTCAAGGATAGGAGGAATAATTATTATTTTCTTTGGGATCTACCTGACTGGTCTTATTAGTTTACCTTTCCTTGAGAAAGAATATAAGTTTAGCGTCAAGAGGAAGTTTAAATCGAAATATGTAACTTCTTTTGTCTTTGGTTCTGCCTTTGCTGTCGGCTGGACACCGTGTGTTGGTGCGGCCCTAGGAGCAATACTTGGCTTAGCTGCAACCCAGCCTGGATTAGCCTTTAACCTTTTACTATCTTATTCGCTCGGTCTCGGACTACCTTTCCTTGTTGTTGGATTATTCGCTGGCCAAGCATATGAGGTAGCTCAACGTTACGCTAAAAGTATCAAATATATTAATATCGTATTTGGAATCATATTGATCGTCTTGGGTGTTTTAGTTTTTACCCAAAACCTAAGTCGTATAGCTAATTTCGAACTTCTTAATCGCTGGCTTTTGCAATGATAACTTCAAATAAAAAAACAACTATTCTAGTTATAGTTGTTGTTATAATTATTAGTTCGATTTTCTACCTAGAATATAATAAGCCGCTCCGTCTCAAGATGCCAAAAGGAGGAGAGGTCACGCCAAGCACCACTTCAGCAAACATAGAAGAGAAAGCAAAAAAATATCCTTTAGCAAAAGAGATAGTAAGCCCATCCGGGTTTATTAATACAGACAACATCAATCTAGCAGAACTTATCGGTAAAAAAGTCATATTGATAGATTTTTGGACTTATAGCTGTATTAATTGTCAGAGAGCAATGCCTTATCTCAAGCTGTGGTATGATAAGTATAAAGATAAAGGATTAGAAATTATTGGCATTCATACCCCTGAGTTTGAGTTTGAAAAGAAATACGAAAATGTTACAGCTGCTGTCAAAAAATTTGGTATTGAATATCCAGTAGTTTTGGACAATGATTATGCTACCTGGAATGCATATCGTAACCGATATTGGCCAAGGAAATATCTGATTGATATTGATGGCTTCATCGTTTATGACCATATTGGCGAGGGAGCCTATACGGTAACAGAACAAAAAATTCAAGAGCTTTTGGAAGAACGGATGCTGGCCCTTAATATCCAAGAAGACATTAAAAAAGATATTTCAAAACCAGAAGGAACGGAAGAAGTCAGCCCTTTAGTGCGCATAAGTCCAGAGATTTATTTTGGCTCATCACGTAATTTTAATCTTGGGAACGGAAAATCTAATGTGTCTGGAATACAAAGCTTGACTGAACCCGATAGTATAAAAAACAATACTTTATACTTGGTAGGAGATTGGGATTTCACTAAAGAGTTTGCTGAGAATAAAAGCTCTAATGCCAAGATTATCTTTCGCTATCAAGCAGAAAAGGTCTTCATTGTTGCTAGTTCAGAAAATGGCGTTAAGATACGAGTCCTTCGAGATAAAGTCCCCCTGGGTGATGAGGTTGGAGCTGATGTAGAAAAAAATAATGATGAATCTTCTATCTTTATTGATCAAGACAGGCTTTACCGTGTTATAGAAGATCCTAAAGGATACGGTGAACATACTCTAGAAATTATTATTGAAAATCCTGGTCTACGCATTTTCACCTTCACTTTTGGGTAAAAGATATATTTAATAATAAGAAAAGGTCGAAATCTAATTCAACTTTAATAATAAATTTAATATGGATCTATTAAACATTCATCAAATGGCTGACCTTGGATTATTAGCTCTTAGGATAGCTGTTGGAACTATCTTTTTAGTCCATGGCAGTCAGAAGTTAAAAATGTGGAATATGCAACCCTCTGAACAAATGCCAGCTAGCATGCTAAGTACTATGAAACTACTTTCTATTGTTGAACCACTTGCAGGTTTAGCAGTGTTGCTAGGCTTATTAACTCAACTGGCATTAATTCCTCTCGGGATTATTATGATTGGAGCTCATTGGCTAAAGATAGTGAAGATGAAAGCTCCTTTTACAGCTCAAGATAAAGTTGGCTGGGAGTTTGATTTTATTATTCTTGCAGCCACAATAACTCTATTTTTCTTTGGGGCCGGAGCTATTTCGATTGATAGAGTCATCTTTGGTATATAACAAGATATAATGATTAACATTTGGATTATAGTATTAGCCCTTATTGGGTTTATCATATCTTGGTATATTTACTACAAAAAGATAAAAAACGAAAAACTTGTCTGTCTGGCTGGAGACGATTGTAATGAAGTATTAAATAGCAAATACAGCAAGATGCTGAATATACCTAACGAAGTATTAGGAATGGCCTATTACGGTTTCGTAATATTTTTTGTTGCGCTCTTGTTATCTGGAGTTAAACAAATAGGTATTTTTCCTGTCGAGCTTGCTCTAATTGCTATTGGGGGTCTTACCGCATTTATCACCATTATACAGCTGTATATTATGCTATTTGTTCTTAGAAAGATGTGTGATTACTGTTTGGTTATTAACGCTATAACCATAGCTATTTTCATAATAGAAATAATATAAATATACAATAATAAAGATGCAAAAACCCGATAAGTCTTATCGGGTTTTTAGTTGTCTGGTGGACTTAATGTGTACCCAGTGGAACCAAGTTCTGCGAGAGTTGTACGATTGGCACATCCTCATTAACTCGGAAACCTTTAAATACGCAAGCGAATTGTCATAACCATTATCTCCAACTTCTGCCGAATGTGAAGCACTGAACCCGCTCATACCGAGCGGGTTGCCCCGTGTTTGCCCCCGTGGCAAATGTTTGACCCCGGGCCAGAGCTTTGCACCATTAACGCCAGGTTACCCAAAATTTGACGATTTGTGAGAGCTTGTTAGAAATCCTCACGTGCTTCGTAGTAGCGGTTATGAGAACCCGAAATAGAATCCTTATCGAAAAGCCCGTGAATGGTATAGAAAAACCCGGCAACAAGAACTGCCAAGATAATCACCACCTCGATAATGTCCCCTAAATCCGACTTCTTCATAGCGGAGGTATATTACCTTCTGGCAAACACAAATCAAATCACTGCTTTGATTTTTCTCCGCCTAAATCCTTCGGCAACTTCCACACTTCATCCGAGTAAACTGCCTTATACAAATTCACCAACCTATTAGCCCTATCCGTGGCGTCCTCATCCGAAAGCTCCACCCCGTAGGACTTTTTATAAATCTTCTTAAATTCTTCAATCGCCTTTTTGGGAAGCATAGTATTAAGCGTTAAATGATTTTGATAAAACCGAACTGAAAAGTTCTTTGAGTTTTGATTTTTGGGCAAGGAGTTGGGTTTTATAGTCCTGCGCCGCGGAAAGTTTCGCAACGATTTGTTTTTGGATTTTAAGAGACGGTAGTGAAATCTCTACCTTTTCTACTATTGTTTTACTTATTTCAGTGAATGTAGCACCTCGACCAAGTGACTGTAGATATTTTTTCTTAAGACGGAGGAAAAAATATAGGAATTTATTATTTAGTTGCTTACTATCACAAACAAAATTCTTAAACCCCTGATTAGTCGTCATCGTGACACCGGCAATCGCTATGTAACCAATCGGCGCCCTACTAGTAAACAGAACAGTGCCTACCGGTAAAAGGGTGGCTGAAGAATGACTAAGTCCCTCGTTGCTGATTTTTCTCTCTGTATCGAAAATCTCTATATCTTCAAAACCAGATAATTCTTTTGGAGTCAGCCATAGAATTTTTCCATTCCAATACTTTGGATTTTTTGTGCTGGGGGTCCCACCATTCCCGACGCCGGCGATATCCTTAATCTTTTTGATCTCCCAATCTTTGCCAGCGGGATCAAGTTCCTTATGTAAAAGCGATTGAAAAAGCTCGTCGGCTTTTTGGATAAGTTCATCATTCAATTTTTGCGACTCGGCGATTTTATCTAACCGCTCAACGATTTGTTTTTGGGTTTCAAGAGGCGGGAGAGAGATTTCAAGATTTGAATATTCTGAAATCCAATACCGTTTGTGTTGATCATGCCCGAATTTTATCGTTTGCATTTTATAAAACAAAAAACTTATATCTGCCACATCCTTCTTTGCATGTAAAATTTTCATTGCTGATGATTTTACCTTAAAAGGAAAATCAACAAATTTTATAGCGGTAGTAAAATCATCAAAAATGATTACTGGTAATTTTTCTTTTGGGAAAATGCCGCTTTCCTCATTTGTATTTCCTAACACAAAAGATTTTCCGGCTGTCAAAACTGGAATCATATATTCATCCTTGTAGTCAGTCGAGCCAACAAGATATTTTGTTGGTTGCTCGTACCCTAATACCTCGCTTAATTTTTTTGTTGGCCAAGTTTTCATGATGGAAAGTCTTCAGGATTGGTTTGTTTCAACCGTTCAATACATTCGCTGGCTATTACTGTTCCTCCTTTTGGATTTTCTTGCGACAAATCATTTTGCCGCACCATGTTGAAACAAAACCGCCACAACTTTTGCTGTATCTCATTTAATCCTGGCGGCATGACGGCTTTCAACTCCTCGTTTACGATTTTTCTCATTTCTTCTTTTTCCATAATTATTTTTTTTATTCTTAATTTTTATTCGACCTTGTTTTTCTCCCGATTTTCTCGTTGGGCAGATTATTTTTGTTTTAGGAAGTGATTCTATACTTTTGTTGACGCTTTCTGAATGCTTCAGGGCCACCCTCAAGCACTTTGATAGCTTTCTCTCGTATAAGGGGTTCTTCAATTGCCCCAGATGTGTATGAAATCCTACCCCCATCCCGATTGGCGACAATGATTTGTTCTGCGTCACTATTGATAACCACATTGCCATTATTTGAAACCAGAATAACTTGTCTATAGCTTTTCGCCTGTCTTATAGCCTTCACAAGCTCATCCATAATGAACTCATTATCAAGATGATCGTCGTGAGAATCTATGATAATCGGTTTGTCGCCGTGAGCGAGATAAATTTTTATCAACACAGTCGCTTTCTGCCCCAAAGAGAGTTTTTCCAAGTAGGTCTTTTTATATTTGACCACCGGCATGACTCGCATGTAATTCCCATACAATAAATCATAGAAATCACCCAGAGTTATAGGGACGCTTTTAATTTTTGTTTTGAATTCTTTATTGCATCGCTCTATTTCTTCGACAAGTCTATCTGTCTTTGACTCGCTTCCGTCTGCAATGGCGTGAGCCAACTTAATCAGGGTATCAAATACCGGCGGATTCTTATCGTCACCCATAACCTCGATTTTTCTGTTATCAAGAATACCCTCAGCTTTTTCAAGGAAACTCTCGTCTTCGAAGCGGACATCAGCAACAAAATCGATATCTGAAAGGACATCCACTTTTTTGTCGGAGAAGGTTTTTATGATTTCCTCATATTGCTTTTTTTGGACAACTACACTCTCCAATAATTCCTTGACCAATTTCTTGCGATCCGCCTCTGTTTCCTGAAGTTTTTTCTTATCTTCCTCGAATTGCTTGGTCTTTTTCTCGACTGTCTTTAATGCCGTTTGCAATTCACGCTTGCGCTCAAGAAGCTTGGCGTGCTCTTTTACTCCACGCTTTAATTTTTCCAATTCTTTTTGCTCAGTTTCAACTTCTGAAACCACTTGCTTGATTTGTGTCTTTACAGAACCAAGAATTTTTTCAAGTTTAGCTTTGGGTGAATACGAAAGCTCCGGGAATACCTCCTCGATCTTCAATTTCTTCATTAACTCATTTGCAGTATCGACAAGCTTATTAAATTCATCCAGTTGTTCTTCTAAAAGCTTGATTGCTTTCTCGAGCGTATCCCTAAGAGCAGTGAGGTCCTCGTGGCGAGACTTTAATACGCCGATTTTTTCCTGTCTTTTTTGAGCGGCTTCCGTATCTGACTTATCTTGAACTTTTTCAAGCTCTTTTATTCGTTTTTCTATGTCCTTAAGATCGGCTTCAACTCTTGTTTTTTCCCGCTCGATTGCCTTGCTATTTTCTGTGCTGGTTTTAGTCTCCAGTGGTTCGATAGCTTGGTTCTTGGCAGATACCTTGCCTTCGAGTTCTTCGGTGGCTACGACAGCCTCATCGAAATCGAAACTAAGGGTTGTATTCTTAATTTGCGGGCTGTCGAAGATGAGGTCTTTTATTCGCTGATGCAGATCAGATTTTTCGCCAATGTAATTTTCGAGTTCGCCTTGCGCTATATAAATTAGTTGAGCATCCTCATAAAATTTTTTCTCATTCAATTTTTTGGTGAATTCACCGCCGTCCCGAAAAGATAAGGAGGTAGATATTTCCGGCTCATATTCGGCTACTCTTTTGACAAAAGAATTTTTGTCATCCATAGCCACCCGATCCATATAGCAGTTTGCGACTAAATCAACCAATGCTGTCTTGCCGGCACCCTTTCCTCCCACCACCGCTACAAGAAACGGATTTAATTCAATTTCTGCATCTGCCACAGAAAGTTCATCGTTTATCACAGCACCTTTAACGTCTATCTTTATAATAGTGTAGTTGCTAATTACTGGTGATGGATCGTTTTGCTGAATAGCCACTCGTTCTTCTGGTTCGTATAACAATTGCTTGAGTCCCTCAAAAGTTGGGTCCGCTTTGATCCAGCAATGACGAAGCTCGCAGGCCGAGGGATCGCTGTCGCAATTATGAGTTCTGTCTCCGCGCTTAGCACACGGCCTTCCGATATCCTCGATCCTATGAGCATCAGAGCCATGAACGCATGGTTTAAGAGTTTTGAATTCTTTAATGAAGTGTTCCAACCCTTCCTGATACGGATTCTTTCCGAGGCACCATTGCCGTGTGTTTGCATTAGAGGCAAAAACCATATCCGATTTTTGTAAAAGTGACTTTCTTAAATGGTGCGCTTGACCATTCCAGTCGATTTGATCCCAGTCATCGGCGGCAAGTACCATAATATACTTACCCTTAAATCTGCTATCTTTAGTCAAAAGCTCGGTGATTTCTTCGTGATCTACAACAGCCTGCATAGCCCCTATTTCAAGTGGAGATACGCTCATCTTGCGGAAAGGCGCATGTTGCTCCATTAACTCCCTTCCGAGAACCTCAAGATTGGACACTTTAAGTTTTCTGCGTTCATCACGATTCTGTGGGTCACCTTGATAGTAAAATTGGATGTCGTGTAGAAAGTGCTCTTCAATATCGGTTTCGGAGATATCTTCAGAAAAAATCACATGCAAATTGAGTCGCTTCTCTTCTCTATTCCGAGCCGAAACAATATTTTTAAGCCTAAATTCGATATTGGGAAGAATAGTATGGATATTTTGCAGTCGGCCCTGTTCTTTGAATTTTTTCATGGCCTTGTAACCTTCAACGGTAAAGTAATCGGTTATGCCGATTACCGCTAAATCCGAAGATTCTAACTTCTTTAGGAACGGCTCCCAATTTGGTTTTCCATCTGTAAGTTTCGGAAATTGGTTATTGAGAATAGAAAGCGGGCTATGGATATGCAAATCCCACTTTCGCCATTCTGAACCTTTTGGATATAACTTTTTCATAACAATTTCTTAACCTCACTTAACGCCGATTCAAGTTTTTTCTTTCCGCTTTCAATTTCACCTAAAATTTCCTTAGGCTCGCGATGACTTACTTCTTCCTCGCCGCTGTAGGGGTTATAAGTGTTCGCCGAAAGGATATAATCGTTTTCGGCGATATCGCCGACTTTTGTGAACCAAGAATATGGTTTTGCAACTGCCTGATCCTTACTCCACAATTCCAGAAGCTTCGGAATGTCGTTCTTATACTGCGGGCCGAATTTTTTGGCTACTGAAAGGGACGAGCCGTCGCCCTGCATATCGAAAAACCAAACTTGTTCCTTCTCATCCAATTTCGGTGATGGTTTCCTTTTGAAAACCAAAAAGCTTGTTTTTACTCCTGCATAAGGTTGAAATACTCCGGCGGGTATTGAAACGACCGCTTCGAGTTTTGTGTTTTCCAGCATGTAGCGGCGTATTTCCTTGTCATCTTTATTCGTTCCGAAAAGCGAACCTTCAGGCAGAATGATGCCGGCCCGGCCATTTGGCTTTAGAGAATTGATTACATAGCCGAGAAAGAGAATCTGCGTTTTGTTGGATTTTACAGGCAGGGTCGGCTTTATGCGTTCACGATCAACCTTTCCGGCAAACGGCGGATTGGTAAGGACTATATCGAATCTGCGCAAATCTTCTTCGTCTTCAGCGCCGGCAATGGTATCCTTCCTCCGAACATGCGCGCCCTCAATGCCGTGTAAGATGAGATTCATCAAAGCGAGCCGCACCATTTCCGGGTCCACATCATAGCCGTGAAAAGTTTTCTCGGTTAAGAACTTCCACTGCTCTTTATTGAGCTTGTCGCCATAGCCGATTTTTCTGCCATCGCGCTCTTCAATATTTTTCGGATCGCTATTTTTGAATTTGAGCCGTTCATAAGCAGTGATTAAGAAACCTGCAGAACCGCAGGCAGGATCAAAGATCGTCTCGCCGATTTTAGGATTTACCATCTGAATAATTGCGCGAATGATATGGCGCGGCGTAAGAAACTGCCCAAGCTCACCGGCCGACTCAATACTCGCAAGAAGCGATTCATAAAGATCTCCTTTTATATCGGTGTCCAATCGTGAAAACTCAATGGTATCAATAATCTCAACTGTTCTCTTGAGTGTTACCTCATCAGGGATAAGTAACTTGGCACCATGAAAGATTTGGCGGATATTTACGTGGCCATTGTGCAAATCTTCGATAAACGGAAACACTCCATCGCGGACAAATTTGTATAAATTCTGACCAGTTTTTTCGCGCCAATGGGACCATCTGAATTTTTCATTTTTCCCTGCAAAAATAGACTTATGTTTGTGCCCTGTGAACTTTTCTTCTTTTTCCATCGCAGTATCTTGCTCCTCAAGCATTTTCAAGAAAAAGAGAAAGCTAATCTGCTGAATACGAGTAACCGGGTCTTTGAGGCCGGCACCCCAAAGATAATCGTTGAGACGCGCGACTTTACCTTTAAATTCTTCTCTTAATTGTTGGATGTTATTTTGCATGGCCATTTACGAAAACGTTTTGATTTAATTCTTGGATAGTTTGTTTTAATGCTTCAGTATCAAAAATCTGCAAAACATGATTAAGTCCGCCGATATGTTGGAAAATCGGCTCATTGAAAATTGATACTTCAATCGGAGAGCGGCGAGCAATATATTGGCTTTTTACTAAGCGCAGAATTTTTACTTGTTCCGGCTCGAATTGTTTATCAATTAACCATGCTTCAAAAAGCTCGTTGATGCGATCTTCATATAGCTGTTCCTCTGTGGGAAGTTGTTCTACGCCAAGAGCAGTTTTTAAAAACTCATTGAGAGTGCCGGGCGGATAATGATACGCTTCTCGCAAGTTTACTTCGTTGAAATAATACTTCGGCGAGTTTAATTTTTCGGCAAGAAGCATTGATTCGTCACTCGAAAGCTCTTGGCCTTCTTTTACTTTTTTCACCAACGACTCTGCTTTGGCGAGCCCTTGAATTTGACGCTCCCATGCTATCTGATAATCATCAGAGTCAATTTTTTCGCCTTCTGCTCCTACCTCTACATAGGCACGCTTTACTATGACATCAATGTTTTCTGGGGCAGTTTCTGTAACTTGAATGAATCCAGCCGGCATTTCTAAATCTTGCTCAACAAAATCTTTTACTTCCGTGCCCCATGGAATACCCGCTTTTGCTTTTGCAATTTCAGAATATGGGTTATAACTTTCGTCATTAAAATATTTCGTAACGCCGGCGAAGTCATAAATCCTGAATGACTTTTTATTAATTTTCTTGTCAAGACGGCTGCCACGGCCACGCATTTGCTGATATAAAATCGGAGAGCGCGTAGGGCGAACCATGATAATGTTTTCAACCATTGGCGCGTCTATTCCTGTATCCATCATGCCGACAGATACAGCAATCATGGGCAATTCCTCTAATTTGAATTTTCGTATGGCACCACGAGGATCTTCAGTGTCAGAAGTAATAACTTCTGCAAAACGGCCTTTGTGCTCCGGTTTCGCTTGATTGAAATAATACGCAAGCTGGGCAGCGTGTCGTTTAGTAACTGCATAGACGATTGCCTTCCTTGGCTTTTTAGGTTCGCGTTTTTCTTCTTCTGCGAAATATGCCTGCGCGACTTGTTCATTCCGTGCGGGGATATTAATCTTTCTTTCGAGATCTTCGGGACTATAATCCTCACCCTCAAAATTTACTCCTTCAAGTGATACCTTGGTGTCAATTTGAACAATGTCGTAGCCGGCAATGTGGCCATCTTTGATACCGCTTCGAATACTGTAAACAAAAGTCGGCTTGCCTTTTTGCTCTGTTTCATCCCAGCATTCAAATAGTTTATAAGTGTTTCTGTCAACATAGGCGCTTGGCGTTGCCGTGAGTCCAATTCTAATAGCGTCAAAATGTGAAAGCACAGCATTGTAGATACCAAAAATGGAACGGTGTGCCTCATCAGAAACAATCACATCAAAGTAACCGCTGGTGAATAAAGAAAGCTGTGAGTAAAGAGTTGGCAGAGTTGAGATTATAATCGATGACTCATCGCGCTGTTTTCCGCCATAAAGTAGTTTGGATGGATAATCTTTGAGTATTTCGTCAAAAACTTCTTTTGTTTGAACGCCAAGATCAATACGGTCCACGAGAAAGAGGGCGCGGTTTACGAGACCGGCCTCAAAAAGTCGTTTGAGATAGAGTGCAATGACATCAGTTTT
>JANBVM010000016.1:6802-9518 GCA_024239015.1 Patescibacteria group bacterium | reverse complement strand
CCGTTGCCATAACAAGAAGCATTTTACGCTTACCGCCTTCAAGCGCCTTATCCATGATATGCATTGCTTCTTTTTGGTATGGACGGGGTGTGCGCCATTCTCCGCCCTTAAAGTATCTTTCGGGGATTGGTATAACTGATATTGGCTTCTGTTCAAGTCGCAAATTCTGTATTTTCTCAAGATCACGTTGAGAGTAAAATGTGGCTACTTTTTGTTCTGGACGGTGTTTGTAGTCCCAAAAGTAAATTTCTTCTCCGTTAGACAAGAAGATAAACTCTGCTTTGATTGATTCTGCGTATGAGAGAGCTTGTTGTTTTGAAGAAGCAGGATCAACAGAAAACCGCTTTGCTTCGATTACAGCCATTCCTCGGCCCCGACTATCCTTCAGGATATAATCAGCTCGTCCGGCTTGTGAGGTTTCTTCAGTAATGACTTGGTTTTTATCCTCCGGGTCCCAGTTGGCTTCGCGAAGCTTGCGGTCAATCAAAATACGCGCGTCTGTCTCGCGTAAAAACTTTTTTCCTGTTGTATCTTGATTAGCCATGATTACAATAATTTATGCTCTTTAAGGCTGAAAAAGCTTGTCTTGTCCCGAAGGAATTTCGTATACGCGAAATAAAGGTTATGGAACCGCTAAATTAGGAGTAATCTTCGAGCTAAATCGGAACTTTGACGGCTCGAAGTCTCATATGGTGGCCCCAAGGGGAATCGAACCCCTATTCCCGGATTGAGAACCCGATGTCCTAACCGTTAGACGATGGGGCCTTCTGTTCTAAAATTTAGCACAAAACTACAATTTTGGGAACTCAGTATTATGATATTACCTTGTTGGATAAAAAAAAGCTGAGGTTTTCCCAGCTTATTGTTTAGATTATCAGTAAGAACTTGTCCGTTGATTTTTTAGAGTTTTTTTTCTTTTCACCCTCCCACGATTATCTATTATTAAGAAAACTCTACATCTTGGACAACTTCTTGAATTCGGTGTAACCGTTTTTCTACAGTTTGGACATTTTACTTTCATTACTCCTTTTATCTCCTTATACTTCCTTATCTTTTATTAGATTATAAAGAACGAAAAATTGATCTAAAAGATCAACTGATTTATTCAAAACTTAACGCGTAAGTAAATGAAATTATTTAGTGATTTAGCTTGTTTTTGATTCAATTTCCTCAACTATCTCTTGCATTTTCATTTCCTTTGAACCATCAACTAAAACTACGTCACCCTCTTTGATAATTTTCTGAATCTCTATTTTACCTTCTTCAATAGTATCAAAATGGAAGATTTTTTCAAGTAGCATTCCTTTTGATCTAGCTCCTTTTGCAATGAAATTAGCTCTTGCGCCAAATGTAAAAAGCAAATCAGCATTTTCAAATACTTTCTCCCCTATTGCTTCATGAGCTTCAATGGTATATTTTCCAATTCCTACAACATCTCCTAAAGCAGCAATTTTTCTTTTATATTCCTGAAGATTTCCTAAAACTTCCAAAGCTTCAATCATAGAAGAAACTGTGGCTGACTCTGAATCATCTAAGATTTGGGAATTTTTAATTCCCTGGACCAACCTCATCTTTCCAGGCAAGGAATGATAATCTTTTAAGCTTTGAGATATCTCTACTAGATTTAAGCCAAAAATATTACCTACTGCAATTGCAGATAAAGCAGAATATATCTGTTCTTTACCAAAAACCCTTCCCAACCAAATGGGTACGATTTTCCCTTCATAATTTAACTTAAAGTTTGTTCCCCCATTTAATTTTATATCAGTAGCCCTAAAATCAGATTGTTCTTGGAAGCCAAAGGTCAGGGTATTTAGATTAGTTGCGTCATCTATTGATCTTATAGTTTCATCATCAAAATTCAAAATTAAATTAGTACTAGAGGGCAAGATTCTTGCCAAATCAACAGTATTCCTTATTTTATCTTCATCTCCATCAAAAAAATATTTGTCATAAGGAATATCCCCTGCCCTGGTTACAACCAAAATAGATTTTCGTGATCTTTTCAGGAAAAACTCAACCTTCTTAATATCTTTATCCTTCGATTCAAAGACTAAAATATCTTCTCCAACTTTAAAATATTGCCTTAAAACCTCCAAGATAGCCGCTTTTGCTGTTTCTCTTCCTTGTCCTGTCACAATAACTACCTTTTGTTTTTTAAATAGAAATTTTAATTTTGTTAAAAAATTATTCATAATCTGGTGGGATTTGATATAGATTTATTATATATTCAGCCAACTGTTTAAAGATAGGAACAGTTGAATATTCAGAAGTTCTTGTCTTTGGATTATCGAGCTTTACTAAAATTAAGAACTCTGGGTTAAAGGCTGGAGCAAACCCTATAAAAGTTTGAACTGTCTTCTCAGAATAACCTGCTCTATCTATTCCTAAAGCCCCGAAAGAAACCTGGGACGTTCCTGTTTTACCAGCAATAAAATAACCTGGGATTTTGGCTGATTTCGCAAAGCCATTTTCCACG
This sequence comes from Patescibacteria group bacterium, assembly GCA_024239015.1. Classification (GTDB taxonomy): domain Bacteria; phylum Patescibacteriota; class Minisyncoccia; order Minisyncoccales; family JANBVM01; genus JANBVM01. Next base: position 7,039 of record JANBVM010000016.1, on the reverse strand, counting down.
ACACTCACCAACATTGCAGTCAGTTGCGAAGCTGTGCTAGGAGAAATAATCTTCTTATTGCTATCTTTTTGATTAAGATCTTTAGTCGTATTATCTGGATCTATTATGCTTTCTACTAAATAGGGTTTTATCAGCTTTCCTCCATTAGCAACAACAGAATAGGCTCTAACTAACTGTATTGGTGTAATTTCAATGCCCTGGCCAAAAGAAGCTGTAGCAAAGCTTATATCTCTTCCC
>JANBVM010000016.1:0-6792 GCA_024239015.1 Patescibacteria group bacterium | reverse complement strand
TATAAGTCTCTTGGGTATCAATTCCAGTTGGTTCGAAGAGTCCGAAATCCTTCATATATTTAAGAAAAAGAGCCTGTCCCAGTTGTTTTTGGACAAAAACGGATCCTGTATTGATTGATTTTTCGAGAACATTGGTCATTGATTGTTCTCCGTAAATCCTTTCATTATAATTATATATAGTTTCACCATCGATAGTTACAGATCCTTGATCAATATAGGTCATTTTAGGGGAAATTCTTTTCTCCTCGAGGGCTGCTGACATAGTTATTGTCTTAAAAACAGAACCAGGCTCAAATAGTCCTTGAGTAGCTCGGTTTTTAAAAATCTCCAGATTCCCTTCTTCGGCATATTTTTCATAGTTATTGGGATTAAAATTTAACAAATCAGCCATGGCCAGTATCTTTCCAGAATCGGGATCTAGAACAATAATCTGTCCCTTTTCAATATCTAAATTCTCCTTAGCTTTTTGTAGTAATTTCTCGGCCTCAAACTGGATATCATAATTGATTGTCAAAATTAAATCAGCTCCCTTCTTTTCTTTTATAAATCCCTTTTCGCTTCTAAGTGTACTGTCATAGAATTGTTCTAAACCATACTGTCCTTCTCCTCCGGCCCCCAAAAAACCTATTACATGAGACGCCAAAACCTCTTTTGGATAGTATCTCCCTTTTTCCTTACCGACGAAAACTCCTTCTAAATCTAGATTTCTTAAAGATTCTACTTCTTGCTGACTTAGTTTTCTCTTTATTAAAGAATAAGAACCATGCTTATTTAATTTATCTAAAACAAATACTTCTTCGAGGTTGAGGATTGGAGCCAAAGATCGAGCTACTTCTTCCTGGTCTTTTACCCGAGTAGGATCAACAAAAACAAACGGCAAATCTATATTTATAGCTAAAGGTTCTCCGTTTTTCAAAAAGATCTCTCCTCTGCTTCCTGGAAGTTCCAAAAAAGAACTATGAAGTCCTTGAGATAAGGCTCGATAAATCTCCCCATTTGATACTTGAAGAAAAATCAAGCGATCTATAATGGCCGCTGAAAAAAGTATTAAAAAAACAAAAACTATATTTATTCTCCAGTTTTTCATCACTTGTTCAAAACCGAACCTCTTAGAATTTGAATATATCTTACTTGATCAGTTTTGACAAAATCTTTATCCAAAAAATAGTTTTCTATATTAGACAGAGAGCTGTCCTTTGAAAACTTAATATTCAAAAGCTTATTTTCTCCAGAAAGAACATTTAATTCTTCTTGATAAGATCTAATGAGATGTTCTTCTTGGGCTTTAGCTCCAACCTGAAATATGTAGAAAAGTAAAAGCAAAGAACCAATAACAATAGTATTAAACCAAATGAATTTTATAGAAGATATTTTAATCATATTTTTACAGCTGCTCTGAGCTTTGAACTCCTTGAGCGAGGATTTAAAGCAATTTCCTCTCTTTTAGGTCCTATTGGCTTTTTTGTTAAAACTTCTAAACAACCTTTCTTTTTTTGTTCTCTAAAATAGTTTTTAACGATTCTGTCTTCAAGCGAATGAAAAGAGATTACTACTATCCTGCCTCCTTTCTCTAAAACTTCTAAGGATTGGGGCAGGACTCTTTCTAAACTGCCTAATTCATCGTTTACTGTTATTCTTAAAGCCTGGAAAGTCCTGGTGGCAAAATGAATCTTTTTGTGCTGATACCAGACAGGCACACTCTTTTTAATAATCTCAATTAAATGGAAAGTTGTTTTTATTGGATTTTGCTTTCTGTTTTTAATAATCTCTCTAGCTATTTTTCTGGCAAACCTTTCTTCTCCATATTCTTTTAAAACCTTTTCAATTTCTTTTTCGGGCCATTGATTTAATATCTCTTCAGCAGTTAGTTCTGTGAAATCAGTGTTGTATCTCATATCCAGCGGCTCATTTCTTAAGAAAGAAAATCCTTTTTTGCTTTTTTCTAGATGCCAGCTTGATAAGCCTAGGTCGAATAATATTCCAGATATTGGCCTAAATTCACTCTCTTCAACTATCTTTTTTAAATTTACAAAGGAATCATTTACTAAAATCAATCTATCTATGTTTAAGCCCAATAATTCCTTATACAGCTTATTGTCTGTCTCGATCCCTAGGATTTTCCCCTTGGGTTTAATCTTTTCTAAAATTAACTTTGTATGACCGGCTAATCCCAAGGTAGCATCAATAAAATTTTCATTAGATTTCGGGCTTAGATACTCTATAACTTCTTTTTGAAGAACACTTTTGTGCATAAAAGTCCTATATCCCGAGTTCATGTAGACGGCCTGCCATATCTCCTATATCTTTTTCTATTTTTTCTCTGTACTCTTTCCAAGCTCTGTCGTCCCAAATTTCTATTTTGTTAGAAAGACCGATTACTATTACATCCTTGTTTAAATGAGCATATTTTTTTAAATAATCAGGGATCAAAATCCTACCCAATTTATCTAAGCTTACGTTTACTGCTCCAGACAACATAATCCTAACAAATCCCCTAGCATCAACTTTACCACTAGGCAAACTCTCTAATTTTTTTGTTAATTCTCCCCACTCCTTTGTTGGATAAACTGCCAAACAACTATCTATACCTCTTGTAATAACTGCTGTCTTGTCTAATGTTTTACGAAATTTAGCAGGTATGGCTACCCTTTTCTTATTGTCAATTGTATATGTGTATTCTCCAATAAACATAAAAATCTATTAGTGGGTTTATTCGGATTATCCACAGATTAGGCTACTTATTAACATACTTATCCACAATTCCCCACCTGCATTCACTTTACATCACTTAATAGGGTCAGGTCAACACAAAATAACAAGATTTGTATAATGAACGTAAAAACCCTTGTTTTTCCACAGGGAATCCACAGAAGCTCTGAAGTTTAATATAAAGATAGTATTAGAACCCGTTTTATATAAAAAAAAAGCGCCTCAATCAAATGCAGACGCATTAAACATATAGTTATAAAGAACAAATAAGTCCAGAGGCATTTCTTACGGATTATGATAGCTTCCTTTTGGAGCAACAGGTAACCTGTTAATGTCTGGCTCTTCTTCGCACTTCGGGCAATAAGGGATACCAGACGTTACTTGACCAGTCCCAGATTTAGGAAACGGGCTATTCCAAACAGGATGATAAGTAGCTTTGATTTCGGTTCCACAATCTCTGCACTTATAACTACTACCGTCTGGCTGTTTAATGTATTTATTCGTTTCCTCTCGTTTTTCACCCTGTACCTTTAACTCTTCTGGCGTTATAACTTTTATATTTTCTGGAGAGACATCAATTTCTGAAATTTTTATTCTCACCTCCTATTATGCATCTTAGCGGGTTGAAATAAAAAAGCAATCCCAAGACTCTTAGGCTCCAGCCCCCCACGTTGGACGATATTAGAGTTTCTTTAGTAAGCGATTAAATTATTGATAATTTATTGTTCTTATAATATAATTGGTAGCAGTCCTTTGGTGACAGAAAAATGATAGCTATTGAAAATTTTAAAATTTTCTTTGAAAACCACCCTGAACTTGCGCATCTTCAGATGCAGATTATGGCCACTGTCGAGAAAGAATATGCCAAAGACGGCATAATTCTAGGTGGGGTTATAGAAGAAATTCTAGGTGATGAACTTTCTGAGAAATTTTTCTCTGAAATAAACAGCCCTGTTCATAAAGAAATAGATCTCAAAGCAATAAGAGAAGCATATAAAAACTTAGAAGTCACTTGATCAAGTATAGGCCCAAACACGGCCTTTTTTTATTAGATTAAATGCAAAAGCACCCTCAGTATCGGGGTGCTTTTGTAATTTTACACTCGGCTGACGTTTGTGGCACTAGGTCCTTTTTCACCTTCGGTTACTTCAAATGTAACTTTCTCACCTTCTTTGAGGTCATTGAACTCTACGCCTTTAAGCTCGTTTGAGTGGAAAAAAAGATCTTTTTCCTCTCCTTCGCGCTTAATAAATCCAAACCCTCTGTCAGTAAGTCGAGCAATTGTTCCTTCTTCCATAGAATTTAAATAGTTAATTAATAATGTTCAAAACCAGAATACTGCAGAACAAAACCCGACTACGTTTCTCTTACAGCTCTTGTCTGATTTAACAGTATACCACCTGTATAATTTTATATCAATACCTGGCTCCGAGGGGCGAATGACGTTAGAATCTGTTTTGGGGATATCTAAAACAAAACCGCCTAGATTACTAGATGGTTTTTGATGCCGGATTACCAACCTGATTCTAGTTCTTGAAATAGTTTCTGTTTTAAACAACGAATGATGATATAGATAGAAGGAATCAATTATAGAAGTATTCCCATTTTAAATAGTAAGACATATGTAACTAATGAACAAAAAAATCGTCTTTATATTTTCATATTAGGAGAGATCCAGCAGGCTACGCTTACGAAGTTCTCCTCTTTTGTCGAATTTCCGCGATAACAAAACCCTTACAAGTATCATCCCATTTTGCTCTCTCCGTTGAACGCGTTTAGGGCTGTAAATTGGAAGAAAATTAGAGAGGAGTTAGAAGAACTAAGGATTAGTTTAGAACTTCAGTTGATTCTAAATACATTCATCGTAGTGAATTCTAACTGAAACGGCTATAGGCAATCAGGGAGACTGTCAAACCGATAAGTACAGAATAGATAATGATTTGCCATGCTTTTCGTCGATCTTTTGTATGGAATTCAGATTGCTCTATTGTTTGAGTTTTGCCGATTTCTGTAAAATTGAAAAGTGACGCAAAACCGAAATAGGCACAGAAATGCATGTATGCTTGCAGAAAACCAACCGCCGACATCATTGCCGGGAAAAAGAGTGCAAGCCTCCAGATACGAGGAATATCAAGCCATATAAATAGCATCCAGAGCGCAACAGTCGCGATAAGACCTATCCATCCCGTTTGTCTTCGTTTCTTAATTTCTTCGGGGCCAATATTGCAGACTCCGGGGATATATTCATTTTTCTTTAATAATGAGTTATACATTTTTAATTTTCTTTATACCTTTTAGCCCTAAAACGAGAAAGCCAATAATAACAATTTTTAAGAAATAATGACCTCCTATATCAAGAAAATCTCTAGTCATAGGAGTCATCTGACCGACAGAAAGATGAACAATAATGCTAATCGGCAAGGTCAAAAACACCCAATTTCGCTTAGGTATTTCAACACTTACCGCCCTAAATATTCTGGATAATAACGGAGAAAGCAAAAACATCAGCAAGAAAGCGCCTGTAAGATCAAAAGCAGCGAATTCTGCTATGCGAAATTGTCTGAGAAAAATTATTATATCCATTTAGTATAATTTAAGACGAAAATATGCGATCGTAGACAGGATCTACTCTAGGAAAATCATTGGAGCTGCGTGAATCTTCATCGTGATCTTGCCGAAGTGCTCCCTGCGCTGGACGACGTTAAAACTTGTTTAATGGGAAATATTATTATCTGACGGAAAAAGAGGTAAATCAGAAGTAAAACAAAAGCTGCCTCCCCAATATGATGTCCAAAATATTTGATATTTGCGGCCGCTCCATTCTGGCCAGTAGTTTACTTTTCGTTTTAATTAAGAATTAATTTTCAATCCAAAGTCTTCAGCTTGTACCTCTACCCTATCTCCCCTTTTTATTTTTTGGCTTAACAGGGCTTTAGCTAAAACATTGCCAATCTTATCCTGAATCACTCTGTTCATTTCTCTGGCTCCAAATTTTGGATTATAACTTAAATCAACAATCTTTTCTTTTAGTTCTTTTGTAACTATAAATTCAATATCTTTCTTAATCAGACCCTTCTTTACTTTTCCTAGCAATATTTCAGATATGTCTAATAGGTTCTCCTTAGTTAAGGATTTAAACAAAACCATTGCATCAAAACGATTAATAAACTCAGGACGGAAAATCCCCTTTTTAAAGAGATGGTCTAAAAGTTCATCCTTTACCTCGTCCATTTTCTTATTCTTCTTCAGGGCTTCTAAAATTACTAGATAACCAGCGTTAGAGGTAGCAATAATAATTGTGTTTTTAAAATCAATCTTCCTGCCCACACCATCAGTTAAATGACCTTCATCTAGAACCTGTAAGAATAAATTTAATATGTTGGGGTGAGCTTTTTCTATTTCATCCAAAAGAATTAATGAAAAAGGACTTTCTCTGACCTTGGTGGTTAGCAACCCTTCTTCTCCAACTGAACCAATCAGCCTGGGAATATCCGAAACTGACTGAAACTCTGACATGTCGAGTCTTATCATCCTGCTCTCTGAACCAAAATATATTTCAGCTAGGGCTTTTGAGGTTTCAGTTTTTCCCACCCCGGTTGGCCCTAAAAACAAGAATGTGCCCATGGGTCCCTTCCTGGCAGTCACTTCAGCTCTAGCCCTTCTTAAGGCATCTGAAACTTGATTTACTGCTTCATTTTGATTGATAATTCTTTTATGGATTAAACTTTCTAATTTTAATAATTTTTCTCTTTCTTTAGCCTCTATTTTTCCAACAGGAATTTGAGTTTTTTCAGAAACAATTTTTGCAACATGCTCAGGCTTTACTATCCTTTCCTTTATTTGAGCGGCATAAACCATTACTTCATCCAACAAATCAGTAGCTTTTTCTGGAAAAGGAGTAGTTTTTAAATATTTATCACAAAAAACAATAATATCGCGAAGGGCCTGATATGAAATGAGTTTTTTGTATTTTGCTTCTAACTGTAAGGTTAACTCTTCCAACAAAATTAAGGTGTCTTCCTTGGTTATTTCTGAAACTTCAACTTTTTCAAAAAGACTCAGAATAGAAGCGTTTTGTTCAAT
>JANBVM010000015.1 GCA_024239015.1 Patescibacteria group bacterium | reverse complement strand
CAAATAGGAAGATTTATAAGTTAAATTCATCATTAATTTTTAAGGAAAATGACAGAAGCAGAATATCGTCAGAGATGTCTTGATGAATATCAATCGGCAACAGAACGATCAAAAAGAAAGTTGAAAAAACGTATGGCTAGTGGTTTAGCAGGAGGATTAGCAGTATTGGTTGGAGGAAATGTTTTAGATTCGGATCTTGTTAGAGGAATGGGTTATGGATTTCTTGGTGCCGGTGCAGCTCTATATTTAGTTCACAAATTTAATTTAAAATGAAAACACAAATACTAAACAAAAGCATTTTAGGAATAGTTTTTTTAGTTCTAGCTATAACTTTTGCTTCTGCGCTCGTCGTAGACACTAATTTTGTCACATTATATCCTGGAGAATCAGAAAGAGTCGAGGTTGAAATAGACAACAATGAAAATTTCGATATAGAAGACATTTCTATTGCTCTGGAGCTTTCCGATGTTCCTTTCACAGCTATCGGAAGCTCTGAAAAAGACTTGGATGATTTGGATGAAGACGATGATGACAGAGTTGTCTTTACACTCAGGGCATCTACAGACGCCACACCAGGAGATTATAATATTCCTTATACTGTTAAATACTTTGAAGTAAATAATGATACAGAGCTTGAAAAGGAAGGGACTTTTGGAATAAGAATAACAGCAAAGACAGAGATTGATTTTGCAGTAGAAATTAGAGGAAACGCAATCATTGGGGAAGAAGGAAGAATTTCTCTAGAAATAATCAACAAAGGACTCGGAGAAATAAAATCTTTATCTGTTCAGCTTTTACCAAATGGATTTGAATTGCTTTCAAAAGACAAGGTATTTGTAGGAACAATCGATGCAGACGACACAGACCTTGCTAGTTTCGATGTCGTATACAAAACCACAAACCCCACACTCTCTGCGAGAATAGAATACAAAGATTTCGACAACAATGAGCAGAAAGAAACAGTGAATATGCTTTTCAGAGTTTATACTAGAGACGAGGCTCTCGAATTAGGCCTCATACAAAAGAGCAAAACTCCTCTTTACAGCGGAGTTGCATTGGTGATTATAGTTGCTTGGTTTGTTTACAGAAAAATCAAGAAGAAAAGAAAACAGAATAGGAGGTAACTCCTATGATAAAAGATTATTTCTTGTTGGCTTTGGGAAACCTTAGGCACAGAGGACTTAGAAGCTGGTTAACTATTCTTGGTGTTTTTATTGGTATAGCTGCTGTTGTTTCATTAATAACAATGGGGCAAGGACTGGAAGCAGCAATAACAGGACAGTTTGGAGCTCTTTCTGTAGACATCTTAGACGTCCAGAACAAGGGTGTGGGGTTTGCTCCGCCAGGAAGCACTGTCATAGAAAAATTGAATGATCATGATATAAGAATAATTGAAGGGGTTCAGGGGGTAGAAAAAGTAATTCCAAGATTGCTCCGTGTGGGAAGTTTAGAATATAATGGCATAGCTGGTTTTGGATATGCCACGGATATCCCAGAAGATGAAGAGTTTAGAAAATTTATTTATGATCAGTTTAGTTTCGAAGCAGAAGAAGGAAGATTACTCAGAGCAGAAGACACTGGAAAAATAATGCTGGGAAATAACTTTCTCACCATGGATGATTTTGAAAAAGATTTCAAGGTAGGAAAAACCGTAAAAGTCAATAAAGAAAATTTTGAAATAGTGGGCTTTCTCAAAAAAACAGGCAATTTTCAATTGGGGGGTATGGTTTTCATGAACAGTGATGATCTTAAAAAACTAATGGATATAGAGGATGAATGGGATCTTATTGTTGTACAGGTAACAGATAAGGATGATATTGAATTTGTCGCAGAAGACATAGAAAACAAGTTAAGGAGAGATCGGAATGAAAAAGAAGGGGAAGAAACATTCAGCGTTGAGACACCTCTGCAGTCATTGGAAGCCGTAAACAATATTCTTAATATAATCAATATAATAGTCGTAGGAATAGCAATGATATCTTTGTTTGTTGGGGGAATAGGTATCGCTAACACGATGTATACTTCTGTCGTAGAAAGAACCAAAGAAATAGGAATAATGAAAGCTGTTGGGGCAAGGAATCGTGATATCCTATACATATTCTTGATAGAGTCTGGTTTTCTTGGACTGGTGGGTGGAATCGCAGGAGCAATAATAGGTCTTGGAGGTTCTTTGTTAATCTCGGGAATCGCTAACCAAGCATTAGGTGGGGATTTATTCAAGGTAGCCATATCTTACCCTCTTTTATTCAGCGCAGTATCTTTTTCATTCGTAGTAGGTGTTGCATCAGGGATAATACCTGCGATACAGGCTTCAAAATTAAACGTGGTCGAGGCTTTAAGAAAATGATAAAAGATTACTTTATTTTAGCGATGAGAAACCTGAAAAAAAGAAAACTTCGTAGCTTACTGACTATGGTTGGAATTTTTATTTCTATAGCAACAATCTTTATGCTGGTTAGTCTCTCCCTGGGGTTGCAGGGCGCTGTAGAAGAGCAATTTAGAGCCCTTGGAACAGATAAGATTTTTATACAACCTGCAACAGGATTTTTAGGACCTCCTGGAAGCGTCGGAGGAGTTCTACTTACAGAAGACGATGTCGATGTGATAAGTAAGATTAGGGGTGTAAAAGACTTTTCTTATTTTACAGCAGGAAATGCTAAAGTAGAATTTGCAGGAGAAACACGATATATGATGGTCTGGGGAATACCTCCGGAACATCAGGATGTTTATATAGAAATAGGAGCTTTCGAAGCAGAAGAAGGAAGACTCCTCGAAGAAAATGATAAGAATAAACTGGTTTTAGGGGTTCTTCATAAAGAAGGAAAGGTTTTCAAAAAACCAACAAGGGTAGGAAATAAGCTAACAATTAATGGTAAGGATTTAAAAGTAAGGGGAACACTGGAGCGTATCGGAAACCCTGACGATGATCGTATGATATTGATGGATATGGATAGTTTTAGAGAACTATTTGATATTCCTGAAAGGGTTGACATCATCATGGTTCAGGTAGATGAGGGAGAAGACGTCAATGAAGTCGCAGATAGGATAGAGAAAAAACTCAGAAATACAAGAGGCGTCACAGAAAAGAATCAGGACTTTAATATTCTTAAACCAGAAGAGTTGTTAGAGAGTTTTGGAAACATACTGAACATTGTAACAACCTTTTTGGCAGGAATCGCGGCAATTTCTCTGATAGTCGGTGGAATTGGAATTGCAAACACAATGTATACGTCTGTCTTGGAAAGAACAAATGAGATAGGAGTTATGAAAGCAATCGGAGCAAAAAACAAAGATATATTCATGATATTTTTCATAGAATCTGGTTTACTCGGGTTAGTCGGGGGGATCATGGGTGTCCTCTTAGGATACGGAGTGAGCAAGACGATAGAGTTTATCGCAGTCACACAATTAGGAACAGATTTGTTACAGGCAGCTGCGCCACCCTATTTAATCCTCGGTTCTCTCGCTTTCGGATTCGTTATAGGAACTGTTTCAGGAACTTTGCCGGCTGTTCAGGCAAGCAAGACAAACGTAGTTGATGCGCTGAGATATGAGTAAGATTTAAAAACTACTTTTATTTTTTAACATGGTTGAGTCAAAAATTGGTGAAATGGAAAGGAAATGCATATATTGTGGAGATCATGTTTCTGCCGAGAGTGTGATAGATTTTTGCGGAAAGTGTGGAAAAGATGTTTGGGGTGAAAAGATGTTTAATGCAATCGTCCAGAACATGGAAGAAGCAAGGGAAAAAGGAGATTTAGTCTCTACAAATACCATTGGTTTAACCCCCTTTGAAAGGAAATTTTTCTAAAAGATAGATTTTTAAATAGAATCTTTTTGGGTAAGTTATGGTAAGAAGGAAAAAGATTAGAACTCGTGGAAAGCTACAACTGAGCAGATATTTTCAAGAGCTTGAAAAGGGAGATTCTGTTACAGTCATTAGAGAACGCTCTGTGAATTTTAATTTTCCGGAAAGAATACAAGGAAGAACAGGCTCTGTAGAAGGAAAGCGGGGAAGAGTCTATATCGTAAAAATCAAAGATCAGAACAAAGAAAAAAGGTTTTTAATTGAGCCAATCCATCTAAAGAAGATAAAACAAGCGGTAAAATGATAAAAAGCAACAAACCACTAAGCATGCCAGAAGCCTTGGGATATATAAAAGGCGATAAAGATGTAGAAGTAGAAGTAAAGGGCTTCATAAAGAAATTTATAAAATTGAAACCGGGAGAAGCCAAAGAAATGAGGGAAAGGCTAGAAGCATTAGACTTATTGAAACTAAAGGCGGAATATGTACCAAAAGTAATAGATACAATGCCAGAAAACAATGAGGAACTAAATAAAATTTTTACCGACATTAGTCTTGATGAAGATGAAACAAAAAAGATACTTGATATTGTTAAAGAATACAAATAAGAAAAATGGAAAAAGAAGAATACGCAATAATCTTAGAATATTTACCAAACGGATACCCTTTGGAGAAGAAAATGATGCCCATAGCCCAGGCTATAGGGGAAATAAACTTAACTCTTTTGGAATTGGTTCCGCGTAGAGGGGAATCTCTTGAGATTGGAGAAAAAGTATATATCGGAGAAGGAAAGAGAGAGAAAATATACTATATTCTTGGAAGACTTCACAGAGAAAAATTGACAGAGGCAGCCAAAAAACAATTACAAGAATTTATAAGCGAGATAGTGAAGGGAAGAGAGAAAAGGTTCGTTGAATTTTTCAATAAAGCAGAAGCAATAAACAAAAGAATTCATCAGATAGAATTGCTTCCCGGATTTGGAAAAAAGCATATGCAGGAGATATTAAAGCAGAGAAAAGAAAAAGAATACGAATCTCTTTCAGAAATGAAGGGTAGGATACAAAATCTTCCAGACCCCCAGAGAGCTATTGAAAAAAGAATCTTCTCTGAATTGGCAGAGTTTGAGAGATACAAGTTATTCATATATTAAAGATGGAACAAAAACAAACACAAGAAAAAAGATATGAAGAAAAGGTTATAAGAATCTTGTCAGAGGATATAGAGGGTGGTATGAAGGTCTATCCTGGGTTGGCAAAGATAAAAGGAGTTTCCTGGAGTGTATCTAATGCCGTATGTAAAAAACTAAATATGGATAAAAACAGGAAGATAGGCTCTTTAACACAAGAGGAAATAAAGAAGATTTCAGAGTTTATAAAAAATCCAAAAATCCCTGAATATCTTTTGAATAGAAGGAAAGATTTTTCAACAGGAGAGGATAAGCACTTGGTTGGAAGCGACTTGGAATTACAGAAAGATTTTGATATTAAGAGATTAAAAAAAATAAAGAGTTACAAAGGAATAAGACACGGAGCAGGCCTTCCTGTAAGGGGTCAAAGGACAAGAGGTAATTTCAGAAAGAACAGGAGAAAAGGAGCAGGAATTAAAAAGAAATCAAAAAAGAAATGAAAAGAAAACACACAAGATATTCAAGACCAAAGAGACCTTTTGATAAAGAAAGAATAGATGAAGAGGCCGGAATAAAGAAAGAGTTTGGATTAAAGAATAAAAAAGAAATCTGGAGGGCAGAAGCAAAAATTAAATCTATGAGGGAAAAAGCAAAGAAATTAATTTCAGCGGATTCCGAAGAACAGAAAGCCCTCTTCACAAGATTAAAGAAGATAGGGTTTGATGTAAATTCAATAGCAGATGTTCTTTCACTTGATAAGAAAGACTATTTAAATAGAAGGCTTCAGACAATTGTAGTAAAGAAAAAAATTGCAAAAACACAGAAAAGTGCAAGGCAATTAATCACCCACAAAAAAATATTGGTTGGAGAAAAGGTTGTGAGTAGCCCTTCATATATTGTTCCTATTGATTTGGAGAAAAGAGTAATCTTAAAGAAAGCATCTGAGCATAAAAAATGAAAACAACAATAGAAACTATAAAAATGGAAAAGAAAAAAGCAGAAGCAGTCGTTAATATATACACATCTTTCAATAACACCCTCGTCCATGTCACAGACATGTCTGGAAAAACCCTGACAAAAGTTACAGGGGGAATGGTGACAAAGCACGGTAGGTTAAAGGCAAACCCCACAATAGCAATGTTCATTGCAAAAAAAATTGCAGAAAATTTACAAGAGAAAGGTGTGGGCTCTCTATATTTCAGAATTCGTGCAAAGACGAGAAATCCTGCTCCAGGACCAGGGGCAAGCACAATAATAAAGAGTCTTTCAAGGGAAGGGTTTAAAATACTAAATATTCTTGATACAACGAGATTCCCTCGTGGCGGTCCTAAGAAAAAGGGCGGTCGAAGAGGAAGAAGGCCTTAAAATGAAAATAATCGAAAAAAAACCAAATCAAATAGTTTTTATAACAGAGATGGAAGAAACTCTTGCAAACTCTATAAGGAGATATGTGAATCAGATACCTGTAGTAGCAATAGACGAAGTAGAGATTTCAAGGAACGATTCCCCCCTCTATGACGAGACCATTGCTCATAGGATAGGTCTGATTCCCCTAAAAAACAAATCGTTGAATGAGAAGAAGCCAGAGAAATTAAAGTTAAAATCAAACAAAGAAGGTATTGTTTATTCTGAAGAAATTAAAGGTGAGCCAGAAGTTGTTTATAAGAGAATACCGATCACAATCCTTGGTAAAGGTCAGGAACTGGAAATCATCGCAACACCAAAAGTGGGAAAAGGAAGTGAACATGCTAAGTTTACACCTGGATTAATGTTTTATAGAAATGTTGTAGAAATAACAACAGATAAAAGTCTGTATGACGACATAAAAAAAGCATGCCCTAAAAGTGAGATAAAAGATAAGGGACAGAAAATAACTGTTATCGATGATAAGAAACAGGAAATTGCAGACGTTTGTGAGGGAATCGGTAAGAGGAAAGGGAAAAAAGTAGAAATCGATTACACGAATAAACTCGTAATAACTCTTGAATCTTTCGGACAGACTGGTGTTGGGGATATTTTAAAGAAATCTATTGAAATTCTAAAAAAAGATATGACCTCTATTTCAAAAAAAATAGCGAAAGCTTAGTTCTTATAGATATATTTTAAAAACCCTGTATAGTAATAGTTTTATCTGCGGGAATGCCGGAGTGGTCAAACGGGACAGGTTAAGGACCTGTTAGCTTAGTGCTTACGAGGGTTCGAATCCTTCTTCCCGCATGAACGAAGTGAGCCCTTGTAGCTCAGTCTGGATAGAGCGCTTCCCTCCTAAGGAAGAAGTCGTAGGTTCGAATCCTACCAAGGGCGTAAACCTTTAAAACGCGCTGTTTTTTATAGTATCAGGCGTGGATAGTATAATGGCAGTATAATTGGCTTCCAACCAATTGATCCGGGTTCGAATCCCGGTCCGCGCATTTTCAGGAAAAAAGTCTATGGAAGAAGAAAGAGAAAAAACAAAATTTTTGAGCAAAATAGCGAGATTTCATGACAAGCATTACAAGTTATTGCTCCTGATACCTGCAATAATCCTGGTGTTTTCTTTTGCATATATGTTTGTCTTTTATTCTAATACAGGAGACTTTATGGATAAGGATATATCCCTGACAGGAGGAACCTCTGTAACAATTTATGAAAAATTAGATACCGATAATTTAAAAAGAGAACTTTCCGAAGATCTCGAAAGCATCAGTACGAGGGAAATTTATGATTTTGTGACTAGAGAACAAAAGGCAGTGATTATCGAAACAAAGTCTGATGGAGAAAAAACCAGGGAGGTTCTCGAAGATTTTTTAGGTTATGAACTTACAGAGGAGAACAGCAGTTTTGAATTCACAGGATCTTCTCTGAGCGAGAGTTTCTTCAAACAATTATTGATAGCTATTTTACTGGCTTTTATCTTTATGGCGATTGTTGTTTTCATTATCTTCAGGACCTTTATACCTTCTGCAGCAATTGTTCTGGCAGCCTTCGCAGATATATTCATGACCCTGACAGTATTCAACATATTGGGATTTAAGATGTCTAGTGCGGGAATAGTGGCATTCCTCATGCTGATAGGTTATTCTGTAGATACGGACATTCTGCTAACAACCAGGATTCTAAAGAGGCACGAAGAACCCCTAAATAAAAAGATATTTGGGGCCTTCAAGACAGGAATGACTATGACCCTCACATCCTTGTTGGCAATAACCTTTGCATTGATTGTGGTGAGGTCTTTTTCATTAGTGCTTACACAGATTTTTACAATTTTAGTCATAGGTCTGAGTTTTGATATTCTAAACACATGGATAACCAATGTTTCCATACTTAAATGGTACGAGAATAGAAAAAGATGAAAATTAAATTAACTTGGAAAATCTGGCTTTTAATAATTATTTTGGTTTTATCTCTATTAGCAATTGTTCCCTTGAACCCCTTCCAAAAAGGGGTCTTGGTAACTAGTGTAGAACCAAATTCAACAGCATTTGAACAAGGATTTAGAAAAGACCAGATAATAACCGCGATTGATGGGGTAAAAGTAGAAACTTTAGAAGATTTTTCAGAATTGTTTCGGAAAAAATTTATTTCTAACCAAAGCACAAAAATGATATTTTCTACAAGAGATTCTGAAATAATATATTTTTCAGATAAACATCCTGAAATAACTGTTTCAAAAATACCAAAGACAAAGATAAAGTTGGGTTTAGACCTTGTAGGTGGGGCAAGAGCATTGATACAGGCAGAGGATAAAAAACTCTCTTCCACGGAAATGAGGGATTTGGTATCTATAACAGAGAATCGTCTTAATGAGTTTGGGTTGACAGATCTAAAGGTACGTCCTGTCTCAGATTTAGCAGGGAATAATTTCATGCTTATAGAAATTGCAGGAGCCACTCCAAAAGACCTTCGCGACATTATCTCACAACAGGGAAAATTTGAGGCAAAGATTGGAAACGAGACAGTATTTGTGGGGGGAAAAGATAGAGACATAGCATCTGTTTGTAGGGGAGATCCCACATGCGCAAGAGTAGATAATCCACAGAATTCTAATGGAGGATATGTGGCTCGATTTAGTTTCGGGATAACTCTGAGTGGAGATGCTGCGCGAAGACACGCAGAAATAACAGAGAAGTTACAAGTAAACTCAACACCAGATGGAAACTATCTGGAGAAGCCACTAGATCTCTATCTAGATGATAATCTCGTAGATAGTCTTCGGATAAGCGAAGGCTTGAAGGGAAGGGTAACAACACAGATACAGATTTCTGGTTCTGGAAGTGGAGAGACAGAAGATTTAGCATATCAAGATGCAGAAGCATCCATGCATAAATTACAGACAATATTGATAACAGGAAGCCTTCCTTATAAATTAGAAATAGTAAAACTAGACACCATATCCCCTACACTCGGAAGCGAATTTCTAAAATCTATATGGATGGCGGGAGCTGTAGCACTTCTTGCGGTTGCATTAATAATCTTCATAAGATATAGAAAATTCAAATCTTCAATAGCCCTTTTAATAACAAGCATCTCCGAAATCATAATCATACTAGGAATAGCATCTCTGATAGAATGGAACATAGATCTTCCAGGAATAGCAGGAATATTAGCGACGATTGGAACAGGTATAGACCAACAGATAATTATTCTCGATGAAGCAAGAAGAAGCACTTTCCTGAGCATAAAACAGAGAATGAAGAGGGCGTTTTCGATTATTCTTGGCGCATATTTCACTGCAGTAGTTGCAATGCTTCCCCTACTCTGGGCAGGAGCAGGATTGTTGAAGGGATTCGCATTTACGACCATAATAGGAATTACTGTAGGGGTTCTAATCACAAGACCGGCATTCACAGATATGGTAAAGAAAATTGAGGAATAAAATTTTTAGTTGAGATCATAAACACTAATTTTTAAGATCATAATCTTTAAAAATAATTTTTTCATTTGTAATTTATAAAAATTTAATAGAGCTTACAGAATAAAAAAGGTTATAAAAAAGGTTAGAAATATTTATAAATAAATTTTTTATGATGATAATATGCTAAAAGAAATACACCCAAAACGAAGAATTTTAGATATGGGGTGTGGAGAGAAGAAGCTAGCCCATAAAAAGAGGTTCCCAAATTATAATTTTATGGGGGAAGTAGTTGGATTAGATCTAAACAAAACAGAACAAACAGATGTGGTTTGTGATTTAAATAAGGGTAAGATACCCTTTAAAGATAATTATTTTGACATAGTTTATACCCACCATTGTTTAGAACATCTCGAAAATCCTGTCGAAGTTCTTTTGGATGTTCACAGAATTTTAAAGAAAGGAGGGTATTTTTTAATTAGGGTGCCACACGTTTCTTATATAGGTTCTATGGCAGATCTAACTCATATCCGATTATTTGGTTATTCCTCTTTAAATTTTCTTACCCAAGGAGATCATGCCCAGTTAAAGAATAAAGAAAGGTTTAAATTAATTAAAAGAAAGATTATCTTTGGGAGATTCTACAGATCTCTTGGAATAGAGTATTTCGCTAATCATTTTCCAAATATTTATAATTGCTTTTTTGAAGGGATTTTTACTGCAAGAGAGATGCATTTTGAATTGAAAAAATGTTTATAAATTTTTTTTCAATTTCCCCATAACCGAAAGTTTTTAAATGCCAATTTCAAATAAAATATATGGTCTTAAAAAAGAAAGAAAATTTATTAGCGAGCATTGTCATCCCTTTCTATAACGATGAAAAAACTGTTGAAAAAGTTGTAAATAGTGTTTTAAATCAAGATTATAAAAATATGGAAATAATTCTTATTAATGATATGTCTAAAGATGAAACTTTGAATAAAATAAATAAATTTTCTAAAAATAAATTTGTTAAGATAATCAATAATGAAAAAAATTTAGGACTTGTTAAGTCTTTAAATAAGGGAATCAAAAAATCTCGTGGAGAAATAATTGTAACTCTTTTAGGAGATTGTTATCCCCTCAATAACTTTTGGCTCAAAGAATTGCTTAAACCTTTTAAAGATTCAAGAATTGTTGCCTCAACAGCTAGAGTAAGGTATCCTTCGTGGCTTTGGGAAAGATTTGATCCTTTAACAAGAGAAATTACAAAAAAATGGGTAGGGGACTTCTTATCAGGACTTGATCAAAAAGGGGTTGCATATAGAAAAGATTCTCTTTTAAAGGTTGGATTTTTTGACGAATCCACTTTCAAAAATTTTGGAGAAGATTTCGATATGACCTTTAAATTAAAAAAGATTGGAAAAACATTTCATGGAACTAAAGGGATAATAATTCATGAAGATCATTATGATGTTAAAAGAGTAATTAAAATTTCAGAATCCTATGGAAGAGCATTTGGTTTATTGTTTAGAATTTATGGTTTTTCATTACCCCAATTAAAAGGAGGTCTATTAAGGGCATTCTTCCCTTTTTGGGCAATAGGTAAATTTCATAGAGATCATAGAAATGCAAAAAATAAACCCACGGTCTTTTTAATTAGTTTAAAAATGAATTGGGTTTACACAGTCAATTTTTTAAAGGGATATCTAAAAATCAAAGATTAATTTTTTAATTTCTATCATATAAGATTCAAGAGATGGTCCAAGATAACTTATATTTTTATTTTGCATATTTCTATATAAAAAATTCTATACAAGGACCTCATTTGGGAAACAGGTCTAAATTGATGTATAGAGAAGTATTTATAAATCATTTATTTTTTCAGGACACATGAAAGTGAAAATGATTTCTCCCACAAGAGAGTCAGAGAAAGCAATTTCTGCAGTTTCTTTAAATCTAGTAAATGGAATAAAAAGAGAGAGGTTTCCAATTGATATATTAACTTATTCTGCAGGATCCCCTTTTTCCTTTTTCAGGCTAATTAAAAAACTTAAAATTTATGATACAATTCATATCCAGCATGAATATAATCTATTAGGTTACTATGGATTGCCATTTTTCTTCGTTTTCTCCTTCCTTTCTCTCTTAAATAAAAAAATAATAACTTCGATGCATACAGTCTTACCCAAAAAAGAGAGGATTAAGGAGAGTTCGATAAAATCTTTTTTAAGAAAAAATTTTTATGTTCTCCAAAACTGGTTTATCAAAAAAACCTCAGATTTAGTTATTGTTAATGAAGATTTCCTTAAAAAAATTCTTATAGAAGATTACAATTTTGAACATGAAAAAATAACTGTAATCCCTCAACCATTGATTGAAAAGCCCCTTTTAATAAGCAAATTCAAGGCAAAAAAAGAACTAGGGATAACAGGAAAAATGTTCCTCATTATTGGAAATTTAACAGAAGATGTTGGTGCAGATATCATAATCAGAAAGGCTGGGAAAATAGGAAAGACAATAATTTTTGCTACAAATCCAAGAGGGGTTAATGTAAGGAGCAGAACTAAAACACAGAATTATATAAATTTTAATAAAGAGATTGTAAGAAAAAACAAATTTGAAAAATTTGTAAGATTTGACTTAAAAGAAATACCGAATGATCTTTGGTGGAAATATTTTTCAGCCGCAGATATTATTTTGCAGGCATATAGAGGGGGGATTAGAAGTGGAATTTTCTCAGATGCCATGGCTGCAGAAGTTCCTGTAATCGCAAGCAATATTCCTTTTTTTAGGGAAATGGCAAAAAAATACAGAAGCCTGAAAATTGCAAAAAAAGGGGAAGATTATCCTATATTAATTAAAGAAGCCATAAAACCAAAAGAATATCAAAGGATGAAAAAGGAATGTAAACGATACAAAAAAGAGAATAGTTTATCTATAATCTCTCAAAAATATAAAAAGATTTATTTTAATTTAAACAATCCTACAATCCCACCCGCAAAATAATTTTCTAATTTTACTTAACTACTTGAGATAAATTTAATCTCTATATACCTCACGCTAAAGAGCGAGGATTCATTTTTTCTTCCATAGCATTTCCATTGTCTCATCGTTTTCCTTAAATCCACAAGATTTGTATAAATTTACAGCTTTTTCATTATCCTTAATAACCTCTAACCGTACTTTATCATGATTTTTTAGCATGGTAAATATCAATTTCTTTCCAATACCTTTTCCTTGATGACCTTCCTTTACCATTATTCCAAGAGTTTTTACATCACTGGGTCTCAAAAAAAATAAAAAGACAAACCCCACAACTTCTTTCCCCTTCAAACACATAAATCCGTATGTTCTTTTAAATATAAAACGCAAGAAAAAATTTCTGAAATTACGAGCAAGTATGAAAGTGCTTCTCACTTTTTCCGAACTATTTTTATACATAGACCAAACTCTAAAAACATAAAAAAAATTTAATTTTTTAATTTCATACGAATTTTCTGTTTTCATTATATTCATAAAGATATTCTCGTGTTTTAGTGTAAGAGATTCCTCATTTTTTATATTCTTTTACTCTTATAAACTTTTTCATTGAATCATAGAGTTTTTTATAATCCTTCGCAATAGTCAATAATTCTTTTATTTTTGATTCCATTTCTCTTTACAGATTTAAAAATATCTTCTAATAAATCTCTTTTAAATCTCGCCTCAAAAAGACCATGTATATAAAAAGAAGCCAGATCTCTTTTTTTGATTTCTTTTTTCATAATTTTTAATATTTCATCGTCCCTTTTCCCGATTGATATGAGGTGTTCTATTATGGGGGTTCTATCTTTCCCGCAGATAGTAATAGGAATATTTTTCATTTTCCCGTAATAAGCAGGTTTTTCTCCCACAAAATCACTTATAAATTTAATTCCGCTTTTTTCCAAAACTTCCAACACTTTTTTATTGGTATTAAAACCAGGAGCGGCAAAACTCGTTGGTTCCCTATTAAAAATCATGACATATTCTCTTTTTGCTTTCAAAATGTGTTCTTGGATGTCAATATTATTCAAGTTACGGGTCCAGGCACGGTGTTTCCACCCATGAACACCCAATTCATGACCTTCCTTAAGAATTCTTTTCAATATTTTTTTATTAGCCCTCACAAAATTTTTTGGAAGTAAAACCATCCTAGCCTTATCCCTCAAAGACCACACATTAATTTTTCTTTCTCCAGAGCTACTCAACTTTTTTCTATTTCTTAAGAGTTCAAAAATGTTTGATTCTCCACCCATTACTAAATAGAAACTAGCCTTCATTTTGTACTTGGCTAATAAATCCAAAAATTCAGGCAAACCCTTTCTTATACCTTTGTCAGATTCTAAATCAACCCTAAGAGTAAATGTTTTTTCCATTTTAAAGTGCTAATTGTGATGCTATTTTTGGCCCAAGTTTTTTTATAATGGGTAAAGGCAATGTTTTCCAGAGTCCAGTCATTTTTTTGTATTTGTCTTTTTCATCAGAATCCCCTTTGTCACCCACACCACCAAAAGAATATTTAAAATAAGGTCTTTCATAGAGATCCCCTGTCCATTTTCTTTTAAATTTATAAATTCCGTAAGCATGAGTTCCTTTTTCAGCGTTTGGTTCACACTGCCCAAAGTCAAAAAATTTTATCTTTCTTTTTACTGCCCACCTTATCATTTCCCAATACAGCAGATCGTTTGGCTGGTAAATAAGAGAATTATGCTCTGAGAAATTATACGCTGCATACATGTAATCCTCACTATACAAGACTATGAGAGAACCTATTAATTTTTCGTTTTTGTAACAGTTTAATCCCCTAAAATTTTCCTTAAATTTTTTAAGTAAATTAGCAAAATATTCATAAGAATGCTGGGGTGTCCCAAAATTCCTCATATTTTTTATATAGAGGTCATAAAAGATTCTGAGTTCTTTCTCACTATCCATCTCTTTAATTCTTAAGTCAGATTTCTTCGCCTTTTTTATACCCTTTCTTGCTAGGCGGTCAAAACCTTCCCATAATTCTCCCTCTTTTTTCAATTTCAAGATAAATTGGTATCTCTTTAACTCCTTTTTGAATCCTCCTTCCAGAAGAATCTTCTCAATCTTTTTATAATCTGGAGAGAAACTATTGAGTCTTATTTCGAGGTACCTAGAATCTCCTTTAAATTTCTCTTTAATTTCATTTAAAACCTCTAAGATAAATTTTTTATCAAATTCTCCCATAACACCTCCAAAATCTAAAAAAGGAAGAGAAATTAGCCTATTTCCAAAAATTTTACTCTTGATAAGAAAAAAAGGAAAGATTGTTTTTACATCCCCCTTTTTTATATTCATATAATATATGGATTCACAATTTTTATAAGAACTTTTTATTGTGTCTCTCCATGCGATTAAATTTTGTGGGGAGATATTTTCCTGCTTTGATGTAAATTTTTCCCATAATTTCTCATTCTTTTCATTTAAAATTTCCATAATAAACCTAATCTTCTAAAGCTTCTTCATAAATTTTCTTCAATTTTTTATTTCTTTCTTTTATGGAGAGTTTTCCTTCTTCAATCATCTTCCTACCCTCCTTTCCCATTTTTTCTCTGAGCTTTTTATTTTCAATCAGAATAGAGAGCTTTTCCACAAGTTGTTTCACGATTTCAGGATGGACTTTTTTTCTATCCCTCACACATTCCTCGTATTTAAATCCAACACTTTTACCCTCTTTTTCTATTAGATAATTCTCCCACGAATATGGTGTTTTAATTAAAAATCCATTTTTTCCATTTTTTATTAACTCAGGAACACTAAAATTAGTTGTTCCTATAATGGGAAGACCAGCAGACATCGCTTCAAGAAAAACCACACCATAATTATCTTGGTGGGTTGGTAAAACAAAAATGTCTGAGTTAAGATACATCTTATCAAAAAGTTTCTCTCTTGAGAAAAACCCCTTTATTAATTTAAGTCCCGGTAGTTTTTTTAAGTTCTCATATTCTTTAGGGAATTCATCCCCTTTAAATTTTAATTCCAAATTTTTATATTTTTTAGTTAGTGTTTCATAAGCCTTTAACAAATCATGACTTCCTTTTCCATAAAATCCCCTCCCAATAAATGAGAGCACTACCTTATTATCCCTTCTTTTTACCCTCTTTTTTTTATAAGGCCTCATTGCTAAATAAAGAACTTCTATCTTATTTTCAAATTTTCTACAATCAATAGCCTTTAGTAAATCCTTTTTAGCAGCCTCACTTTGGGGAAGAATCTTTTTACACTTGTTTGAGGAAAGAGCATTTTGGATTATTTTTCTAATTAAGGGACTTTTAAGTGCATAGTAATTAAAAGAAGTAAAAATACCACCTGATTCTAAATCAACTATCCATGGTTTTTTAGGTCTTATTTGTAAAATACCTCTTGTAGAGTGAATTATGTCGGTATCTTTATCTGTTTTGGCGAAGGTCATCCTCGGGAGAGGAAGTAAATTCATTAAAAAGCCATGCAACCTTATCTTGTTTTCGGTAAACCAACTATGATATTTTGTCTTTACCCTGTCTATTTTGTAACTAACTCCCTCAGGGGGAAAATCCAATATTTCATCAAATTGTGGGTGTGGACTTGCAAGAATATTAACTTTAATCTTTTTTGGAGATTTCATGTTAATCCTAAATTGAAAGTGTTTTTAAAGATTATGAATGATTAACTAATTAAATATTTTTTGCAATCTTTTCCTTAGGGCTTTGTCGTCAAAATATTTCTCATGTTCTTTTTTATACAAAGGTTCTTTCAAATAAGATTCATAAAGTTCATCGTTTTGATCAATCTCAAAAATTCTTTTAACAATTTTTTTAAAAGTTTTTTTCTTAAGATGTCTTCTAGCAAAAAATTCAATAATAGGAATTTCAAATAAAATCCAAGGAATTTTTCTCTTCACTTCCCTTTCAAAATCAGCATAATTAATGAAACTTTTTGTGTTAAAGTCCTTATGCACAATAGGATTCCCCCAATAAATAGGGATACAATTCGCAGCCATACTATGTATTAATTTTTCTGTAGTATATCCAGGGTAAGAGGCATTTTCAAAAACAATTTCAAATTTATATGGTTTAAGAAATTTTAATTTATTTTTGTATTTTCCTTTTTCCCCATCCCCGGTATTTTTGATATTGGATTTTTCAGGAGACATGTTTCTCATAGAAAGTCCAGGAGCATCTATTCTTTTATATCTTGAAAGTGCTCTAAAAAAATCCTCTCTAAATTTAACCTTATTGTCGAAAACAAATGTGCAAAATTTAGTTTTTTCCTTCTTTATTTTTGAAATATCTTTTTTATTTTTAACATCTTTAAGAAATCCCCCGAAATAATAAAGAGGCAATCTAAAATGGCGTGGATGTTTCAGCTTTTCATCATAGTCAAATGTGAAAGCCCAATTGCATTTTTTTAAGTTAGGTCTTGCGTTTTCTCCGGTAAAAAAAATCTTCACAAAATCACCCTGAATTTCAGGCATAACCCATCTTTGGCGTTTATAATAATATAATCTCTTAATGAGATAATAAAAACCCAAGGAATTTTTCTTCACAAAATTTCCTATTTTACCGATATTCTTCCTTGAAGAAGGAGATTTATGATTAAAGACAGAAAAAAACATATAATCTGGATTTTTATTATCTATTTCTACATCATAATCTTTCTTTAAAATTTTAGTAAATAAATTCTTTTGTGGATCAAAATACCACCAAAACCATTTAAACCCTATTTTTATCTTCTTTTTTCTCTTCACCATTTTTATGAAAGGAATGGTTTCAATAATTCTTTATTTTCGGAAATCCAATTAGCAATATCTTCAACTGTTTGTTTTAAACCCTTTTTAGGTTCCCACCCACTTAATTCTTTTATTCGGGAATAATCTGTTAGATATAATTTAACATCTAAAGGACGTTCTTTTTCTATAGAATCTATCTTAATTTTACTCCCTGTAATTTCTTGACAAAGTTCTGTTAATTCTTTGAGAGAAAAACTATTTTTTAAACCCCCCCCAATATTAAGAATTTCTCCATTATATTTCTCTATATCATGAATTTGAATATCTATTACATCAAACAAATCATCAATGTGAACAAAATCCCTTACTTGTTTTCCAAGACCACCATATCCAATATATGAAAGTTCTCCTCCGTAGATATGTTTAGCAATCCAAAAAACAAGAACCCCTTGATCAACTTTTCCCATTTGCCAAGGACCTGCAATAATTCCACACCTATTTATTACTCCTTTAATTCCTAAAGAGTCAATATATTCATTAATTATCATTTCAGAAGCTAATTTTGTAGCACCATATAATGATCTAATTTTGCCAAGGGGAAATTTTTCACTAATTCCTTTTTCAGAAACTCCGGGAATTTTTTGATGAGATTTTAATGAAAAACGAGTTTCATCTTCAACAAATTCTAAATTATTTATTTCTGGGATTGGATAAACCCTACTTGTTGATAGGAAAATTATGTTTGCTTTATTTTCCCTAACTTCTTCAAGGCAATTTATAGTCCCAATTAAATTCGTGTTAATGAGGTAGAATGGAGCTGTAATTCCTGCTAAAACTGCTGGTTCTGCAGAACATTCAATTAAAGTATCAAACTTTGGAACTAATTTAAAATCCTCTCTATTTCTAATATCCCCTTGTATAAATTTTACACCAGCTTCCTTTAATCTTGGAATATTAGCCTCAGAACCCCTTCTTTTTAAATTATCCATACAAATAATTTCATAATCAGGATATTTTTTCTTAAGTTTTATAGCTAGGTTAGAACCTACAAATCCAGCTCCACCTGTAATGAAAATAGTGAAGTTCATTTTTGAACAGCCTCACACATTTCCCTTAGAATACGATCAATATCATATTTATATCCCCATTCCGGAAAATGTTTTTTGAATTTAGATACGTCTGAAATATACCATATATGGTCCCCTTTTCTTGGTTGGTCGCTATATTCATAAATAGCTTTTTTACCCAAAAGCATTTCGATTTTTCTTATAGCTTCTTCCACAGAGATATTTGAATGCCTAGAGCCACCCATATTGTATACTTCCCCTTTTTTTGGATTTTTAAAAAAAGAATACATAGCATTAACAAAGTCATAAGAATGAATATTATCTCTCACTTGCTTACCTTTATATCCGAAGATAGTGTATTTTTTTCCTTCGTTAATACTTTTTACAAGATATGCTAAGAAACCATGAAGTTCTGCCCCTTGATGGGCAGGACCTGTTAAACATCCTCCTCTTAAAACACATGTATTCAAATCAAAATATTTTCCATATTCTTGAACTAAAATATCTGCAGCAACTTTTGAAGAACCGAAAATAGAATGTGTGCTCTGATCAATTGAAAGTGTTTCGTCAAAACCTTCTTTAGCAAATTTTACAGAAGGATTTAATTCAAATCTTGTCTCGTGTTCTACTAAATCAAATTTATTTGGTAGATCTCCATAAACTTTATTTGTAGAAGTAAATATAAATGTAGATTGTGGGTTGTGTTTTCTAAAACTTTCTAAAAGAACAAGTGTTCCATATGCATTAACTCCAAAATCCGTATAAGGTTCTTTAGCCGCCCAATCATGAGAAGGTTGTGCTGCAGTATGAATGATAAGGTCAAAAGAATTATTCTTCATTAATTCCTCAATTTCCCTTCTATTACGTATATCAATATTTAGGTGTTTATAATTAGGAATGGTTGATTTTAATTTTTCAGTAACTTTTTTAGTGCTTGCACCACTGCCAAAGAAATAACTTCTCATATCATTATCAATACCTGTTACTTCAAACCCTTTTTCAGAAAAGAACTTCACTGATTCAGAGCCGATTAATCCTGAAGAACCTGTTATTAATACTTGCATTTTTCTTTAAAATTAAAAAAATATACCCCTTTATATATTTTTATCAACTGATTTATACTATCTTGGGGAATACACTTCCACAAAGAATAAAAATGAAAAACGTCTTCTTTAAAAATGAAAAGAGAATTACAGGGAGACTTTAGAGATATTATCAGAAGAATCAAGAAAAAAGATTTTAGAGGATATGCAGGAATGGCTGTGAAAAATAGCATTTACCAACTTTCAACTAATTCTATAGCAAAAATTGGTTCTTTATTCTTCACAATAATAATAGCGAGATTGTTATTGCCTGAATTATTTGGATTATATAGTTTAGCCTTATCCACAATTTTAATTTTCGTTGCTTTTTCTGAGTTAGGTGTAGGGGATGCACTAGTAAGGTTTGTTTCTAAAGCACTCGGAAAAAATAGAGAGATAAAAGCTAAATCATATACGAGATATCTGGTAAGGATAAGGATATTTGCCATAATATTTTTTGGTCTGATCTTAATCCTCTCTGCAAGGTTTATCTCTGATACCTACTATCAAAAACCATTATTTTTAGCATTGATTGCTGGTTCTCTGTATGTCTTATTCGTAGGGGTGATGTCATTTATACAATCCATCTTACAAGCCACAAACTATTTTAAAGGGATTTTTTATAAAGAAATAATATTCCAGGTGGCGAGAATTATTATAATTCCTTTAATAGTTTTATTTTTATTGAAACAAGATGCTTCTCAGGAAATACACTTATTTTTTATTATTCTCGGTCTAGCCTTGGTGTATCTCATAACTTCTCTTTTCCTCTTGGTCTTTTCAAAGATTAAAATAAATTATTTAAAGAAAGAATCGAGAAAAATCTCCCGAAAAGAAAAAAATAAGCTAAACAAATTCATACTCGCAATTTCTGCAACAGCACTCTCTGGAATATTCTTCTCTTATATAGATATGATTATGTTAGGAGGATTTGTTTTTGCAGGATTTTTAGGTTATTACAAGGTCTCGCTTAGCCTAGTATCTGCTTTAGGCCCTTTAATCAGTTTTTCATTTGTCTTATTACCTATATTCAGCAGGATGACTGGAAAAAAACTAGAGAATGCCTTCAAAAAGTCTTTTAGAATTACTCTGTTAATATCGCTGGCCGCTCTCTTATTTATTTTGATTTTCTCTTCACCCCTTATAAGAATTATCTACGGAACAGAATACTTACCATCTATAAACATCCTGAGAATCCTTTCATTATTGCTAATAAGTTCCCCCTTAATCTCACTCTATACAATTTATTTTGTTGCAAAAGGAAAACCGTTGGTTGTTACCAAAATTCTAATAATATCCACCATAATAAATATTATTTTGAATTATATCATGATTAAATCACTAATTGGTTATGGAGATATTTTCGCAGTATTTGGTGTTGCTATCTCAACCATTGTTAGCAGGTACTTTTTCCTTGGAGGTTTAATTTTCTCTAAGAAATCTTTTTAATCTTCCTCTGTTCTCCTTTTAAATTAATGGGCAAAATAGTTCTCATCATTTTTTCCCTATGATTTCTATTTGTGGATAAGCCATCCGTTTAAATCTCGTTCCATTCAAGAAGTTATTTATTAAAGTAATAATAAATCTAAGTTTGTCTCTTTGGTATATTCGAGAAGAAATTATTTTTAACCCAGCTTCTTTAAAATGATTCTCTAAATGATGAAATGTAAAGAGTGAATAATGTTTGTCTTCTAACCCATGATCTTCAAAATGATATCCTCCATAATGAACCTTATATCTTGACTTTGAATTGTGATACCCCCACCACCCAGCATTATCTGTCTTTAGGATTAAGACACCGTCTTTCTTAAGAACTCTGGCCATTTCCTTAAGAACGAATCCAGGATTTTTTAGATGTTCAAAATTAAAAGAGGAATACACCTCACCAAAAATATCACTTTTATATGGAAGTTTTTCCTCATCTAAATTGCATTTAATTACTTCTTTCCTTGAAGGATAAACATCTACAAAGTCGGTTCCATATGTATCATTTCCACAACCAATATTAAGGATTCTTTTTTTCATCTTTAAAAATTTCTGATAATCTCTTAATTATTCTTTCGGCGGCCCTACCATCTCCAAAAGGATTTTCCCAATTTTTATCACCCCCAATAACCTCTTTAGCAGATTCTAAGATCTTATGAGAATCTGTTCCAGAAACTATGTTAACCCCTTGTTTTACTGTTTCGGGTCTTTCCGTCGATTCTCTCATTGTAACACAAGGAACTTTCAAAGTACATGCTTCTTCTTGAACCCCTCCAGAATCAGTCAGTATAAGTTTTGCATTTGATTCTAACTGTAAAAATTCCAGAAAGCCCATAGGCTCTACAAAATTTATATTTTCAGGAAAACTAATCCCAAATTCATTCATTCTTTTTCTCGTTCTTGGATGTATCGGGTATATCATAGGAATTCCAAAATATCCTTGAACCAAAGAGAGGCCTTCAACAATTTCTTTTAGGGTTTTAGGATCATCAACATTCTCTGCTCTATGGGCTGTGACTAAGATAAAATTTTTCTCTTCTAGGTTAAAATCTTTTAAGACATTTACTTTTTTATTGGCGATTTCTAAATTTTGGTGTATTGCATCAACAATGGTGTTCCCTGAATGAAAAATTTTATACCCAGGAAGACCCTCCTCATGCAAATTCTTTAAAGCATCTTTTGTAGGGGCAAACAAATAATCTGAAATATGATCTGTCGTTATCCTATTAATTTCCTCTAACATTCTTAGATCATGACTTCTAAGGCCGGATTCGTGATGTGCCAATTTAACTCCTATTTTATTAGCTGCCAATGCTCCTGCCAGAACAGTGTTAGTATCCCCTTCCACAATCACAATATCTACCCTTTCTTTAATTAAGATATCACATATTTCTTTTATCATCCTTCCTATTTGCTTTCTGTAAGGATGTATACCTACACCAAGGTTATATTTCGGGGGAGGAAGTTCCATTTCTTCAAAAAACACCTTGTCCATATTTTCAGAGTAATGTTGGCCTGAATGAAGAATGAAATAATCCACCCCCCTTTTTTGGCATTCTCTAATCACAGGACCCATCTTTATGATTTCTGGCCTTGTTCCTAAAATTATTGCAAGTTTCATTTTCTTTTTATCCTCTTCTTAAAGATATCTATATATTTTTTTACGATAACATTCCACGAGTAATTTTTTTTAACAAAATCTCTTATCTCTTTATTTTTAACCCCCTCCTTTTCTATTTGACTATTCAAAGACATAATCTGCTTGATGATGTTTTTTGTGGAATGTGTCTCTTCGACAATCCGGCCAAAATTTTTGTTCTTTATCAGTTCTGGTCCTTCCCCAACATTAGAGGCAATTATGGGTTTACCACACGCCATTGCTTCTATCCAGACCACTCCAAAACCCTCTGCATTAGAAGGAAGAACAAAAAATTTGCAATTCTGATATAATTTAATAAGTTCTTTTCCATCTTTATGTCCCAAAAAATCTATGAAAGGGTATCTCTTTTCCAATTTTTCCCCAAAAGGACCTTCTCCAACAACCTTTAATGGAATTTTTACTCCTTTTTTTCTTATATGGTCAAAAGCTTGACAAACACGAACAATATTTTTCCTTGAATCTAGACTTCCTACGAATAGAGCATATTTTCCTATTTTTTTAGATACTTTAAAATCATCTGCATCTACTCCATTAGGAATGAAAACAAACTTAAATTTTTTTAAATAATCTGTTGAAGATCTTTTTTGTACACAAATTATTGGCTTTTCCGCCCGAGAAAGAACAAATTTTTCCATGAATTCTATTATTTTATTAGGGTTATCATAATCTGCATAAAAACCGTGAGAAGTCATTACATAAGGACTTTTGAATTTTTTTATTAGGAAGACGAGTGTTGGCGACCAATCATGAGAATTATAAATCTCTGCAGGAGTATTCCTGATGAGTTTTACCATCTTGAAAAATGAGCTGATTGTTCTAAAACCAGAAATATTAATTGTTGTTATCCTTTTTATTAATATCCCCTCAATTTTTTCTTCACTTAATTCTTTTTTATTTTCTTTTCTAGATAAAATAATTATTTCATGACCCTGTCTTTTAAATTCCTTGGCCAGTTCCATAACTACTCTTTCTACCCCCCCCAACTTTCCTTTTATTAATCTTTTACATATCAGAACTATTTTCATTTTGTTTTTATCCTCTCCAAAAATAAATATTTTACACTCCTTCCTTTATGAATTGCCATTAGACATTTTAAAGGTTTTTGGTTCTTTATTACATATGTGAATTTATTTAATAATGAGGTAAATTTTAATGAAGAATAGAAAGGATACAATCTTATGGGTAGGTCTTCTAGGAAATATTTAACCATGAACCCCTCTTTTTCAAAATAGCTCATGAGTTCAAAAACTTTCTTTTTTCCAAGAAGAGCCGTATGAAACTCCATAGCAATTTTATCTATATTCTTAGGAATTTTTTTATAAAGTATCTCATACTCATAACCTTCTACATCTATCCTCAGAACATTGGATTTGTATTTTTTTATAAAATAGCTTAATGGTTCGCTTTTAACTTCTACCACGCCGGCTCCTTTTTCTTTAACAACTCTTGATAGGTTCACCTTATCATCTTTTTTCAATCTTAACTTGCCTTTTTTTCCAACAGCCATATTTATTATTCTTGATTTCTCCAATAAACCATTTTCTCTTAGATTTTTTTTAAGAATGGGAATGCACTCTTTAATAGGCTCTACAGCCACGATTTCTTTGGCATTATGGGAAAGTAAAGAGAAAAGTCCAACATTTGCACCAAGGTCTAAAACCCTATCTTTTTTTTCAATAAAATCGTGAGAATATTTTAAGTTAAGAGGTTCTCTAAATCCAAAACTGTTTAACTGGGTTGAAAGTCCCATATCATCTTCTAATATGTGGAATTTGAAAATTTTCTTTATACCTAGTTTCCTTAAATTTAGAATGAGGGGATTATATTTTTTTAAAGAGAGTTTGGTTCTGAGATTATAAGGAATCCAGCTTATTTTTTCTATAGTTTCTCCCATTTTATCTTAAATTTTTTAATATGTTTTTAGTTACACCCCTTTCCCCATAGGGATTCTTAAATTTTTTTACATTTATCTCGTTGTTTTCTATCTTTTTTATGATATTTTTAGCATAATTAATATTTAATCCTGTTAAAAAATTGATTCCTGTCGATAATCCCTCTTGTCTTTCTGTTTTCCTTCTAATCAAAATACACGGCTTATTAAAGATAAGGCTCTCTTCCTGGATACTTCCACCATCTGTAATTAGGTATTTGCAATTGGCAAGAAGAAATATGAATTCAAAATAATTAGTCAGAGGGGTTATTTTTATGTTTTTCAACTTTTTCAACTTTTTCAACAAACCGTATTTTTTTAAGTGATACTCTGTGTTATCGTGGAGTGGCCATATAGCCCTAATTTTTATATTTTCCAAAATTTTTATAGAGTCCCCTAATCTTTTTTTATTTTTCAGATTTTCGTGTCTATGTAAGTTTATGAGGGCGTATTCATAGGGTAGTTTTTTATATATTTTTTTTGCCTTGTCGTGTGTTATGGCTGCCGAATCTACT
Organism: Patescibacteria group bacterium; assembly: GCA_024239015.1. GTDB lineage: Bacteria > Patescibacteriota > Minisyncoccia > Minisyncoccales > JANBVM01 > JANBVM01. The sequence continues at coordinate 1,123 of JANBVM010000015.1, read as the reverse complement.
ATCGTATTCCCTAATTTTTTTATCTCTTTTGAGGCCAATCTACTATCCTTTCTTAGGTTATCCTCTGTCAGGTCAGAAACAGCCAGGAGAATATCTGAAAATCCATCACTTATCCTCCTAGAAATTTCCTCAGGAAATGGTTCAAACATAGAGCCACTCCTTAATCCAGCTTCTAAATGAACGTTTTTCCATGTTTTTTTTCTATTTAGAAGTTTACCAGATGCCATGGATGCCGCGGCAGTACTCATTGTATCTCCATGATAGATTACATAATTTGGTTTCAACTTTTTCAGTAATTTCCTTATTTTCAGAATCATCTGGATGAACCAAAGGGAGGAAGTTTTGTTTACCCTAGACCAGAACTTTGTACTAATCTCAGGTTCTTTACTTAGAATAAAGTCTGGTTTTTTAATCCCGAACTCTTCACACGCCTTCCCAAGAGGATGCTGACCTGTATGGATGAACCAATATTCTTTTTTTTGCTTAGATAATTCTAACATTAGAGGCATACACTTGATAAGTTCGGCTTTTGTTCCGATAACAATAGCAATCGTGGATTTTTTCTTAGATTTGACTCTGTCTTTTTTCATTATTTTTTAGAAGCAAAACAATTTAAAAACATTATGAATGTCTGTTTTATAATCTATCTTGTAAATTCTAACCCATCAAACTCAGCATAATCCCCGCTTGCCCTAATAAATTCTTCGCGCGCGATTATATTTGAAGGATAATCTACTTCCCATATTTTTATAGGCCCTCTAAATCCTTGGAAATATGCAATATCCTCCACATCCACACCCTGGGCCCTTAAACTTGCAATGACAGGGTCTGATTCAGAATGCGCTAACTTTACAGTTTCATATCTTTCAAAAGCATCATTCATTAAATATAGTTGAGCAAATAGACTATCCATTGTTTTCGGAGATAAGTAAATTGCACTCCCAAATTCTTCCATCTGTACTCCTCCTTGGGCCTGGGTTATCATAGGGGTTATCCTAATTGTTGCTTCTATACCACTACCAAAATCAAAAATTTGTCCTCTGTAATATATATATCTTAAAGGAATTTCGTACTGTTGGCCATTATAAATAAATACCCCTCTTGGCTGATTAAAACGCCCCTA
>JANBVM010000014.1:13602-26896 GCA_024239015.1 Patescibacteria group bacterium | reverse complement strand
TAACCAATTGTTTTCTCGGTTGAGAAAAACCAGCTTTTACGATTCTAAAGAATTGATCACGAATCTCAGGAGACCAAGGAACTTTAATCTTATGTGGGACTATTTTGATAATAGCTGAATCTACTTTTGGTTGTGGCCAAAAAGACTCTTTGGAAATAAAAGAAATAATTTCTGGTTGGGCATAGAACTGGACCGAAACAGATAAGATGCTCATTTTCGGCGGTTTTGAGCATATCCTCTGAGCCACTTCTTTTTGTAGCGTCAAGACCATTAATCTGGGAGGTTTTTTTAATTCCAAGAATTTTCTAATAACGGGAGAGGTAATATAGTAGGGCAAGTTAGCTACCAATTTGTATTTAGCACTTAATATTTTGTATTGAGGATCAAACTTCAAAACATCTTTCTGGATGATTTCAACATTTTTAATATTAGAATCTCCTAATACCTCTTTTAGGATTTTAATCATTTCTTTGTCTTTTTCTATTGCAACGACTTTTTTTACATTCTTTGCCAACTCTAAGGTTAAATTTCCGAGGCCTGGCCCAATCTCCAGGACAATATCGCTTTTTGAAAGATTAGATGCCTTAATTATCCCCTCAAGAGCCATTTCATCAATTAAAAAATTTTGTCCTAATCTTTTTAAAGGACGGATGCCATATTTTTTACACAGATTCTTCACATCTTTGAGATTCATTCCTCCATTTTAACATAAAAAACAGACCTCAGTGAGGCCATAAGTCAGCTTGACATAATCATCCAATATTGGAAAATTAACAATAAGAAGGATAACTATATACAATGTTAGACTCTTTTTTTAAATCGACAAAAGTTTTAAAGCCACTTTTCGCAGGGCTTATTTTAATTGTTTTCGTCTCAATTTTTGCCTCCAAAGAAGTAAAAAACACCTCTCTCCAGGTCTCAGTTTTACCAGAAGCTATTTATTCTCAGAGAGCATTTGCTGATCCCAGTCAAAAACCCAGGCCAGAATTGCCTGAGTTTATTCTCGTTCAAGAAAATAGTTTTAGAGCCAGTCTCCCTCCCTACACGATAACGCCACAGGTTTTAGGAGCTTTAGTTGAAGGCTATAACTTTGGAGATACCAGAAGATTGATTGTTGAATATCTGGTTGAGCCAGGAGACAGCCTTTGGTCAATTGCGACTGATTTTGATGTTTCTGTAAACAGCATACTCTGGTCTAATAATTTGAACAAGACTGTGATTAATCCTGGCCAGAAGCTAGTCATTCCTCCAGTTTCAGGTGTTATCCATCACGTTAAGGCTGGAGATACTGTGGGCAGTATTGCTGAAAAATACAAGGCCAAGACAGACGATATAATTTCTTTTAATATACTCTCTGGAGAAGCAGATATCTTTATTGGTGACATTATAGTTGTTCCTGGCGGTAAAATATCTCTTCCTACCCGACAATATGCTTCTACTTGGATTCCTATTGGTAAAAGCTATTTCATCTGTCCTATTTCCCAACCTTGTAGAATTACCCAGGGACTTCATTGGTACAACGCTGTTGACCTTAGTCATACCAGATGTGGAGATTCAATTTATGCTGCTGCCGGGGGCCAGGTATTGAAGGTAAAGCTTACTAATTCCACCTCCCGATGGGCCTATGGCGGCGCTGGAAACCATATAACGATTTTGCATCCAAACGGTGTAGTAACGATGTACGGACACCTTGCTACTAGTTTTGTTAAGCCAGGTGATTACGTTTATCAGGGACAAGGTATTGCTTTAATGGGCGGACAGCCTGGGACTCCAGGAGCTGGAAGATCTACTGCTTGTCACTTACACTTTGGAGTTAGGGGCGCAACAAACATTTTTGCTAGATAATTTAATATACAAGCCACAAACCACCATTTTTTAACCCGTATCTCTTCTATATAATTTTATGAATAAATCTTCAGAATCTTGAAATATTTTTTGTGAAAAATAAAAACGCCAGATGTAGTTCTGACGTTATTTTTTTATCTTTTTTTTAAAATGTTTAACCCTAACACTTCAAGCAAAATCTTGCTTCAGGAAATACTTTTAACCGCTTTATAGAAATCTCTTTACCGCACTTTTCGCAAATTCCATACTTCCCATTTTTTTTGATTTTACCCAAAGCTAAATTAATATTTTTAAGACGGAGCTCCAAAATGTGTTCTAAAGACAATAGCTTGCTGTATTCTTCTACCTCGTCAGCTGCTCTTTCTAAAGAAGAACCCCCAGAATCTGAATTCCAGTGAGGGAAAATAGTATCCCAATCACCCTCTAACTTTTTATCTTTTTTTGCAAAACCTTCAAGCTGTTTTCGAATTGTCACCCTTTCTTTTTCTAATTTCTCCTTTAATTCTTTAATAGTTTCTTTGTTCATGTGTTGATTTATTTTAATAACGCTTCTTTTAGCTGAATGATTTTTAAGAATGATTCATTAATTCTTGTTTCAGAAACCTCTTTGTTTTTTACGGCTTCAAGAAATGCATCCAGCCCTTGTTCAACGGGGAGTCGCCATCCAGAGAAAATCAAGATATCTACCCCAACTTCAATTGGTTTGGTTACTATTTCTTTTAAAGAATAATTCTTTAGCAGAGAATCTTGAGCTAGATCATCAGACATAATTAGAACATCTACTCCTAAGCTATCTTTTAAAAATTGAATTGAGCTAGTAGAGAATATAAAGGGTAAGGTAGGATCAATTTCTTGAAATATCGCGTTTGAAACCATTACTATTTCAGGGTTGGCTTCCATTGCTTTTTCAAACTGAGACGTTTCAGGCAATTTGATTGTAGCTAATTTATCTTCTGGGTTAAAATCAACACCAACATATCCCGGAAAGTGTTTAATAGTAGTCAATACCCCAGCATCTTTCTGACCCAAAACAAGAGACTTAGCCAGCTCTCCTATCATTTCAACCGACTTTTGAAAAGAGCGATTAAAATGAAAGTCACTGGTGATCATATTATCCAAAAGAGGAGCTAAATTAAGATTTACTCCCAACTCTTTAATCTCCCCCCCTCTTTTTAAGCCAATGTTATAAGCTTCATTGGTGTCTTTTATCTCTGATTGGGGAGTTTTTTCCTCTAGAAATGGAACCCTGGAAACAGGTCCTCCTTCTTGCTCAAGAGCGATAAATAGGGGAAAACCCGATTCTTTTTGGGAGAGCTCTTGGAGTTCTTGGGTAAAGGTTTTCAACTGTTCTCTATCTTCAATGTTTTTAGAAAGTAATAAAACTCCTCCTGGTCTATATTTCTTGAAAAAGTCTTCTGTTTGAGGGGTTGTTGTTGTCCCGTTGATGCCTACGATAAACAATTGCCCAATTTCACGAGATAAATCAGACTTTAAAGTTAGCTCTTCAAGGGCTTTTTCCATGCTGGCAAAAGAACTGGTTAAGACAAGATAATCACCAAACAAAGCATAACAAATTCCCAAGTCCTCCAAAGAAATGGTTAAGTAGCGAAAAGGGTTTTGGTCAAAAGCAAAATCCTTGAAAAAAGATACGAAAGCCGGAATCTCTTCCCCGGAAACAAAGACCCCCTCTTGAGTTATTTTCGCTTCCCAACCTTTCAATAATTCTTCAAGCTCTTCTTTTTGCTCTATTTTTACAATAATTGCTCCCCTTTTGCCTTGTTCTTGAGAGTAAATTAAAGAGGTAAAATCATCTATGTTTATTGTTTGAAAAAAACCTTCGGGTACGTCAATCTGAAAAACTTGAGCCAATTCCTCCAAAGTTGTGAGACGGTTTTCTTTTTTATTTTTAATTACAATTCTAGTAAAGTCGTCCTGTGTTAATTCCTCTTTAGTTAACTGGCCTAATATCTCTATAATCTCTATATTTTCTGAGATTTCAAATATCTTTGTTTCTTTGACCGAAATTATGGAAGGAGGAATAACAATTTCAGATTCTTTGACCTGTTCTTTTTGAATAGGGATTTCCTCTCTAAGAGGCAAAATATCCTTAAAAGTTAATCTTTCAAAACTAAAGAACCAATAAGAAAAGGAAGTAATAAGGATAAAAAATAACAAAAAACCTACCCTGACTAGCACCTTTCTTATAGGAGGAGGTTTCTTGGGTGGCTTGGGAATAAGGGTCTCTTCCAGCAGAAGACCAGGCTCAGGCTTGATTTCTACCCCTTTCTTTTTAGACTCCAAATCTGTAATTTTCTCTCTTTCTTTATCAGCCTCACTCTCTCTGAGCTTCCTGATATCTTTTTCCATTGTCCTTATTTCTTCTCTTTTTAAGAGTTCTAACTTTTCATCTTTGGTTTCTTTAGGCTTCTTTTCTTCTGGGACTATTTTCTTTAATTCTTCTCTGAGAGGTTCTAGGCTTTCTTTTCCGTTTTCTTTTGGGCCCCTACCTTCTTCCGACATGCTCCTTTTTGTATTTATCTAAAGCTAGGTCTATTCTTCCTTGTTCATCAATACCAATTACTATGACCAAGACACTATCTCCTATGCTAAGAACATCTTTAACGCTTCTTACCCTTTCTTTTGATAACTTGGAAATGTGTAACAAGCCTTCTTGTCCTGGCAAAATTTCAACAAAAGCACCAAAATCTAAAATCCTAGTAACCTTTCCCTGAAAAACTTCCCCTCTTTTTACCTCTCTGGTGAGACTTTTCACCCAATCCATGGCCTTCTTGGCACCCTCCTCTTTTTCAGCAGTAATAAAGATTCTTCCAGTGTCTTCAATATCAATAGATGCTCCAGTTTCTTCAGTAATCTCATTGATTGTTTTTCCTCCAGGCCCAATTACTTTTCTTATCTTATCTGGATTAATCTGGACGGTTAAAATCCTAGGAGCGAAAGGAGACAAATTTGGTCTGGGTTCTTTTAAGGTCTCTGATATTTTTTCTAGAATTTGCAGTCTAGCCCTTTTTGCTTCCTCCAGAGATTCTTTAAGAATCCTTTCCGAGATTCCATCAATTTTAATATCCATCTGGATCACTGTTATTCCTTTCTTAGTACCAGCTACCTTAAAATCCATTTCACCATGGTGGTCTTCTGGCCCCTGAATATCAGTCAGAATCTTATAGTCTCCCTTACTAGATGATGCAGTGGAAAGATTTGCCCCTTTTTTCATTATTAGACCCAGAGCTATTCCGGTCACAGGGCTTTTTATTGGTACTCCAGCGTCCATTAGAGCCAAACAGGAGCTGGAAACAGCTGCCATGCTGCTTGAGCCATTAGAGGATAAAATTTCAGAAACAATTCTTATCGTATAAGGGAATTCTTCAGGAGAAGGTATGAGAGGCAAGAGAGCCTTTTCAGCCAGCAGGCCGTGGCCAATCTCTCTCCTGTTGGGTGCCCTCAGCGGCCTTACTTCTCCCACTGAGTAGGGAGGAAAATTATAGTGGTGCATGAAACGCTTCTTGCCCACGATTTCCATTCCTTCCACCAACTGAACATCTCCTGGTGCTCCCAAGGTTAGAATCGAGAGTGATTTAGTTTGGCCGCGGATGAATACACCCGAACCATGAGTCCTTGGTAAAATTCCTACTTGAGAATCAATATTCCTTATTTCATTTAGCTTCCTGCCGTCTGACCTTCTCTCTTTTTCCAGAATATTCTTGTGCATTAATCTTTTAGTCTCCCCTTCGAAAAACTTGTCGGCATAGCCTATCTTTTCAGGATATTTTTCCTGAACGAAAACCATTAGCTCGTCTCTTAACTGATTTAAATCATTTTTACTTTTTCCCTTCTGAAAGAAGGCTTTTTCTAATTTGTTTCCCAAAAATTCTTTAATTTCTTTATCTAACTCAGGATCTACCTCCGGGATTACAGGATCAACCTTTTCCTTACCAATCTCCTTAGAGATTTCCTGTTCAAAATCAATTAACTTTTCTAGATGGACCTTTGAGAACTCATAAGCTTTTAAAACTGATTCTTCATCCACTTCATTAAACCCTCCTTCAATCATATTAATCAAAACACCATCTTGCTTTTTAACACCAGCAAAGACAATATCTATGTCGCTCTTTTCTATTTCTTCATAAGTTGGATTTAGGACAAACTTATTGTCAATTCTGCCTACCCTGACTGCGGCTGTGGGTCCATTCCAAGGCACATCAGAAATTGAGAGAGCTAAAGAGGAGGCAAATAGGCCCACAACATCAGGTTCATTTTGGCCGTCCCAAGAAAGGACAGTCACCACCACCTGAACTTCTCTATTCAGATTCTCTGGGAAAAGAGGACGGATGACCCGATCAATTAATCTGGCGTTACCGATAGCCTCATCTGAAGGCCTAGTTTCTCTTCTAATGTATCTCGCTCCCTTGATCTTGCCGGCAGCATAAAACCTCTCTTCATAGTTGACCGTTAAGGGGAAAAAATTGAAAGCCTTTTTTTGATAACCCGACATCACTACCGTAGCCAAAACCAAAGTATCGCCATATTGAACGAAAATAGAACCATTGCTCTGGTCTGCCAAGTTTTTAACTTCAGCAACCAGATCTCTTTTACCGATTTCTAGTTTGAATTTTTTAGTCATTAATAATTATCTTTTAACACGAATATTTCCTTATTAGTGATTATTTTTTAAATAGATATTTTTTTGTATCTTTTTGAATATCAATAAACTCATCAGCAACTTTTTTTAATTTTAAAGAAGCTGTTCTGCCAAAAGCAACAACTTCTACTCTTTTTCCTTGATTCTTTAAATACTCAAGCAACTGCAGGAAATCACCATCTCCAGAGGCCAAAACTATTGTGTCTACGCTAGGCGATATCCTAATGGCGTCAACCGTGATTCCTACATCCCAGTCAGCTTTTTTCATGCCGCCATAAAACTCTTGTAAATCCCTGACTTTGGTTTCAATACCTAATTTTGTTAAAGCCCCAAAAAATGCTTTTTCCTCACCGCCCTTAGTCCTGTCCACATAAGCAAAAGCCCTAATCAGATTCCTTCCACTAACAGCACTATTTAAAACCTCTCCGAAATTTACCCGAGACTGGTACAAATTTCTAGCTGAATAATAAAGGTTTTGGACATCAATTAGGACAGCTACCCTTTGGCCAATATGTTTTATAACCATACTACTTCTTCTTTAGACCGACTTTTTTAACAATAGAATTATGTCTTCTGACACTCTCTTTCTTTAAATATTTTAATAATTTCCTCCTCTTTGAGACCATCTTCAACAAACCCCTCTTTGAGTGGACGTCTTTTGGATGTTCTTTGAGGTGTGACAAAAGCCCTTTTATTTCTTCACTTAATAAAGCTATCTGAATCTCGGTAGATCCAGTGTCAGTCTCGTTTGTCTTATATTTTTTAATAATTTTTTCCTTTTCTTCTGGTGTTAGCATGGTTTTGATTGATTATAGCACCTTTATTTTAATCAAAAAAGAAAGCAAAAGACTTTCTTGTTAATTGTTCTCATATTTATTGCTTTTATATCATTTAGCTCAAACTACTTCAATTTCTGAGTTACGTGTATGTTTTGCCAGACATTAGAAAAGATTTTGTCAGCATGATATTTATTGCGCAGCTCAGTATACCAGTCTTTATTGTAAATACCCCAAAACTCTTCTTCTGTATAAAATGTCTCTGCGTAAAACATCTTTCGAGCATTTTTCTCTGTAACAAATTTTTCAAAATCTTTATTAATTTCAAAATAGTTTTCCTGTATATTTTTAGGCTGTCCCCAAATACCGATATCAAGGATTACTGAAGCCTTGTTGAAATGGGGAGATAGTTTTTGAGAAGTTGTAGTTGGTTTTACTGGACATAGCCAGAGGGGATATATATCTAACTTCTCCTCGTTATACTCCAAACAATCAATAGCTTTGTCAAAAGGAAAATAGACATCTTGTATAAAATAACTTTTGGAAACTTTAAGAGCATGCAAGGCATCGTACAACCTTCGTGTATTCATGAAAGGATTTAGCAAAAACTGGGTTATCTTATTGTGGGGAAGATGTAGCCTCGGAAATGTATATTCACCCATCCAGAACGATCCTCGATCATACCGGAACAAATAATCATAGATTGGTACCAGCTCTTGATATTTATCCTGCTTTTCAGTGATTTTTTGAGCATGTCTCCAAAACCAAGGATCAGTTGCTTTTGAAAAAGTTTGAATAGGCAGACTTTTCTCATCAGAGAATTCACCAGTGATGATTACAGAGTTTTGAGCATCAAATATAATTCCTTCAACAAAATCATTAGCCTGATTTCCTATTTCTTGCCTTATACGTTCTAAAACATTTTCTTTTCCCTCGGTTCGAAAATAAGTGAGGCGAACGTATTTTTTAACTGGGATAACTCTTATTTTAGCAAGAGTTAGCAGGCCTAAACTTCCATAGGAGCCCGAGAGACCGTAAAATATATCATTGTTATTCTGTGGCGTAGCAGTAATAACTTCTCCAGCACCTGTAATAATTTCATATTCAAGAGCTATATCGTTGAACTGTCCCCATTTATACGAAGAACTTTCCAGTGCAGCACCCTGTATGCCTCCTCCAACCGTTATTCCTGGGAACTCCATCACAACTGGTGGCAGAAATCCATGTTTCAGGGTTTCTTTAGCTAGTTTATCCATCGGGACGTTGGGTTCTACCGATAGCCATCCTTCGGATTTATTAATTTCAATGAAATGATTTAAAGAGCTAAAATCTATAAAGTGATAATTTTCGTCTTCTTGATTTCTTGTTGAGCTTGTAGAGTGGGTGCGTCCGTGTTTAAACCGTAACTTTTTATTGCTTCCAGATTTAACATGCCTTCTTATCTTGTGGGCTATTCCATTTATTGTTTCATTATGATTTTTTTTATTGTACATAGCTACTGTTTCCTAACGTTCTTTGCAGGATATCATACCGTATTTTGATTACAGAAAGTCTTTATGAAAGGTGCTTGCCCTAAGGCAAGACCCTTGGTGCCCTCGGGAGGACTCGAACCTCCACTCTCTTCCTTAGAAGGGAATTGCTTTATCCAGTTAAGCTACGAGGGCTTATGGTTTTACGTTACTTTTATATTTATTTTTCCAAGAAATCCCATTTTCCACCCCTTGATTTTTCTGAGTAGATCGATATCGCTAATTCTTATCGCACAGGTTCCATTATATAAAGGATTTTTTCTATGTTTTAACGAAGTAGGTTTAATGAAAGTTTTATGGAATTGAGTTAAAGGAATTTTAGTAATTTTTGACCAGTAATTTTCTATATCTTTTCTATAATGAAGTTCGTGAATGTGAAGGGCAATTCTAAATTTTTTCTCAGGAATCCGACAAATCTTTCTGAACCACCTCATCATAAGCTTAATCATTGCTGGATCTGAATTACTAAATTTTACACCATATCCTCTCTCCGACTTATCTCCCTCCGCCCAATATAGCATCAAGCCAGATAAAAATAAAGCGTTTTTACCAACACTCTTTACCTCTTTTTTTGCTTCAGCAATTATCTGTCTGGTCTTTCTTATCCTCTTCTTTTGTTGAATCTTCGCTCCCCTATAAGCTCCCTTCAGTATCAAAGTCTTATAAAGCCTCTCTTTTTGTTCTGGAGTTAATTTGATATCTCTCAACCAAACACTTAAGGTCCCCTTTGAGACTTTAATTTTCTTTAAAATCTCGCCGTAGCTTCTTCCCATTCTTCTTAGTTCTGTAGCCCTGATCTTTTCTTTTAGTTTCATAAAAGTAAACTAAGCTTATAGTTTAATTTTATTATATCATACCTGTTTGATTTTTATAAAATAAAAAGCCGTATTCTATATAAGATACGGGTACTTTCTTGACTCTTTAATGATTGTGCTACCTAACAAATAAATCAGGATATATTCTTTGGTCTGTTTTTCTAAACTTTTCTTCTCTTTCTTTCCAAGTCTCTAAAATTAGATCATAGGTTTCTGACTTAAACTTAAACTGTTCTTCAATGGTCCCTGGCTCTATTTTTCTCGTTAAACTCGTGTATCTATAGTATATTATCCCGCCGAATATTAAAGATAAAACAAATAATCCCAAAAAAGCAAAAAAGGTCTTTTCAGCTAAAATCAGTGGCAATTTTTTTAAAAAACCCTTAATATCTTTAATCTTGATTGTTTTTAATTTTGGCATAATACTGGTTGAAAATTCTAACCTTTTGGATTAGGGCGAACTAGCGTAGACCTTCAAGAAGACATCACCCCTAATATCTCCGACAGAAAATCTTTGGAATTTTTTCGACAATATTTCCCTTTCTGCTAGTCTCATAATATTTAAATTATCAATCTTAACTAAATAGGGGCTTGACTCTATTTTCTCAAGGAATTTCAGAAAGCTAGGGAAGGAACCCGCAACCGCTATTTTAAACCTAATAGAGTTCCAAGGATCTTCACCTTCTACCTTGGGAATAGAGGGGGAAATTTCTATAAATATATTTGAGTCTTGAGCTGTCTCTTCCAAGAAACCGATAAAATTTACTGGAGCTTCTGGGTTAGCAAACAAAATCTTTGCCTTCTCTACGTTTTGTTTTATTTCCTGATAGTTCTTTTTAAATTCTTCTATGTTTCTAATTTTCTCTTCTAGAAATGCTAACTTTTTTTCCTGCTCAGTTAGCTCTTGGGGGCTATCCTTAATATCGATATAAGTAGGGTAAACTAAAAAGACTAATAAGGAAAAACCCAGCAAAAAAACTATTATTAAAGATAGAACAATTTTGTTTTTTATAGCCATCTCTAGAATATTAATTTAATTCAAAAGTAACGTTAAATTTAGGCCCTATGGGTTCTATCCAGCTGTTTGGTGAGAAATAGACACCAGAGAAACTTTTTTCAGACTCAAGACTCTCTTTAAATGAAAGCAATAACTCTCTAGTTGGACAGACACCAGACATCGATATTTTAGCTGTTTTTTTTGTTCCCTGAGACACTTTTTTTTCAATAATAATAAAATTGAAATTAGTTAAATAAGTCCCATCAGGTAGTGTTTGGTAGGCTCTTTCGAGGGCTTGAGTCAAATCATATTGTTCTTGATAAGAAGAATTTATGTCAGATAGCAAAACATTATACTGACTAATTTCTTTTTCTAAGTCTTTATTTAAAGAAACTATTTTTTCTCTTTCTCTAAAAAGTATTCTTTTTGATTCCAAAGTCAACAAGAAATAGTTTTTCACCAAGAGCAAGATCAGACCCAAAGACAAAATAAAAGACAAAAATAGGACTCCCAAAATCAATACCATCCTTAGATTCTCTTGGCTTTGCAATTCTTCCCTTTGACTTTTAGATAGTAAATTAATCATTTTGTATTTTCTCTTAATGCTAAACCAATAGCTGTAGTGTATCCCAGAGATTCTCTGGAGGGGACTTCTAGTATGCCTGGATCTTTTGCTAAAACATTTACCCAAGGATCAGCTAGTTCAACTGGGATCTTTAACTCTAACGATAGAAACTCTGGCAGCCCCTTCAAATTTGATCCTCCTCCGCAAAGCAATATCTTTGAGACACCTTTAATATTAGTTTGTTTTGTAAGGGAACTGGTTTCAATTTTTTTTACAGATGATAAATGTTCATGGGAGTCATGGGTTTGGTAATAATACAGGTGTTTCTTAATTTGTTGTGTCAAATCAACTAAAACCGGAATAAGAGCTTCAAAAACCTTACCTCTTTCCTTTTCCTTTTTACTTGGCCCTTCTTTTTTTATCTTTATTTTCTCTTCTAAACCGTGCCTTATCTTCAGTTCTTCGGCTTTAGTTAAACTTATACCCAAGCTTTTAGATATGATCTCGGTAAAATTGCTTGAAGAAACAGAGATAGAAGAGGTGAATCTTAGAGAGCGACCGGAAAAAATGATAAAACTAGTTCTAGTAGCTCCAAAATCAATTAATAAAGTAGGATGCGTTGTGATCCCGCCCTTTATTAAAGCCCGGATTATAGCTAAAGATTCGACTTCCAGGACCAAAGGCTCCAAACCAGCCAGCTTCAGGGAAGAGACATAACTGTCAACTGTTAGTTTTGGCATGGCCGAAATTAAAATATCAAAATGATCCAAGCCGTCTTGAATGGGTTTGATGATTTGAAAATCTAGGTAAACATTTTCAATTGGCAGTGGTATATAATTTTCAGCCTCGTAAATAACAGCTGATTTCAAATCCTCTTTTTGTATTTTTGGCATCTGAATCACCTGAAAAAATGCCTTTTCTTCTGGGAGCGAAGCCACTACATATCTGGTTTTTAATTTCTCTCCCTTAACTTTTTCAACAACTACTTTAATAATTTCAGCTAAATCATTTTCTTTTATAATCTCCCCCCCTCTAATTATCCCTGGCGCAATATCTTGTTCTCCAAATGAAGCCAGGCTTAATCCTCGTCTTCCTTTTTTGAGATTTATAATCTTCAAAGACAAATCAGAGATATCCAAACTAAAAGATTCTGGCTTTAATTTAAATAGTTCTAGCATATTGTTTATTATACATGTTAATTCTGCTTCTACTCCACCTCTTTCCAGCTGGCCACTTCCCAGGAACCACTTGGACCTGAAGTAAATTCTAGACTTCCCAAGCCTATTTCATAAGTAATGGTAGCATTTTGTTTCAAAAGAACCTGATAAGCTGTTGCCTCTGTTAGTTCGACATTGTTATGGACCACCATTAATCCATTTGGAGCAAAAAGAATAGACCCAAGAACATTATTTTTCAAATCTATGGCAGAGCTCAGTTCTGAAAGCGAGGAACTGTTAGAGATAATTAAAAGGTAGCTAGTGGGAGAACTTGTTCCTTCCAAGATGGCGTTATTACGGATCTTAATGTTTCCATCTACCACTAAGACGCCACTTAAATCCCCGTAACTATTATCATCTAATCTGATTTCAACATTAGTGCCGGTATCAAAAGTGCCAGTTGCCCAAATCGTGCCCATCATCGTTAGATTGGCATTTTTTATAAATAGATTACCTTCAATCTTTACTGGTCCTAGGGTCGTATCTTCATCAATCGTTAAATCTCCGCTAATAATGCCGCCTGATTCTGCATCATTTTTCCATTGGTCAATCATGCTCTGAGTAATTGGGAAATCTCTTGGCTGAATTTCTTCTGACCCGCCATCTACTATTTGCCCAGCTTCACAATTGTCTATAGTTCCACCAGATACGTATGTCAGCGTGCCGGTTATTGTTGAATCTTTACAGTTATAGACGTGGGCATCTTGACCTATCGACAGCCCTTCAATTTGGTTTCCGTTTTGAGCGACAATAACAGTATCGGTGATAGATCCTTCTCCAACTGCACTTCCATTAGAAAAGACGTTCCCCAATACTTCACTGCCGTTTTCCAGGGTTATGCCCCCGTCGCCTACCTGGGCTCCATAAAAAAAAGAAGCTTCTTGCGTAGAAAT
>JANBVM010000014.1:0-13592 GCA_024239015.1 Patescibacteria group bacterium | reverse complement strand
TCTTGACCAATTCATTCCCGTTACCAATCTTAGCAAGGCATCTTCTACTCCGGCTTCAGCCGCATAGTAAGCCTGACTTGATTTGATAACGTTTATAGAAATTTTCTGTTCGCTATAAGTTAGAATATAGGCGCCTATGGCAAGGATAAATATTACCGCCAAGATTAAAATAGTTAGGTAAAATGCAGCAAAGCCTTTTTGATTGTTTTTTATCATTTTTAACATTTCAATATGATCTTAAAGAAACCGTAGAAGTCAGATCGACAGAGGCCTGATATTCCGGCCTTAAGCCCGGAGCCACATAATCAACTTTTAAATTTATTCTAATCGAAGGAACGGTCGAAGTGGTGGCAATTTGATTAAATTCTAAACTATCTATTTTCACCTTATCAGAAGTCAAACTAATTGGGTCTTGTCCTTCTTTTTTCAAACAAAGGTTATCCTGGCAGATATAAAAATCAATATAGGTCGTATTTTCTCCCGTTGGCAGGTATTTTGTTGTTTCCAAAGAAAGTTGGCCAGTACTACTGGCAAAAACAGAGGTTGGGGTATAAATACCTTCAGCTTCTCTTATTTCATAACTCATTATTTCAATAGCTCTCCTGGCATTGTATGTAGTTTTATGTGTTACCTTGACTTTGGTATTTGAACGGTTTGCCCAAAGAAAAAAGGAAGAAACGGCCAAAAGAATCAATGATAAAGTGGCAACATATACTAAAATTTCCGCTAATGTAAAACCATCATTAGTTTTTTTCATTGCCTCCAATTGGTTAAATAGGTAATTAATTCTATCTGGTGGCTTCTATTTTTTTCTTCCCAAGAGACATCAACCGTCACTTTTTTTGTATCAGAGTCAATACTTCCACCCGAGCTAACAATATCATCATTGCTGTCTCTCATTACGTCTCCCAAAGTGACTTTTGTGTTAAAGCCGTTTACCGTTTTAGTCCCTTCAATTAATTGCCACTTTTGGGGAGAGCCTGATTCTTGAAGATAATAGTCAATGCCTGTAGTTAGTGTCCCTAAACCATCTATTTCCCAACTGGTTCCATCACGGAAATTTCGAACTTGCTCCACAATTCCTTGGGCAATATCATCAGCTTGATTATTTTGCCTTATTAACGTCGATGTTCCCAAGGAAAAAGAAATCAGTCCCAAAAGACCAGTTAGGGTAATAGTAATAATTGCGACTACCACCAATATCTCAACTATTAAAGCTCCCCTCTCAGCCTTATTGCCATTCCGGATCTGAAACATAAATTGAAGTGCCATTTTGAGTTTGACCATTATCGTCATAGCTAATCATATTACCGCTTGTATCTCCACTGATTTCGACTTTTAAGGCCCTTGTATTGTATCTTTTATCGCGGTGTATAGAAAATTGGGTATAAGGATTATTTAATATATGAGTTTTGACTATTAGCTTTTGAGTTTCTCCGCCAGCATCTACTTCATCTTCCCAATAAATCTGTCCACTTTTAAGATTATCAGCAATTATAATATTCTGGGTGGCAGTAGAATTATTATAAGTAAAAATTAATTTTATACTCTCAGTTGAGGTTGTAATTTGACGAGTGTAGTCAAAGTGAACATGGCGAGAATCCTTTATTCTGTCGTCATCTGTAGGGGTAGCTTTTGGTGCTGATGTTGTTTGTCCAGACTGCTCTATGGTTATTTGTTTTTGTTTTAAGATATCATCTTTTAATCTCAAAGATATGGTGCCCGACTGACTGGTAGCGCCCGTTATTCTGTCAAAAACCACTTCTGTTTTTCCACCAGCTAGATTGATTTGGTAAATTTCAGTTCTTTCTGAAATCTTGTAGACTTCGTCAAAGGAAGTATCTCTATTAGCATAATCTGTTCCTTTGAACAGAGTGTATTGATGGGGGCTGCTAGAGGTTGAGAAATAAACTCCCCATTGGCTGTCCCCCTCTGAAGCCAAAGTTCTATTTTGGGCCAGGACCAGGATTTTAACAGTTTTTTCAGCACTATTTATTAAACCTGACTCTTTATAAAAAAGACGAAAAGCCGGAATACTCAAAGCTGTTAAAACAATTAGAATACTGATAATTACCAATAATTCAATTAAGGTGAAACCTAAAACTTTTTTCATTTATAAACTTATGTTTAAATCTCCCCCAATATTGAGTACATCGGCTGGATCATGGAGACTGCAAAAAATCCTACCACAGCTCCAATAATCAGCATTAAAAGAGGCTCGATTACCGAAGCTAGGTTTTTGGTAGTGTTTGAAACCTCTTCTTCAAAAAAATCAGCCAGGTTTTCTAAAATGCTTGATGTCTCACCAGTTTCTTCTCCCACTGCGATCATTTGGATTACAATTTTGGGATAGACATTTTTATATGAAGATAAGACGGTTGATAGCTTTTCTCCTCTCCTAACTTTTTCAGCTGAATCAAAAATAGCTGTTTTGAAATAAAAGTTATCCAAGGTCTCAGAGGTAACCTCCAAAGCTCTAGGAAGGGGGGTGCCGGCTGCAATCAAAGAACTCAAATTCCTTAAAGTATAAGCTGAATTTGTACTTCTAACGATTGGGGAAATGATAGGGATTTTTAAAAATATCTTATCTATTATTTTTTTAAACTCTTTTATCTTACTAGCTCTGAAAAAGCCAATAATCAATAAAAGAATGGCAATGATCAAAAAATACCAATTTTGGCTTAAAAAAACACCAATAGTAATTATTAATTGAGTAGTGGCCGGAAGATCAATGTTTAAATCTTCAAAGGTTTTGGCCAAATTAGGAATAACCGTGACTAGCATTAAAACTCCAACTCCAACCATGGCAGAAATAATTACTATAGGATAGATCATGGCCCCCTTTATTTCGGATTTTAAAGAATGCTCTTTTTCCATTTGCAGGACTAGTGTTTCTAATACCTTCTCTAAAGTTCCTGATTCTTCTCCGACCTTTACCATGCTTTGGAAAAGGTTAGGAAAAATGCTGGGATAAAGAGCTATGGCTTCAGAAAGACTTTTTCCCTTTGCAATCTGGCCTTGAACGCTAAACAAAGCTGTTTTAAATTTGTTATTTTTTATCTGTTCAGCCAAGTTACCGATGGCTCTGGGTAGCGAAATTCCTGAAGCTATCATTACTTTAAGGTTTCTGACAAAAAACATTTTTTCAGTTAAAGAAACTCTTCCAAAAGAAAATGAAATCTCAAGTTTTTTTTCTTTTGATTCAGTTTCTGGTTTGGCTTTAATCAAAATAAAACCCTGCCTACGTAAATCCCGAGATAGTTGGTGAATATCTTTTGCCTCTAAAGCTCCTGATTTTTCTTCACCCTTTAGTGATTTGGCAGTATATAAATATTTTGGCATTTAATATTTAAATTTTAGAGAGTTTACTCTGCTATTACCCTTAAAACTTCTTCAACCGAGGTAATTCCTTGAGCGGCCTTAGTAAATCCATCTTCAATCATGGTTTTCATTCCTTCCTTTCTTGCCTGTTGGTGGATTTGATCTGATGTCGCTTGTTTTATAATCATATCCTTTATTGTCTCAGTAACCGATAGAACTTCAAAAATCCCAATTCGCCCCTTATAGCCGTCTGGACATTCTTTAGAGACTTTGGGTCGGTAGAAAGGAACATTTTTTAGAGTTGCTCTCTTTGTTACAACCTTTTCTTTTTTTAAAATATCCAATACCTTTTCTAAGTCACAGAATTTTGCTATCTCTTTTAATTCTGATTCAGAAAGAGTATATTTTTCTGATTCTTTACACAATCTTCTAACCAATCTTTGGGCCAAAATACAGTTTAACGTCGAAGAGATTAAAAAGGGTTCCACCTTCATATCAATTAATCTTGGTATTGATCCTGCTGCATAGTTGGTGTGTAGTGTTGATAAAACTAAATGACCAGTTAAAGAAGCGTTGATAGCTAAACCCGCAGTTTCATTGTCTCTTATTTCCCCGACCATAATAATGTCTGGGTCCTGCCTTAATAAGGATCTAAGGCCAGAAGCAAAAGTAAGTCCAATTTTTGGCTTGACCTGGCTTTGGTTAATTCTTGGCATTCGGTACTCAATCGGGTCCTCAACCGTAGAAATGTTAATTCCAGGATCATTTAAAATTTCCATCATTGAATACAATGTGGTAGTTTTTCCAGAACCAGTGGGACCGGTAACCAGAATCATGCCGACAGGTTTTCTCAAATTATCTTGGACTATTTCTAAAGATTCTCCGATCAGCCCCAATTGCTCTAAAGTAAAGGCTTTTGATGTTTCTGATAAAAGACGCATAACAACTTTTTCCCCATCAAAAACCGGCAAGATTGATACTCGAATTGAATACTTGTAGTCTTCAGCCTCTATCTTAAATCGTCCGTCTTGGGGAAGACGATGCTCGTCTAATTTTAAATTAGAAAGAACCTTTATTCTGGCCACAATCCCAGAAGTAGTTATTTTGGGCAAGGTCATTGCCTCTCTTAAGATTCCATCAATCCTATATCTTACTAAAACCTCTTTTTCAGTTGGCTCCACGTGAATATCAGAGGCTCTCTGCAGCACAGCGTGTTTTAAAAGAGTGTCAACAATTCTGATAATTGGCAACTCTTCTGCTATTTTTTTGAGATCAGCTTTTTCTTCAACCTCTTCCTCCTTATCCTTTATTGGCTTTATTTCTCCTGCTTCTTTTTTAATTATTTCTCCAAATTCAGCCTCTAAGGTTTTTTGGTATTGACGCAAAACATTTTTAACTGAGGACGGAGTAGTTAGCCTAGGCAGAATTTTCAAATTAGTAGTTTTTTTAATGAACTCAATTGTCCTTAAATCTTCTGGATCAAGCATGGCTACCTCCAAATTATTTCCTGATTTCCTGAAAGCTACGATGTTGTGGGAACGGGCTATTGGTTCTGGAATTGTTTTTAAAACCTTTGGAGAAACAGATTCTTTTTCTAAATTAACAAAAGGGATGCCTAAGATATATGCCTCCAGTTTAATTAACTCTTCTTGTTTTATTAAACCTTCTGCAACCAAAACATCACTAACTTTTTTCTTTTGTTCTTTAGCTTTTTTTTGGGTCTCGCTGAATTGTTTTTCAGTAACTAATCCAGCATCGAGCAAAAAGGCCTTTAGTTGTTGGGGTTCTACTCTCATAATTATAGACGCGAAAATCTTACACTGATTCGCTTTGATATTAGTCTAGATTCGTTTCTATTCTCCAAGGGCTTTTTTAATTTTTTCTATTATTTCTTCTAAGCTATATTGGGCTTTTACCAAATAGCTTGTAGCTCCCAGCTCAATTGCTTTGTCTACATCTACTACACCCTCTAAATTAGTTAAAACAATAACCGGAATATCTTTTGTTTCTTCATGCTCTTTTAGCTTTTTTAAAACTTCAAAACCATGAATTTTAGGGAGGACAAGGTCAAGCAAGATTAAATCAGGCTTTTTATTTTTAGCCAACTCCAAGCCAATTTCTCCATCAATAGCTGAGATTACTTCATAACCATTACCCTTTAAAACATCGCTAAAGGTTTTTTGAAGGGCAGATTCGTCTTCAATAAAGAGTATTTTTTTCATAAATTAAGCTATTTAATTGGTATTGTGAACCAGAACGTCGACCCTTTATTTTCTTCAGATTTAAATCCTATTTTCCCTTTAGCCCCTCCGATAATGGCTTTTGAAATATAGAGCCCTAAACCAGAACCTTGAGTTTGATAACGCATCACATTCTCTGATCGGAAGAATTTTTGGAATATATATTTTTGATCTCCTTGCGGTATGCCGACACCATTATCTTTGATAGACAGCAAGACATCTTTATTTTTATTTGAAATTCTTATTTCAATTTTTCCCTTATCTCTTGAATATCTAATTGCGTTATCTAAAAGATTCTCTATTACTAACCTAATCTGGGAGGGATCGGAAAAAACTTCAAGCAATTTCTCTTCTGCATCTAAGTTTATTTCTACGTTAGAAGCCTTGGCAAAGGGCATATATCCAGAAACTAACTCTTCAGTTAACTCCTTGATAGAAAAAAGCTTCTTCCTAAGGGGCAATTTGGCGCTTTCAAGTCTAGAGATTATCAATAGGTCAGAAATTAACTCTTGCATTCTGGCGTTGTTTTCTTTTAATATTTTAAAATATTCTGTCTGCTTTTCTTCTATTTTACCTAATTTCCCAGACATTAATAATTCAATTATCCACCTCAAATTAGAGAGAGGAGACCTTAATTGGTGCGAAACCACGCTAATGAACTCTGATTTCATTCGATTAGCCTCAGCCAATCTTTCAAAGCTGCGCGTAATAATTACTGAGATAATGAACAATATAGTAACCAGCAGGAGGATAAATAGAGCTACCACTAAAGGTTCTTGTATGTAGCGGTTTCCAATAGCATAAGTAATTAAAGCAGAGCTAATTATGATTATCCCCATCATTAAAAAAAGGAATTCAGGGTATTGCCAGAGAGCAATATTATACTTCTTAGAACGGGCAAAGATATTTAATTGAGAAAGCATGCCTCCCTGTGGGTTCATTTCTAAAGTATAACACACGGATTGACCCCTAGGAAATAAAGTGATAAATTTACCTCAGATTCTTCTACTGTCTTGTTAAATTCCGGGGTATGGTGTAACGGTAGCACGAGTCCTTTGGGAGGATTTAGTCCCAGTTCAAATCTGGGTACCCCGACTATATTGCGGGCGTTGTATAACGGCTATTATTCAGCCCTTCCAAGGCTGCGATGTGGGTTCGATTCCCATCGCCCGCTCCTAAAACAAAAACGGCGCTACCTGTGCCGTTTTCGAATCCAATATTGTTTAATTTTTACTTTGCGTAGTCAATTATTTTTGTTTCCCTAATTAGCGTCACTTTAATTTCTCCAGGATATCTTAATTCCTCTTGGATTTTTTTAGCAATTTCTCGAGCCAACTTTTTAGCTTCAGTATCGTCAATTAGTTGTGGCCTTACAAAAACTCTAATTTCTCTACCAGCCTGTAAAGCCCAAGCTTTCTCAACCCCGGGAAAAGAAGTGGCTATACCCTCTAAATCAGATAATCTTTTAATATAGTTTTCCAGAGTATCTTTTCTTGCCCCTGGTCTGGCACCTGAAATTTGATCAGCCACTTGAACGATAATGGCTTCAATGCTTTCATACGGATACTCTTCGTGGTGAGACTTCATTGCATCAATCACTTCTTTTTCTATCCCGAATTTCTCCAAGATTTTTATTCCGATATTGACATGAGAACCTTCAATCTGATGATCAACTGCCTTTCCAATATCGTGGAATAGGCCGCCCATTTTAGCAACCAAAGGATTAGCTCCTATTTCTTCAGCCAAGAATGAAGCCAGATAAGCTACCTCGATTGAGTGAAGCAATACATTCTGGGCGTAACTTGTCCTGAATTTCAATCTGCCGATCAGCTGGACGAGCTTTGGATCCAAACCAATGATGCCCAGCTCATAAGTAGCGGTTTCGCCTGCTTTTTGCACCTGAGAAGCTATTTCTGCTCGGGCCTCTTTTACCTTCTCTTCGATGCGAGCTGGCTGTATCCTTCCATCTAGAATTAGCTTTTCTAGAGCAATTTTAGCTACGTGTCTTCTTATCGGATCAAATCCTGAGATAACCACAGTTTCTGGTGTTTCATCAACTATCAATTCCACTCCAGTCAAACCTTCAAGAGCCCTGATATTTCTTCCTTCTTTGCCGATTATCCTTCCTTTTATCTCTTCATTGGGCAGAGGAACTGTAGTTGTAGTTATTTCCTGAGCCTGAGACAGGGCATATTTTTGAATAGCAGTAACTAAAAGATCTTTTGCTCTCTTTTCGAATCTCTCATGCCCTTCTTTTTCTAACTTGTTTATTCTTTCTAAAATATCTATTTTGTATTCTTTTTCTAGATTCTTAAACAACTCATCTTTCGCTTCTTTTTTGTTTAATCCAGATATTTTTTCTAGTCCCTCAATGGCTTTACCTCTTAACTCTTTTAAGCTTTCTTTGATTTGCTTTAATTTTTCAACTTTTTCCTGAAATTCTTTTTGGTTTGTATCAAAATCAGAGATTTTTTTGTTAATGATATCCTCCCTTTTCAGCAGCATCTGTTCCGTGCTGAATAGGGTTTTTCTCCTATCTCTTTCACTCTTTTCTGTCTCTCCAAGAATTTGAGAAGCTTTATCTTTTGCCTGGGTTAAAATTTTGTCACGTTCTTCAGCTGCTTTCCTGATCCTCTTTTGGATTCTAGCCTCTATCGTCTTCCAATCTCTTTTGGCGATTGATTGACGAGCATAGTAACCTAAAATAGATCCTATTGAAAGGGAAAATATCCCTAAAAGTAATAGATTTAATTGAGTCATATTTCATTGAACCACGAATAATGTCCATGGATTTGTTAAGATTATAAGTGATTGTTATTATTTTCATTATCAACGGTTAATCTTAACAGGGTTTTTAGGATTAGTCAAAAATCAGCCCCAAATTTTTGAGGCTGAAAGTATAAATTATGTTCCTTTTATTGGACTAACCGCCCAAAGCACCTCTTATTATTGAAGGCAGTCCCTTGGCTAACAAAATTATAGACAAAGCAATCAAAGTCCAGAGAATTATTGCTTTAGCTCTATTTGTTGCCATAGCATCACCATGCTTAAACATTAATATAAGGGCAGCATAAATTATTAAGATAGGAGCTATTAGAAGGCCCACAACAAAGAGTAGATTCATTAAGGCATCTACTGCCTCTTCGAGGGTTTTAGCTTTTAAAGGATTACCAAGCCCTACTGGGCCGCTACCTCCACCGCTTCCATCTCCATTTTCTTCTGAAGGAGGAGGAGGCGCTTGTTCAGTAGTAAACGTATAAACTGAAGAAGTATCAATGTTGTCTCCGGCTTCGTTGTAAGCAGTAATTTTCCAACTATAAGAGCTCAAATAATCCATATTACCGACTGTTAGATCTAAGAAAGCAAAGTAACAGGAACCGTCTACGCATACAGAAGTCGGAATATTATCCTCTGATTGAGTAAATTGATCAATATCCAAGATATATTTTTCTGCTTCACCTATCTCTTCCCATCGGAAATAATCATCAACCGGAACATTACCTGTTCCATCTTCATTGTGCATCAGAATTAGAGGGCTTGCTAAAGAAAAATTATTAAAAGAAAAGATTAGGATAAGGAATGAAATTACTGAGAGTATTTTTAAAAGATATTTCTTCATTATGTTTATTTTAACATTTATTGATTTTGACTAACAGTTACCCAAGCCGTAGAACATTCACTTTCTTCTCCTCTGTTGTCAGAAACAAGAACTTTTGGCCTAAAAATCTTTGATTCATCGTAAGAATGAATAGGGTTTTGTTCTGAAGACGTTTTACTGTCTCCAAAATCCCAAAGGTAAGAAAGTATATCTTCGTCTGGATCCGAAGCTTGGACTTCGAACCGAAAATCAGTTTGATTAGTTCCTTGGGTTGGATTGGCTCTACAAAAAGAAATCAGAGGAGGATGATTAGTGGTAATCTTTACATTAACTGCTTCTCCAAAACCTACGTTTCCAGCAATATCACTACATCCGAACCTAACTGAGAAATCCCCTTCTTTTTCAAAGCTATATTTAAGTGAAATATCGCATTGATTTTCGTTTTCACAAGGAATAGGTGAGATCAAAACAGGGGTATCAATAAGTTTCCCATTAACATAAAACCAGCAGCCAGTAACTTTACTATTATCAGATGCGGTGGATTCAAAGAGATGTTCTTGATTAATTTCCAAGCCTTGGTTAATAACTATCTCTTTAACTTGAGGCTTTATCAAGTCAATATTGAAAACCTTACTTTTCCAGCCAGAATTATTATTGGCTTTATCAAAAGCTTTAGTCGAAACCTTACATTTTCCAAGAGAAATGTTGTCTTTTGAGTAGGAAGAAGAACATGTTTTATCAGGTCCCACTGGCACATTTATCTTTACTGGATCACATTTTCTAAATCCACCCCTGACCCGATCTGTTCCTAAATCTACAATAAGGTACTGGCAACCTTTTTCTCCTGGAAAAAAATCTATCAACCCTGCTCCAATATCAGAATCATTAATTGTAATTTCAAAATCACTATTCCACCAAGATTTATCTTCTGGAGACAGAATAGCTGTTGAAGGAGGAATTTTATCTTTTCTGACTTCTTCTGGTAATTCTTCTTCTACTGTTTCCTCTGGGATATTATCCAAGAGCACAAAATAAACAAAAACCCCTATTGCAATAAGGGCTATGAGTATCAACCAGAATCTTTTTGAAGTCCGGAATTTTCTCATTATGATTTTTACTTTTTACTTTTTACTACTTGATCAATAAGGCCATATTCTTTAGATTCCTCAGCTGAGAGATAAAAATCACGGTCAGTGTCTTTGCCAATTTTTTCTATTGGCTGTCCAGTATGCTTTGCCAAAATCTTGTTTACTTTTTCTTTTAATTTAACAATTTGACGAGCAGCTATTTCAACCTCAACTGCCTGTCCGCCCAACCCGCTTACTGCTACCTGATGGAGTAGGATTTGAGCATTAGGCAAGGAAAACCTCTTTCCTTTACTTCCAGCTGCTAACAGAACTGCTGCCCCGGAAGCTGCAGAACCAATGCAAACCGTAGAAATAGGACACTTTACGTATTGCATGGTGTCATAAATAGCTAAAGCTGAAGTAAGTATTCCGCCTGGAGAGTTAATGTAAAGCTGGATATCTTTTTTAGAGTCTTGCGATGCTAAAAAAAGCATTTGGGCAATAATAGAGTTGGCTACTGGGTCAATAATAGGACCTCCTAAGAAAACAATCCTGTCTTTTAAAAGCCTTGAATAAATATCATATGATTTTTCTCCGTATTTTGTTTTTTCAATGACTATGGGAATTAAATTCATGATTTATTTTAACAAAACCTAAAGATTAACAAAAGCTTTATTTCTTAGTTTCTTTTTTCTTTGTCTTTGCTTTACCCTTTTTTACCTTTTTCTTTGTTACCTTCTTTGTTGCTTTCTTTACTTTTTCTTTTTTTGTTTTTTCTTCTGGCTTTGTTTCTTCTTCCATTTCTTCTTCAGGCCCAGAACCCCTGACGTCTATTTTCCATCCAGTTAATTTTGCTGCCAACCTTACATTTTGACCATTTTTTCCAATAGCTAAAGATAGTTGGTCTTCAGGGACCATGGCCAAAGCTTTATTCTTTGGCATAATCTTTACCTCTTCTACCTTGGCTGGACTTAAAGCATTTGTAATGTATATTTTCGGATCTTCTGAATGTTCAATAATATCAATTTTTTCACCCCCCAATTCATTGATGACTACCTGAACCCTGGTTCCTCTTTGACCGACTGCAGCCCCAATTGGATCAATACCTTCTTCAGAAGATGATACGGCAATTTTTGTTCTAGAACCTGGTTCTCTGGCGATTGATTTTATAGCTACTGAACCAGCAGAAATTTCTGGTACTTCTAATTCAAAAAGCCTAGAAACTAATTTTGGATAGGCCCTTGAGAGAAAGATCATTGGTCCTTTTGGTGTTTCTTCAACTTTTAGAATATACACTTTTAGCCTTTGGCCAGGACGGTAGAATTCTCCGGGGACTTGTTCCTCTCTTGTTAATACTCCCAAGGTTTTACCAATGTCCATGAAAACGTTTTTTCCTTCTATTCTTTGGACTATGCCAGAAATAATTTGTTCCTCTTTTGACTTGTATTCTTCAAAAATGCTTTCTTTTTCTGCTTCTCTAATCCGCTGCATAATGACTTGTTTTGCAGTTTGAGCAGCTATCCGGCCATAGTCCTCCCGGGCCTTAAGCGGGACAACCAGCTCTTCTCCAGTTTTAATTTTTAGCTTCATTTTTTTAGCTTCATCTATCATTATATGTTTTTCTGGATTAAAACGAACTTTTTCTTTACCCTCTATAACTCCACTAAAAGAGGACTCTTCATATTCTTCTTTCTCTTCTTTTAATTTCTCTAACTCTTTTTCAGAGTAAATCATTTTCTCGTTAACAACTAACTTTACCTGCCAAAACTTAACACTCCCTGTTTCTGGACTGAGCTCGGCACGAATTACCTGGCCTTTTTGCCCGTAATCTTTTTTGTAAGCTGCAGCTAAGGCCTGTTCGATAGATTCCATAACTTTTTCTGAAGATATGCCTTTTTCTTCAGCAATCTGGGCAATAGCTGATGTGAAATTTTTTATATCCATAGTTTTAAAAAATGTCCGTGTTTCTCAACGGACTATTTTCATTTTATCAGAGTTTATTTTTCTGTCAATACTATTTATGTTTTTACAACGGTATATTCCCATGCTTTCTAGCCACTTTCGCTTCTCTTTTATTCAAAAGCGACTGCAAGCACTTAATTAAAGTACTTCTTGTATCTTTTGGATGAATTATCATATCAATCTGCCCAAACTTCAAAGCTTGATATGGATTTAGGAAAAACTCCCTTAGTTCTTTAATCTTCTCTTTTTCCAACTTTTTTCTATCATTAGCCTCTGAAAGCTCTCTTCTGTAGATGATGCTTACTGCTTGCTCTGGCCCCATTATTGCAATCTGGGCTGAAGGCCAAGCAATAACCTTATCATATCCAAGTTGACGAGAAGATAGAGCAATGTAGGCTCCTCCAAATGCTTTCCTTAATATTAGACTGATTTTGGGAACTGTGGCTTCAGCAAAGGCATAAAGAATCTTGGCTCCATGGCGGATAATGCCCCTTCTTTCTTGGTCAGTGCCCGGAAGATAGCCCGGAGTATCAACTAAGTTAATCAAAGGGATATTAAAAGCATCACAAAACCTGACAAAACGAGCAATTTTGTCTGAAGAATCTATGTCCAGGGTGCCTGCCATAAACTTTGTTTGATTGGCTACAATTCCGACTACATTCCCGTCCAATCTGGCAAATCCTACTATTGAATTTGCTGCATATTCTTTCTGGCTCTCGAAAAAAGAATTTTTGTCAAAAATTTCTGAAATTACTTCTTTCATTTCATAGCTCTTTTCCTCTTCTTCTGGTACTATTTCCAACAATTCATAACTTTCTTCTTTTTCGAACAATCCAGTCAAAACACTTTTTTCTGTAAATGGATTTTCTAAATTATTTTGAGGCAGGTAAGAAAGGAGTCTTTTTACTGCAAAGAAACAATCTTTCTCAGAATCAAAGACAAAGTGAGCGCAGCCGCTTTCTTGGCTGTGAACTTTGGCTCCGCCCAGATCCTCAAGCGAAATTTCTTCTCCAGTTACTCTCTTAATAACTTTGGGCCCTGTTATATACATTTGAGAAATTCCTTGGACCATGAATATGAAATCTGATAACCCAGGAGCATAAGAAGCACCCCCTGCAGAGGGCCCCACTATTACTGAAATTTGAGGGACCACTCCAGAGGCCTTAATCATTTCTCTAAAAATAGCTGCATAGCCATCAAGACTTGATATACCTTCTTGAATCCTGGCTCCTCCTGAATCAATAATCCCAACAATAGGGGAACCTGTTTTTTTGGCTAAATTAATAACTTTTACAATCTTTTTGCCATGCATTTCACCCAAAGACCCTCCTATTTTTGAAAAGTCCTGACTGTAAACATAAACCTGGCGGTTGTTAATCCGTCCAAAGCCGGTAATCACTGCAA
>JANBVM010000013.1:5750-27524 GCA_024239015.1 Patescibacteria group bacterium | reverse complement strand
ACCATTGGTAATAGTAAAGTCATTGGTAGCAGTAGCTGAAGCATCTTGGAAGGTCCATCCTCCTCCTGAACCATTGAAGGTTAAGTCAAAAAAGTCAGTATTAGATGAAGGAGTGAATATCTTCTTTCCAGTAGTGGTAGCATTCATTGTTACTGTGTTGCTTCCTGAGGTAAAGGTAGCAGTTGAACTTGATATCCAGTTACCAGCTACTGTAATGTTGTCACCTGCAGTCAAGGTAGCTCCATTGGCAATATGTAAGTCTCCATCGGGGGATGCTGCTGCATTACCCGATACTGTTATTGTACCTCCTGGGTTAAAGGTTTTGTTAGGCCATATATATAGTTTGTTGCCAGCAAGGATAGTAGTTGTGGTTGCTGTTCCATTAGTGGTGGTGGCTGTAAATCTAACATCTACATCATCATTAGCATCAAAGACAGACATATTGGCAATAGTTGTAGTACCATTTCCTGAGGTAGCTTCATGACGTATGATAACTCTATCTTCATAGAGGTCTAAACCTGCAATGTTGCCATCAGTTGAGGAAGCCTTGGTTACTACTGTTGAGGTAGCTACTGAATCGTCTAAGAATACTGTTATTACATCATCAACTGCGTTGATGGTTACATTAGATATACTGTAGGTACCTCCTGAAACAGTACAGGTTGCTGAATCAGTTCCTGCTCCATTAACTCTCAAGGCAACTGTTAAGTTATTGGTAGAGCAATTAAAAGCTGATCCTCCTTCATTGGTGTAGATGGTGCCTGAAACAGTAATAACGGCTGGTGCTGATGTACCTCCAATCGCCCAATAGATAATCTCCCTGGCTGTAGTTTCATTGACGACGTCCCAGTTGATGTCAAAACCCAGACTATCAAAGGCCACAAAATCTGCCTGAGCGTCAATGGTACTCGGAGAACTAGCCATAGTTATCACGTTGGTGGTAGTCGTGAAGCTATTGGTATCGGAAGGATCAACGGCGTCAGCTTCGGCCCAAATACTTCCTCTGGAGGTTGAAGATTCTGCTCCACCAATGGAAAGAGTGTTTGGGGCATCAAGAGTTATGGTCGCAGCCTTATTCCGACTAAAGAGCATTACTCCGTCTGGCTGAAACCCTACATCTTCTATCGATTGATTACCGGTAGCTGCGGGTTGGGTAAAATTGCCGACCTGATAATTCCCGCCTGCTAAAGCTAAATAAAAGATTGGTACTGAAGCTACTGGCGCATCACTCCAATTGATTGTAAATCCACCAGTATCCATAGAAACAAAATCAGCAATTCCATCCTGCCCATTTAAGTTACCCGCCGCTGTAAGAATTACACTGTCAGTGCGCTGCTGTGATATTTTAGTCGAGTTGGCGTTTTGATTATCCCTTGAACCAACTAAAATTGCTCCTCTCGCAGTAGAGCTTGTTGCAAAGCCTAGGCCTAACTGCGAGTTGGCTATATTGCTATCATTAGAACCAGTAAATCCATGAAGAAACATGACAAAACCTGGTTGGAAACCGAGATTGCCGATTGCTTGAGTGCCGGTAGCAATAGCTGAGTTAAAGGTGCTAGTTGTTGCATTAGTAATATCAGCCCCACCAATAGCAACATAGTGAATAATATCGGCCCGGGCTTCATTGGTCGTCCAATTAATAGTGAAGCCGCCGCTATCAAAGGAGGTTAGTTCTGCTTCTGCCCCGAGGGTCGGCGTACCATTTGAAAGCAAAATAATAGACTTGGATTCTGATTTCCTACGGCCGGTAACTGATTTGCTTGCAGCGTCGTCTTCGGCAATAGCCACTGCCCTTTCAGCTGTACTGCTTGCAGCAAACCCGTAGCCCATGGATTGACCTGCAAGAAAACCTGCAGTGGTTTGACGTGTCCAGAAGAAAATGACGGCCTTGGGCTCAAAACCAACGTCGGTAATTGACTGACTCACCGGCACTACACCTGAGGTCTTAGCGAAGCTACCCTTTTTAAAACTCAATGCGTCTGCCGCAATCTGCCATTGTCTTATTTCACCAAATATTAAATGTTCCTTAGAACTAATGAAGTTTCCGATTGTTGCTTTCACTTTCCCCAACAGATCTTCTCCCCCTCCCTTTCCTTCTTTTCCTACTTCAAAAATTAGTGGTCCCAGCAAATAAAGATAAGGACTAATTTTTGGTGCATCAAAAGTATAATGAAGCTCAATGAAATCATCTTTTTTAAGATTAACTTGCCAATGAATTTCTTGAGCTTCTGAAGAATTTAGAACATAGAAATCAGAATTTAGAGGGTTACCGTTTACGCTATACTCTATATTATCAATTCTAAACCCTAAAGGAGTTTTTTCTATAATCTCTCCTCTGAAGTCTTGGTTCACTTTTATTCTCATCCTCATCTCATAGGTGGCCGGTGGATAGATTCTGGTCGGTCCAATTCTTTCAACATCAAAAGGTACCTTGTTTCTGACCTCAAATTGGTCGACAATCGAGTGAGTGCCATCTTTTGTTGTAGCAGTTAGGTTTAATTGATAGATGCCTGAACCATTAACATCATAATATGTATAGTAATCTGGTATATTTGTAACCGTGGTCGGGCCACAACTTGAGCTTTTTTGAATTGTTGGCGTTGATACATTCCCTCTGGGATCTGTAATTTCTAAAACTAAATTAGCATCACAAATCGTATGACCAAAATTATCCAAAACCGCCATTTGGACATAAGATTTTTCGTCTGGTAGATAAATTGATTTATTTACATTTATAGATAAAACACCCCAATAAAAATCTTGCTCCAATTCTACTCTTTCTCCTTCATCTTCAATTTGTATAATAATTTTATAAAGGCCTGGTTTAGAAATATTCTTAACTCTAATTAAGAAATCTTTACCATTTTCAAAAATAATATCAACTGGGGCATCAATAATCTGTCCGCTCTTGGATTTAATTTGAGCTGTTACTTTTATGTTTTCCCAAGGATCAATGAGGTCTAAAAATTCCCCGATTGAAGTCAGAATATTTTGATTATTTTTATATCTAAATCGAAACTCTGGTTCTTCGTTTGATTTAAAATCATTCTTTTCAGAAATAGATTCTATTATCTTTTTCTGTTGTTCTTTTTCAATTACTAGTTCTTCGTAGTTTACCTCAACCCAAACACCATCTAAGAAAGCTATAATATTTGTTTCCCCACCAATTGCTCCCTCAAACTTTATTTTTAGATTTTCAATATCTTGCCAATCTTTTAAGAATGAAGCGTCGTATTCGAAATAGCCATTATTTAAAGCATTTGATGAAGGGTAAGAAGAAATCTTGTCTAACTCCTGCCAATTCTGTCCATCTAATGACCACCAAATTATAATTTTTGTATCTATATTTGGTAAGGTCTCAATAGTTGGTTCGCTAGTCGTTGTATTAATAGTTGTAGCTTCAGTGGTTGTGGTTTCAGTAGTCACTATCTCAGCTGTATTCGTCTCGGTTATTGGATCGCTAAGAATTAATTCGGTAGAAGTTACTTCGGTGGATGTTGTCTCAGTCGTAGAGGATACCATCTCTGGTAACTCGTTCGTTGCTACTGTAGTTGTTGATATGGTTTCAGTTGAAGTTATTCCAGTAATTATTGTCTCGCTAGTTATCGTCTCAGTTGTAGTTGATACTGGCTCGGTAGTTGTGGTTTTATCTATAATAAAAGGCTCGGTTTCGAGCAGGATCTCAGAGCTTGTTGTGTTCCCCTCAGCCCTAGCCATTGAGGCTACCTTGGTCAGCAAGCTTCCGAAAAAGTATTTAACTCTGTTCCAAAAACCTATTTGTTCTTCTGAAGAGGTAGTAGTGCTCGTCGCTTGCTGCTGACCACTTGTCTCCTGCGCCTTGTCTATTATCTCTATTGAAATGTCTGGCTCGGTTTCCCCCACAGCAAAAGAAAATTTAATTTTAGCAGATAAGAATTGGGGGTTATTTAATTTTTCAAAACCTTGAACTTGTTGGGCTCTAACTGTCGATTTACCAAAAAATCTTTTTATTTTGTCAAAGGATGAGATTGTACTTTCTGAAATAGTTGTGGTGGACTCCGTGCTTGTAGTAAATTCGATCGTTGTTATTTCCTCATCAATTTCAGACTGAGAGCTAGTGGATTGTTTTTCTTTTGTAGTAGTTGATGTTGGTGTTGGAATAACCATTGGCTCAGTGCTCGTGGCCCCAGTAGTTATTGCTTCGGTAGTAGTAGATCCGGTATCGGTAGTCGTAGTTTCTTCGTTAGTTATTGCATTAATGGTTGTTGTTGCGGTACTCGTCGCTTCAGGCGTTATCGTTTCAGTGCTAGTAATTTCAGTAGTCGTTGCTTCTTCAACGTCAACAATAGTAACATCTGTAGTGGTAGTTATAGTTTCTTTAACCACTTGCTCTATAGCGCTTGTTTTCTGTTCCAGTGTTACGAAATTTTGTAAAACAAGACTAAGTGATCCGCCTTTATAAACAGCTGAGTTTGATTCGGAAAAAGAATTTATCCCTCCCACAGACTCAACCTCAGGCAATCCTTGAGCATTCTCTGGTCTCTGCCATCCTCCCTCAACTACAGATGGATTGCTAGTAGAAAGTGTAGAATAAAAATTAACTGTCTTTGGCTCTTCAATGAAAATAGCTCCGATTGCACCTTGTAAAAAGTTTAGCGGAGCAATCCCAGAGATGAGATATAAAGTTACAAATATAAAAGTTGCAAAAGTAAGTCGTTTAGAAAAATTAAAAGTCTTGGATCTTAAATTGGAAATATCAAAAATTAAAGATTTCTTTTTATTATCTTTGTTTAATAATTCTTTATCTTTCAATAATTTATACTTTTTAATTTCTTCTCTTCTAACCAGCCAAGAAATCTGATTGGATACCTTCCTTCCCTTAACTTCTCCTTTCCTTATTAGATAACCAATATAATCAAAGTTATATCCTGAAATTATTGAAGCTTCTTTTAAAGAAATATACCTATCTCGAGTATCGAGATTTTTAACTTTTCTTTTTCTACCTTGACAATAATCTACTATTGATTTTTTGGTTATCTTCCAAAAAGCATTGTTATATATTTTTTTTCCTCTAATCTTTCTTTTTCTAATCAAATAACCGATGTAGTCAGAACTATATCCAAAAATTTTAGCTGCTTCTTTAAGTGTGAGATATTTTTTACTTCTAATGCCTATCATTGAAACATTTCTTCTGAAAATATCGACCCTCGAGACTATTTTTTAAAACAATTAAACTTCGAGATTAGATTATTTTAACACAAAAATGTTCTGTCAAGGTGTGGAAAACTCAAAACCATAGAGATAGAGGATCGAAAAAAAACTTAGAATTTATTATTATAAAATTTATAGAAAATGGAGGACATAAAAAGACAATAAAATTCTATAAATGTCAAGAATACAAAGTAAATTTTACTCTTGGGCACAACTAAAAAAATTTCAAAAGAAATAGACTATTAGAAAGATCAAGTTTTACCTCAATCCAGAGAGGCAAGCTATCAATTCTCTTGAAAACAAGTCAGTTAAAAAGAATTCTTGACCGTTAGTAGGAGATTAAAAAAAACGGTATCTCTCTTCCCTTTCACAAGACAAGTTATAGTGCTGGGCTGGACCAAAGAAAACTAAATAGAAAGAATAACTATCTAGTTAGAGATTCTGGAAGATTAAAAACAATCAATGATTACATTTTACTAAGAAGACATAAAACTGGATCAATTGTAAGAAGTCCCAAAAACTCTATCTTAAAAAGAATTACTCTGTACGATTGCCTATACTGTACGATTGCCTATACAGATGCTGAAAAAACTATTGATTCTCTCAACAGAAGACTAAAATATTTAATCGCAGAAGAAGTGTTTGGAAAAAATTCCAGTTTGAGTTAGGGTTCAAGAGGGAAAAAATCTCTATAAGTTCTTGCATTATAAGTTTTCCACATTGACAAGGATGTTTAATAAAATTAAACTAAAAGTAGTTATTATTTAAATGATTTTTATAAAGTTTAACAGTCATATACGTTTATAAACATTAATAAAGATTACAAATGATATGCCTATACGTCATATAAAGGTGGATCCCCAAAAAAGATATCTCAAAATAGGTGAAGTAGCAAATATATTAGGAGTTACTACTCTTACCCTTCGTAATTGGGATAAATTAGGGAAGCTAAAATCTTACCGCCATCCTATAAATAATTATAGAGTTTACAAGCCAGAAGATATTGAGTTCTTCGTCCGAAAAGTTGAATCAAAAAATAAACTAATACTGGGATAAACAAAAAAATGAAAAATAAAAACGGATTGGATCCGTTTTTTTATTTCAAAATCTTTGTATCTTTATAGTTAATAATAACGCATAGAGTCCGTAATATATTCTGCCAAAGATCTATAATCCTCAAATGTTCTATCTCGCCCTGAAATTCCAACAGAATAAATAAAGCGAGAATTGTTTTCATTAACAATAATTGATTTCTGGATTGAGGCAATGGTTGTGCCAAAAATAACCATCTTTGATTCAATTAAAATTCCGTTTTCGAAAAATTGCTCTTTTATAATTAACCAGTCAGTTAATCTTCCCTCTTCTTCAAGTATTTGCAGTTCTCTGGTAGAGATTTCTCTAAAGATCAATGGATATGGTTTTTTAAAATATTCAGGGTCTACCTCTTTCTTTGTTGCTACGATTTTTACCCCATCAGGATTAGTTAAGTAAAGTAAAATCTCTTGTTTTGCAGCTATCTCCTTGGGCCATATCAATTCAGGATCTATTTCTATTTCTTGCCAGTTAGGATGCTGGAAATAAAAACGGTTAATATTAAAATCTTTAAACTTAGTATTTTCTAAGATTATAGAACTCAAATCCTTTAATCTGTCACCTGAGACCTCCTCAGACATATTGTTTGCTCGCCAAAAGTAAATTCCAAAGCTGATAACTAAAACTATAAATATTAAAATAACTAAAAATTTCCTCATTATCTTATTTTACCAATTAAAAAACTAGTTTTACAACTAGTTTTCTCTCTGTGCCCCCAGAAGGAATCGAACCTTCATCAATGGTTTAAAAGACCAGTGCTTTGCCGTTAAGCTATGGGGGCCTCGTTCTTGTTCTATATCCCCTCTCCTTTCAATTCTTCAAGTAATTCTTTTTGTCTTTTGGTAAGTTTCTTAGGAGTATTAACAACTAATTCAAGATACAAGTTTCCTCTTCCGTAACCTGAAAAGCGAGGTATGCCTTTTTTGGAAATCCGCAAAATCTTTCCTGATTCAATACCAGAAGGAATCTTTAATAAAATTTTCTTTCCTTCCAAGGTAGGTATTTCTAGCTCATCACCTAAAGCAGCTTGAGAAAGAGAAACTGGAATTGAGATATATAAATCGTCTCCTTTTCTTTCAAAAAGTGAATGTTTTTTAACTAAAACCCTGATATATAAATCTCCTGGCTTACCGCCCTTCCTGCCAGCTGCTCCCTTACCTTCAAGCTTTATTATCTGGTCTGTGTCTACTCCGGCTGGTATAAAAATTGTAAGCTTTTCTTGTCCCTTAATCCTGCCTTCCCCCCGACAAACATTACAAGGTTTTTCTGGCTTATATCCTTCCGCTCTACATTCAGGACAAGTGACATATTGAGTAAAAGATCCAAAAAAAGTTTTTCTAACCTGTTGAACCTGACCGGTTGCTCGACAAGAAAAACACTCTTTAACTTTGGTCCCGGGTTCAGCTCCCACTCCCTGACATCTTGGACAAGAATTCATTTTTTCCAATCCTATAACTTTTTCTTTTACCCTTAAGGTGTCCTCTAATGAAATTTCTATTATCGCCTCAATACTCTCTCCTCTCTTAAAATCCTTTCTTCTACGAGGAGAATTAAAACCAAATATCTCCTCCACTACTTCTCCTAAGTTTCCAAGGCCAAAATCAAAATCAGTATTTGGTTTTCCCCAACTCCACTGAAAATCAAACCCTGGTGGTGCTCCTCCTCCCTCAAAAACTTTCCCAAACTTATCGTATTGGGATCTTTTTTTATTATCGGAAAGGACCTGATAGGCTTCGTTTATATCTTTGAATTTTTTCTCGTCTCCCCCTCCCTTATCTGGATGATGTTTGTGGGCTAACTTATAATAAGCCCTTTTTACTTCTTCCTTGGAGGCGTTGCGAGAAACACCTAAAATTTTATAGTAATCCTTGGTCATGTAATCTATCTGCTGTTTTACTTTTCTTTATATTCTCCCTCTTCAGCTTCTTTATTCTTTTGCTCTGGCTGAGTTTCAGATTCTTTCTTTTCTGCAGCTTTTTGATACATTTCAGCTCCTATTTTCTGAACTACTTGAGATAAATCAGAAGTTTTACTTTTTATGTCCTCTATATTATCACTTTCTTTTACTTTTTTCAAACCCTCCATTTTTTCCTCAATTTCTTTTTTTACATCGGGAGAAATCTTCTCTCCAAGTTCTTTCAAGGTTTTTTCAGCAGCATAAATCAAGGTATCAGCTGTGTTTTTTACCTCAATTAATTCCTTCTTTTTTTTGTCTTCTTCTGCATGCAATTCAGCTTCTTTTTTCATTTTCTCTATTTCTTCCTTTGATAAACCGATTGAACCTTCAATTTTAATTGATTGAGACTTGCCAGTAGCCTTATCTTTGGCGGTAGCTGTTAAGATACCATTGGCATCTATGTCAAAGATAACTTCAAGCTGAGGAATTCCTCTTGGGGCGGGCGGAATTCCGCTCAAAATAAACTTACCTAATGATCTGTTGCCATTAACCATTGGCCTTTCTCCTTGTAAAACATTTACTTCAACCGATGTCTGACTATCAGCCGCAGTTGAGAATGTTTGGGTTTTTGAAGTAGGTATAGTGGTGTTTTTAGAAATCATTGTCGTATTTACTCCACCTAGAGTTTCAATTCCCAAAGATAAAGGTAAAACATCCAACAACAACACACTCTTAATTTCACCTTCTGGTGCCCTACCCTCTTCTTTTGCCCTCAAGATTTCAGCTTGAATTGCAGCACCCACTGCCACAACTTCTTCTGGATTTATGGATTTATTAGCTTCTTTGTCAAAAAAATCCTTTACTGCCTCTCTTGCGGCTGGAACCAGGGTAGTACCACCTACTAAAATAATTTCGTTAATATCTTCTTTGTTTAACTTTGCTTCTTTTAAAGTTTTTTCAACCCTTTCAATTGATCTTTCAATCAATTCCCTGCCCATATCATTAAATTTAGACCTTGTTAATTTATAATGTAGGTGTTTGGGACCTGAAGTGTCAGATGATATGAAAGGAAGGTTAATTTCTGTTTCCATTGCCGAAGACAACTCTATTTTGGCATTCTCTGCAGCCTCTTTTAATCTCTGCAAGGCCAAAGGGTCTTTTGATAAATCAATCCCCTGTTCTTTTCGGAACTGATCTACAATCCATTTAATTATATTCTGGTCAAAATCATCTCCACCCAAATGAGGCTCTCCCCCTGTAGCCACCACCTCAACAGTATCAGGAGAAACATTCAAAACCGAAACATCAAAAGTTCCTCCCCCAAAATCATAAACAACAACTTTTTCTGCTTTTTTCTTTCCTAATCCGTAAGCTAAAGCAGCAGCTGTAGGTTCATTAATAACTCTTAAAACCTTGAATCCAGCGATTTCTCCAGCTGTTTTAGTAGCCTTTCTTTGAGAGTCATCAAAGTTAGCCGGGCAAGTAATAACAGCTGATTCAACTTTATCACCTAATTTTTCTTCAGCATCCATCTTTAACTTCTGTAAAATCAT
The DNA here is from genome assembly GCA_024239015.1 of Patescibacteria group bacterium. Taxonomy (GTDB): domain Bacteria; phylum Patescibacteriota; class Minisyncoccia; order Minisyncoccales; family JANBVM01; genus JANBVM01. Next base: position 17,792 of record JANBVM010000013.1, on the reverse strand, counting down.
TGAAGAAATTTCGATTGGGCTATACCACTTATCACCCATTTTAACTTCAACCCCTCCGTCTTTTCTTTCTCTAGTTTCATAAGGTAGTCTCTTTAGTTCTTTTTTAACTTCTGGATCAGAGTGTCTTCTACCAATAAATCTTTTCACAGAGTGAATTGTGTCTTTAGGGTTTGTGATTGCCTGCCTTTTGGCTAATACACCAACTAGTCTCTCTCCATTCTTTGCCATAGCTACAATCGAGGAGGTCAGGATTGAACCTTCTCTATTTTCAACACATTTTGGCTCACCCTGAATGATGCTAGCCATTTTTGATATAGAAGTACCTAAATCGATACCTAATACTTTTGCCATAGTTTTATTAAAATGTAACAAGAGACAAGCAACAAGGATTTTTTAATAAAATCTGTTCCTGTCGCTGGTCTCTTATAAATTAATGATTATATTGCTTTTATTCTTTTAACCTTTATTTTAATTGACCTTTTCCTTGCCTTTTTGAACTTTACTTTTGGAATAACTACCTTTAATATCCCCTCCTTTATAACACTATTTAATAACTTTTACCTTGGCTGGCCTTAATACTTTACCATGAATCTTATACCCTTTTTGAATTTCTTCAGCCACCATGCCTGATTCAGCCTTAGGAGACTTAACAATTTCAATAATTTCTTGAAGATTTGGATCAAAATTCTTACCCAAAGATTCTATTTCTTCAATACCCTGAGATTTTAGAAGAGCTTTAATCTGGGCCTTTATCTGTAACAAACCTTTTATATTTTTATCTCCTTTTAACTTTTTAGGTAATTTCTTTTCAGATATTTCAAAATTGTCTAAAATTGGCAGAAATTTTAACATTAATCCAATGTTAGCATACTTTAAAAGTTCCCCTACTCTCTCTAATTCTTCTTTTTTATAATTCAAAAAATCTGCTCGTTCCCTCTGCCAACCAGCCAAATATTCATCTTTTAACTTCTGACATTCTTTTAATCCTTTTTTCGTCTCTTTTGGCAATGATTCTTTTTTCTTTTTCATATTATTAATAATCTTCTAAAACTTTTACTATAGAATTAATTAAACTGATATTTTTTCCATAAGCCATTCTCTTTGGCCCTATTAGAGAAATGATTCCTTCTTCCTTCCCGGGAAAGAAGCATTTGCATGAAATAATGCTAAAATCTTTTATTTTCGAAAAAGGATTCTCATTGCCAATGTAAATTTTAATGTTTGAATTTATTTCAAAATCCTTAATATCTTTCTCAAACCTATTTAACAACTTAGTGAAGTTAAAAACGAAATCTTTTTTTTCGAATTCAGGCTCTTTTAATATCTCCTCCCAACCTTCTTTCCAAAAAAAATCTTTTTTAAAGAGATGAATGGTTGCTAAGTTTGAAGATGTCATAGCTAAGAATTTTGAAAGATCAGTTATGAGTTTAAAGATATCTCCTTCTTGACCAAAGATTTCTTTAACTTCAAAAATGTTTTTAAATTCCGAAACTTCTTCTTCTAATAAATTATTAACGAAAAATCTATAAGCTTTATCTGTCGGTATTCTTCCGGCTGAGGTGTGGGGTTGGTAAAGTAAGCCGAGATCAGTCATTCTCTGCATCTCGCTCCTAATGGTAGCAGGGGAAACTCCAAAGTCATACTTTTCTTCTATTAATTTAGATCCAACTGGTTGAGCAGAATTAATGTATTCCTTAATTATCCTTTCTAATATGTTCCCCTGGCGATCAGTTATTGTCATGATATTGCTATGATAGACAGCTAGCATTCGAAAGTCAAGAGTGCCAAAATATCATTTTGGTATTATTTAGAAAATATATTAATATGATGTAATGAGAAGAATTATCAAAAGCAGTAAAATCACCTGGATAGATATTACAAATCCTACCCAGAACGACATTATATATCTTAAAAAGAGGTTTAAATTCCATCCTTTGATTTTAGATGAATTGCTAAATCCAAGTTTAAGGCCAAAAGTAGAACTCCATAAAGATTATCTCTTTATGGTTATTTATTACCCCATTCACATCAAAGAAAAAAGAGAGACTACTTCTCGGGAATTGAATATAATTGTTGGCAAAAAGGTTTTAATCACTAGTCATTATAAGACTATTAACCCCCTTAAAGTCCTTTCGAATGACTGCAGGATTCATAAGGAAGCTAGAAAGCTATATATGTCAGAAGGAACCGGTCAACTGCTTTATCACATCTTGAGCAGTTTCTGGAAGAATTGCTTTAATAAATCCAAAAGAATAGATAAAAGAATTGATGATATTCAAAAAGGTATCTTTGGTGGTATGGAGAGAGAAATGGTTTTGGAAATCTCCTTAGTCAAGATAGACATTATTAACTTTTGGAGAATAATTGAACACCAAAAAGAGATTCTAGAATCTTTGTCCAAAGATGGATTACAATTTTTCGGTAAATCTCTTCTCCCCCACTTTTCTGATATCTTGGGAACATACGAGCAGGTCGTCAATAGCCTTGAAACTCATAAAGAAACCATCTTGGCCCTAGAAAATACAAACCAATCCTTACTTTCTACAAGAATCAACGAAATTATGAGGGTTCTGACTATATTTTCGGTAATTCTACTGCCCTTAACCTTAATTTCTTCTATATGGGGTATGAACTTCCCAAAGTCACTTCCATTAACAGGTTCTTCAAGCGGCTTTTGGGTAATTTCATCCTTAATGGCTGTTTTAATGATGACAATGATAGTTTACTTTCGTAAAAAGAAATGGTTATAACAAAATCTAAATTAGTCTTTTTGCTAATAATATTAATAGCTATTTTTCTCAGACTATGGCAATTAGATTCTATTCCGCCAGGGCTCTACCACGATGAAGCTATTAACGGAAATGATGCCTTAGCATCCCTGAAAACGGGAGATTTTAAGCTATTTTATCCAGAAAATAATGGTCGAGAAGGATTATTTATATGGCTAATCAGTATATCTTTTTCTATTTTCGGCATTTCAATCTGGTCTTTGAGGATTGTCCCAGCTATCATTGGTATTTTGACTGTTTCTGGCTTATACCTGCTGACAAAAGAACTATTTAGGACAATCAGCGATAAGTTCAAAGCTGAAAGCATTGCTCTGCTTTCAAGTTTTTTCCTGGCTATTTCTTTCTGGCATATAAACTTTTCTCGTATAGTTTTTAGAGGAATTCTAGTTCCTTTCCTTTTGGTTTTTTCTACTTATTTCTTAATTAAAGGTTTCAGGTCTCAGAAGAAAATAAACTTTGTAATTGCAGGAATATTCTTTGGTTTGGGCTTTTACACCTATATTGCTTTTAGGTTAGCAGTAATATTACTAGCTATCATCTTTTTCCTTTGGTGGTTAATTTACAGGAAGCAAAACTTAGAAAAAAAGTTCTTTAAATTCTCGGCCTTGAGCATATTATTCATAATCTTAGTCTCTTTATCTATTGGAATTTATTTTGTAAATAACCCTCAAGATTTTCTTGGCCGGGCATCCCAAACATCGATATTCAGTCAGCCGAATATTTTAAAGGCATCTCTTAAAAGTTCAATTCTGCACCTTGCAATGTTTAATTTTTTTGGAGATTGGAATTGGCGTCATAACTTTGCGGGCTCTCCTCAGTTATTTTGGGTAATAGGAATTTTTTTCCTAGCCGGAATCATCACTTCAATAAGAGAATTAAAAAAATCAATAATCAACAAAGATCATTCACTCTTTACAGTCTATTCCCTATTAATAGCTTGGTTTTTTGTGATGTTACTGCCTGGCATTTTAACCATTGAATCAATCCCCCATGCCTTAAGGGCAATTGGCACAATACCTGTAGTTTATATCTTGGCTGGTCTCGGAGCTTGGAAAATATATCAGTGGATAAGGTCTATTGGTGAAAACTGGTCAGAGTCATTTAAAAAGCTATTAATTTTTAGCTCTATCATATTCTTGTTATTAATAGCAGTCTCTCAGTTCAATAAATATTTCATCCTTTGGTCTACACATCCTGAAACCAAAAATGCTTTTTCAAAAGATCATGTAGAAATTGGAAATTACCTAAACTCTTTGCCAGAAGATATCCAGAAAGTCGTCATTGTCAACAGGTCAGGAGTCCCTGTTCCTTTTCCAGACGGGGTTCCTATGCCAGCCCAGACAATAATGTTTATTGAAAATATGGAATATGGAAAAACCCGTTCTCTTTACTTGTTGCCAGGAGATATAGATAAAGTTAAAATAAACAAAGGGTCAATAATAATACCTTTGCAATACGATAAAGATCTATTCCAGAAACTTGAGACTATGTTTCCTCAAGGAGAAACAAAGAGAGAAAACGGAATTTTAATGTATAAAATTTAGACAATGTCAGAAAAATTAACAAATATTATAGCTCTAGCCCTACTTTCAATAATGTTTGTTTTGGGTTTTTCCAGCTACTTAGGAGATTCAACTACAACTGATGAGCAGTCTCATATCCCAGCTGGCTACTCATATCTGTCTCAGAGAGATTTTAGAATAAACCCAGAACATCCACCGTTAATTAAGGACTTCGCAGCTTTACCTCTTTTGTTTTTAGACCTCAACTTTCCTTCTGATTCTACAGCCTGGACCCAGGATATAAATGGACAATGGGACTATGGTTCAGACCTCCTATACTACTCTGGAAACAATCCTGACCAAATGACGTTTTGGGCACGTTTACCAATGCTTTTTGTTCTTATCTTTTTAGGATGGTTTTTGTTCTGGTGGATAAAGAAAGAATTCGGCAAAGAAATCTCGCTTTTGGTCTTAACTCTCTTTGCTTTTTCTCCAACCTTTTTGGCTCATGGCAGATTAGTTACTACTGATGTTGGAGCTGTATTGGGTTTTGTATTAGGCATTTATTTTTGGTTAAAGTTTTTGAGAAACCCATCAATGAAAAACGTAATCTTAGCTGGCCTTGTCTTTGGATTCTCAATGCTACTTAAATTCTCTGTAGTCCTATTAATCCCTCTTTTTGTAATAATAACCATAACTTACGTTTTATTAAAAAAGGAAAACATCTTTAAATACATTGGCCTTTCTCTTATAGCAGCATTAATTGGGGTAATATTTGTAATTTTACCTGTCTATCAGTTTCATGTCTCAAACTATCCCCCAGAAAGACAACTCTCTGACACTACATCTATTCTAGAATCTTCCCCGCTAGGTCCTTTAAAAGATCTTGATATTTGGATGGCAGACAAACCAGTAATAAGATCTCTTGGTCATTATCTTTTAGGTCTTTTAATGGCTACTCAAAGAACAGCTTATGGAAATACTGTTTATTTCCTAGGAATGATATCAGCTGCTGGTTGGTGGTATTACTTCCCAGCTGTATATCTGCTAAAAGTTCCTTTGGCTTTCCACGTTTTAACTTTAATCTCGGGATTGCTGGTTGTTTTTTCGACAGCCAAGAACTTTCTATCCAATATCATAGAAAACACTAAGAGATGGATTTTAGATCACTTTACTGAATTTTCAATGATAGTCTTTTTAGCTATCTATTGGCTAACATCTATTACCGGTAATCTTAATATTGGGGTAAGGCATGTTTTGCCGGTATTTCCTTTCACCTATGTTTTAGTTGTATTGGGTTTAGCTTACGGAATCAGAAAAATAAAAACACCCAATCTTAAAAAGGGAGCTGGAGCTTTAATCTTAATTCTTTTGGGCTGGTATGTTTCTTCCTCTCTGAGCTCCTATCCTTATTATCTGTCATATTTCAATGAAATAACCGGAGGTACTGATAACGGATATAAATACGTTGTAGATTCAAACTATGATTGGGGGCAAGATTTAAAAAGGCTAAAGAAATGGGTAGAAGTTAATAATATTGAAAAGATAAAGATTGATTATTTTGGAGGTGGAAATGTAGACTATTATCTTGGAGACAACTGGGAAAGGTTGAATCCATTTGAAGGATTTCAAAGGGGATGGCTAGCAGTATCAGCTACCCTACTTCAAGGAGGAAGGGGCATTCCAGTGCATAACTTTAGCGGGTCAGTTGACTATTATAGATGGCTCGACGGCTATGAGCCTGCTGCTAGAGCTGGAAAATCGATCTTAATTTACTATATAGACTAGCTGCCATCCTTGTATTTAAAGGGGGCTAGGTTGCCAAACCTTAACTCAACATATTCAAGGTCCCTCCTTTTTTCAAGAGGAATATATTTTTCTAAAACTGCTTTTAGTTTTGTTAATTGCCAGTCTAAGTCTTTTTGAGGATTAAAATAAATCTCCCAGCTATCTAAAGTTTTAATATTTATCCTGTCGTCTGAAATAATTAGAACTTCTTTTTTTAAGATCTTTGCCTCTTCCAACCCTAATGAAATTTCCAATATTTTAGAAACCAGATCCTTGCTCAATACATTCATCCCCAATATCAATTTATCGTTTGAATTGGGCTTTTTAATTTTAGGCAGATTAAGACCATTTTCTGTTGTCTCTTCAAAGGCTATCCCCTCTTGATCCAAAGAGAAACACTTCTCTTCAACTAGCTGAATTCCTTCACTGTCAACAGATCTTTGGTCTTTACAAAAAACCACAACCTTAATTCTTTCTATAATAATACACTCAAGAGTGTTGGGAAAACTCCTAGTTATATTGACTTCAGCCATTTTAGGAAATTTATCTGAAATATCTTTTTTTATCTTATCAATGTTAACTAAAAATATGTTTTTGCTAGAAAGAAATCCTAGTTTTTCTCTCGTTAATTCATTTTCAATTATTCCTATAATTTCTTTTTCCGAAATCCTTTCGTTGCCAGAGATAATGATTTCTTGAACCTGGAAGAACTGAGAAAAAAACAAGAAATAACTAATAAGAACAGTAAAAACAGAGATTAAGAGAAATATTCCAAAAAACCGATTGTAAAATATCGGCTTTTTCTTTTTAATCCGATATGGCTTCCTATACTTTATGAACATAAATATACTATAAAGATCTTTTTATTCTTCTCAATTTTTCAACTAAAAAATTAGACCAGTACTTTTTAGAAAGAACAAGATCTTGGGTTTTTACGTATTCCTTAGCTTTTCCCCCAAAACCCATCTTGAATAAACTTAAGCCTGCCCAGGGATGTGCTTGGGATTCTCCGCTGTTAGCGCCAAGGCTTGTAGTTGGGGCTATACCCCAAAAATTGAATCTTTGACATCCCCTATCCTTGGCTTCTTTTATTGCCTCCCACAATACAGAATAAGAGGCAGGAATCTTGGGATATTCTAAGCTCGAAGCCCCATGATGATAGAATCCTATATCTTGCCAAAAGATAAAAACTCCAGAAGCTACTACCATATTTAAGTATTTTCCTAAAAATATCAGAATTTGATTGTCGATAGAAAAAGATCTAAATTCATTCTCTAAATATTTTAAAGGAAATGGTACAAATTGCTTACGTTTTTTTGTTTTTTGATACAGCTTATTAAATATCTCGATATCTATTATATCTTTACTTTTCATTATTTTAATCTCTCTATTTCTCATACCTTTCCTTATGAGATAACGAGTTGTCTTTCTCATTTGGGCCAAGAGTTCTTCTTCTGATGAGCTGATGTCTAATTCCCAAGTTAATTCCGGATGAATATGGATTGGGGATTCTCTGAAGTTTAATTTCTTGAAAATATCAATGTTTTCCTCATTTCTTTCCCAAATTGGGCCTATCCTGATGAAACTACAGTTTTCTTCTTTTGCTAATTCCTTCATTTCTTCCAACAATGTTTCTAAGACTTGTTGTTTGTAGTTCACCGTTTGTGGCTTTAAGACCGGTCCATGGGGCAGGAATAAAAAATTGCCTCTTTTGGCAGAAATCTTAATTATTTGGGCTATCGAAGCCAAGTTGTCATTGTGAAAAACCCCGAGCCTATATATTCTATTATCCATCATCTTATTGAATTCTCCCCAATTCCAAGATTGCAAAAAAGTCTTTTCTTTACAGTTTAAAAGAAAATCTTCCCAGACCTCTTTATTGTTTATCTCTCTGACTTCCATAATAACTTTTTAATTCCAGACGGAATCCTACCTTCTAATAATATTATATCTTCTTTATGAGAAAATCTTCTAATCTTATCGAAAACGGATTTTGAGTCTTCAATAAACAAAATATTTTCCTCTGATAGCCCAGAGGCTAATGCTCCCTCCTTTAATTCTTTAAACTTATCTTTTGTAGTTATTATAGCCAGCTCACAAACCAAACCTATTTTCTGCCCTATTTCTCTATGGATCTTTGAAGATGCTTGGCCCAATTCAATTAAGCTGGGCATCACAATCATCTTTTTACCCTTCCAAATTTCCAAATATTCTAAATGGGAAATAACCCCATCCGGATTGGCAGAATAGCTAGAATCAATAATATTCAAACCGTCTTTCGTCGTAACCAGCCTCATGGCTCCCTTTTCCTGTTTAATATTGGCACAGGCTTTTGATATTTCTTCGAGGCTCATCCCCAATTCTTTTGCGCAAGCAGCTGCCAGCAAAATGTTCTCAATGCTTTGAGAGCCTAATAAGTTCACGTTAAAAAGAGCTGAATCACCATCTTTTGAGAAAGCCTTAAAGATAATACGGTCTTTCTCTATTTTTATATCTTCAGCCCACAAATCCATTCTTTCTTTAGTAGAACAAAATCTCACATTCTCCAAGCTTGGTTTATGGCTCCTAATTATATCGTTATTGCCATTTAAAATTGCCAATCCATCATCTGGCAAATTATCAATGAGTTCGTATTTTGTCTTAATTGTATTCTCCAAAGAACCAAACAGGGCCAAGTGTTGCTCGTTAATCCCAGTTAAAATCCCAATTTTAGGCTTCACAACATCAGAAATGAATTTAATACCTCCTTTATTATAAGCTCCCATTTCAGCTATAAATATCTGGTGGTTTTCATTTAAATCATTTAGAACACAGTTAGACACCCCGATCTCTGAGTTTTGATGCTCTTTGGTTTTTAAGACTCTAAATTTCTCAGATAAAATAGTGTATAAAAACTCCTTGGTAGAAGTTTTACCGTAACTGCCAGTAATTCCAATGACTAATAAATCTTTGAACCCTTCTCTTTTTCTTTTTGCCTTATTAATGACTTGGTTCCTCAGTGAAACTACTAAAGGTTGAAAAAACAATATAATTCCTGAAAAAATAAAGGAGCTAAGGATATCAAAAATCAATAACCAAAAAACAAAAAGTTTATCTTGGAAAAGGCTCAAAAGATAGAAAACTCCAAAAGAAAAACTCAAGAATACTAATAAGATTATTTTTTTAGTAAAAACTGGTTTTTTTAATTTTTTAGAAAAGAAATTGTAAAAAAATATGGCTAATTCAAAAAAATACAAAACAAGCAAGACCCAAACAAGGACTAGATATATATAGCTTTTAAAGAGAAGTGAAAAAAAGACCAATAAAGCTAAAAATAGCTTTAAAATTAATAACTTATCCAACAGCAGTCTCTTTCCTTTATAGGTTCTGAAATGATCCAAAAAACGACCGATATGATATTCTTTTAGCTGCCAAAGATAAAGCCAGAATAAAATTACTTTTGTTTGTTTAAAAAGCCAGATAAGACCTAAAAAATAAATTAAGTAAGCCATGGATTAACTAAAAAATTCAGAGATAATTTCTGATAATATTTTAGGTTTTTCCAAATGAGGACTGTGGCCAGCATCTGGTATAATCTGTAATTCTGATCCTGCTATATTCTCTTTAAAAATATAGGCATTACTAATCGGCACCATTTCATCTTTTTCACCCCAGACAATAAGTGTCTTGGCTCTTATTTCAGACAAATAAGGCAATAAATCTTCGGCAATAACATTCTTAATTGTTTGCTTCATTACGCCCTTTGCCCTTACATAATCTGTATCGTTTAAAAAAGTATCGCTGACTTTATTTCTTATCTCTACTGGCAAACTTTTAGCTATACCAGCCAAAAAGCTGGCTAGTTTTCTTTTAGGATCGAGTTTTACTTTAATGCCTGCTGAGTTGCACAAAATTAATGTTTTTATTTTTTCTGGAAAGCTAGCAGCAAATTTTATTGCCACTCTCCCCCCAAAAGAGTGCCCTAATAGAGAAAAACGATTAAGATCTTGGGATTCAACAAATGCATTGACCCACTTCATATAATCTGTGATACTCCAGGGCTCTTGGGACGTTTCTGATTTGCCAAAGCCAGGGAAGTCAGGACAAATCACCTCATATCCATTTTTAGCCAATATTCTTTGTACTTTTGACCAAGAAGCAGAAGAAGCACCCCAACCATGTAAGATTAAAATAACAGGACCTTGTCCTGCCACTTTGAATTTTACTTTTAAATTATAAATTGAAACGGTCTTTTCTTGCATGATATAAACTTAACCAATTCTTTTAAATCCTGTATAGGGCTGTAATACTTTAGGAATTAAAACGCTTCCGTCTTCCTGCTGATAATTTTCTAAAATAGCAATCAGGGGCCGTTCAGCAAATGCTGTACCGTTCAGCATGTGAACAAATTTAATCTTTTGGCCATCTCTGTATCTAATATTCAGTCTCCTAGCCTGAAAATCAGTTGTGGTTGAGGCTGAAGTAACCTCACGGTACTTATCCTGCCCAGGCATCCAAGCTTCTAAATCATACTTTCTGGCAGCAGGCCCTCCTAAATCACCGCTACACATCTTTGACACTCTATAAGGAAGTTTCAAGGCCTGCATTAATTTTTCTTCCATAGAAAGCAAGAATTCATGCTCCTCATCCCCTTTTTCAGGTGTAGTATAGCTGAACATCTCTACCTTGTTAAACTGATGTAATCTCATAATCCCTTTGGTATCTTTACCATAAGAACCTGCTTCTCTCCTGAAACATGTTGAGAATCCAACATAGCGCCGAGGAAGTTGTTTAGCATTAAATACCTCATTCATATGCATAGGACCTATTGATTGTTCAGACGTCCCTACTAAAACTAAATTATCTTTATCCAGCACAAACATATCGTCAACACCACTATGCTCCATATATCCCATATCTTTCATGGATTCTTTTTTGATTAAGACCGGAGGAATAATTGGGATAAAGCCTTCTTTGGTTAGAGTATCAAGAGCCAACCTAACTAGAGCAAACTCCAAAAGGACCAAATCTCCTTTTAGGTAAGAAAACCTGGAACCAGATACTTTGACCGCCCTTTTAATATCAATCAAATCCAAACTTTCCCCAATCTCTAAATGATCCTTTGTCTTAAAGTTAAACTTTGTTTTCTTGCCTACTTCTCTCTGAATAATGTTTTCTGATTCATCTTTTCCTATAGGGACATCTTCTAAGGGTAAATTAGGGACTTGAAGCATCAGGCCATTAAATTTTCTATCAAGCTCTTTAAAAGTTTTATTCAACCTGTCGTTGCCTTTATCCAATTCTTTCATTTCCAAAATTACTTTTTGTTTTTCTTTTTCACTTTTGGCAGTTACTATTTCTTTTGAGCCTTTATTCTTTTTAGCCCGCATATCTTCTAGGGCCCGTAATATCTCTAATCTTTTCTTATCTACTTCCAATAGCTTATCAATATCAACTTTGACCTGTTTATTCTTACAAGCTTCTTTAATAACTTTTGGATTTTTACGAATGAATTTGATATCTAACATGTTAAGTTTTTGGTTTCATGGTTGGAAACAATATCACTTCTCTTAAAGAATGGGAGTCGGTTAACAAGGCTACCAATCTATCTATTCCCATGCCAAAGCCAGCAGCAGGCGGCATTCCATAATCTAAAGCTTCCAAAAAATCTTCATCCCTTCTTTGGGCTTCTTCAAAACCTCCCTTAAAAAGCTTTTCTTGCTCTTTAAACCTTTCTCTTTGTTCAATTGGATCGTTAAGCTCAGAAAAAGCATTACATAGTTCAGCGCCAGCTGCTATTAATTGGAAATTGGCTAACTTTGACTGATTTTTCTCCAAAGTTTTGGCTAAATTCTGAAAACCCAATGGGTAATGAATAATAAAAGTAGGTTCTATTATTCCTGGTCGACAAACCTTTTTGAAAATCTCATCAGCAATAACAGCCTTAGATGATCCTTTTTCAATCAAAATGCCTAATTTTTTAG
>JANBVM010000013.1:0-5740 GCA_024239015.1 Patescibacteria group bacterium | reverse complement strand
TTCTTTAGCCAGAGCATCACGATTTATTCCTTCTAAGTCTATCTTGGTTTTCTTACTAAAGAGATGAGAGAACTCAATTCTTGGAAGAGGTGATTTAAAATTAATCTTTCTACCCTCATGTGAAATTGTTAACTTGCCAAATACATTTTTAAGCAAATAAGAGAGCATCTTTTCTGTCAGATTCATTAAATCCTTATAGTCGGCATAGGCCCAGTAGAATTCGAGCATAGTAAAATCAGGATTATGATATCTGTCAATTCCTTCATTCCTAAAACATTTCCCAATTTCATAAACCTTTTCAAAACCGCCAACTAATAGTCGTTTCAGATAGAGTTCTGGCGATATCCTTAGATATAAATCCAAATCCATGGCATTTAAATGGGTTTTAAAGGGCTTTGCTCTTGCTCCGCCATATAAGGTCTGTAAAATGGGAGTTTCTACTTCCAAAAAACCTTCTTTTTCCAAAAACTCTCTGATTGTCTTAATAATATTTGAGCGAGTTTCAAATTTCCTTTTGGTTTCTTCGTTGAAGATCAGGTCTAGGTATCTCTTCCTGAATCTTTCTTCGACGTCTTTGAGTCCATGCCATTTTTCTGGCAAAGAACGAAGTCCTTTTGCCAGCATCTTGTAATCTGTAACCTCGATTGTCTTTTCTCCTTTTTTCGTCTTGAATAAAGCCCCCCTAACTTCAATAAAGTCACCAATATCAAAATTATCCAAAAAAAACTGATATCCTTTTTCCCCTAATACATCTTTTTTCAGGTAAGCTTGGATTTGTCCGGTTCCATCTTTAATCTGCAGAAAGGTTGAACCGCCATGTATCCTTAAAAGCATGGTCCTCCCTGCTAAAACTATCTCTTTCTTTTTTCGAGAAAGGGAATCAAAACCCTCTATAGCTTCAACTATCTTGTGAGTTCTTTTTGTATTTAATGGATAAGTTGGAAGGCCGGCTGCTCTAATCGCCTTTAATTTTTTCAATCTGAATTTTTTAATTTTATCCTCAGAAACCATATACCTAATTTTAGTTATTTTTAAGCATTAAGTAAAATCAAGATTAACATTTCATTTGGAAAAGTACCAGTTCAAGATCTCTTTTGCTGCCGGTACCACTGTTGACCTAAATCCTCTGACATCTTCTATCATTATGGTTAAAATAATTTCTGGATCTTCATAAGGGGCAAAAACTGTTATCCAGTTATGGAAAATATCTTCTTTTGGGGTTTCAGCGGTCCCGGTTTTAGCAGCAGATGAGACCGGTAAAGAATTTAATAGGACGGCTGAGGCATGAGGACTGTTTTTACCAGTTACAGCTTGTCTCATCCCTTCCCTTACTATTTGAATATTTTTTTGATCAACAAAATTTTCTCTAATAATTTCGGAGGATATTTTCTCTATAATCTTAAGTTCACCTTCAGAGGTATCAATAATTTCTTTGACAATTTGGGGTTTTAAAAGTTTACCGCTATTGGCTATAGGTAAAAAACCTGTGACCACCTCCAAAGGAGTAATCAAAAGATAGCCCTGACCAATTGAGAATAAATAAGTATCTCCATCCCACCATCCCTGGCCCCAAACTCTTTTTTTCCATTCTTTATCAGGAATAAAACCCTTTGATTCTCCTGGAAGATCAATTCCAGTTCTTTCACCCCATCCAAAAAGTTCAAGATAATTCTTGAGATTAGTCGGACCCAAACCCTCCTGATCTTTGTATCCCCCGCCAATTTGATAGAAAAAAACATTACATGATTCAGCAATAGCTTTCCTCATATCTGTCCAGCCAAGAATTCTCCAATCTTTATATTCCCAGGTCTTTTCCGGATCCCAGAAATCTTGGATTGTAATTTTCCCCTGACAGTTAATCTTTTTATTAGGAGATATAATATCCTCCTCCAAAGCTGCTAAAGCAACCAAGGGCTTTATAGTAGAACCAACCGGATAACGACCAGAAATTGCCCGATTAAAAAGAGGTTCGTTGTCACTCTGTAAAATTTCATTTATCTTTTCGGCATCTCCTTTGGAAAATATATTATTGTCAAAAGAAGGAATAGAAACTAAAGACAGGACGCCGCCTGTTTTAGGATCCAAGGCTATGGCAACAGCTTTCTTGGCGCCTATTGCCTTGAGTTGTTTTTCTAGTTCCTCTTTGATTTTTTTCTGTAAATCAGAATCTAACCACAAAACCAGGCTCTTGCCAGATTCGGGCAGGTTTTCTACTTCTCTTGATAATATGTTACCCAGAACATCTCTCTCTATTTTCATCTTGCCTGGGTTTTTTCTTAGAATATTTTCAAAAGATCTCTCTATCCCAGTTCTACCTGTATAATCGAGGATAGAATAAAATTCTGGGGCTTCACTCAATTCTTCTGTCTTTATCTTTCCCATATAGCCTATTAAATGAGAGAAGTTCTCGCCTTCCATATAATCCCTAATCAGAGTTTTCTCTATATTAAATCCTGGAAGCTCTTCAATTTTTGTTTCCAGAACAATCAGCGTTTGAAGATCCAAGCTTTCAGCAATTAAAACTGCTGGTTTTTGGTCGTCTTCAATTTTTTGTTTAATATCTTGGTAATCTATTTTTAAGATCTGAGAAACTTCCCTTAAAACTCTTTCTCTCTCAATCTCTGACTCGGGAAGATTATTCTTATTATAAATTAATCTAAAGTTTGGTAAGTTGAAAACCAATTGCTTCATGTTCTTATCATATATAACCCCTCTTTCTGCTTGAATTTTGTATACAATAAACTTATTCTTATTAGCTAGAGCAGAAAATTTCTCGCCTTCAATGATTTGTAGACGAAATGTTACCAAGAATAGAGCAAAAATTACTAAAACTGAGAAAAGTAAAAATAGTTGAAGAATTCTCCTCAAAAGAGGAACCTCTATTTTTCTCTCTGACAAACCCCACTCCTCTTCTTTCTCTTTGACTAATCTATCCAAAACAACCTCATGAGGTTCAATGTCTTCTTTGTGGGAGTTTTTTAATTTTCTTTTTTTTAAATGCTCGTCGCCAAAAATCATAATTTAAAACTAAATTTGGGCTGAATATACTCTTTAATAACTAATTTAATAAATATTGAAAGTAAGAGGGAGATGAGAATATAAGAGCCAATGTAATTTTCAGAAAAAAGATCTAAAAAAAATCCTCCGATGAAACCTGAGGCTATACCAAAGTTGCTTTTTTGATCTTCAACAAGGTTGATTAAAATTATGCTTAGTAAAACAAAATTTGGCAAAAATACAAAAAAGTGAACAAAAAAACTAGTTTGTAATAATGTTAAAAAGTAAAGAAGTAATATAGAAATAGCAATTTTTTTTATCATTTTTAATAAGACATTAAAAATTTGTAATAATGAACAAATAATCTAGCTCTTGTATCTTAAAGCCAGGCGCTATTTCTGCCTCTTGAAAAGCTGTAATATCTGATTTCTTCACATTTTTAATTTCACCTACAAAAAGTCCACTTGGAAAGTTACCTCCCAAAGAACTAGTTATAACCCTCTCTGATACATCAATTTCTTTTTCTCGAGGAATGAAATCAAGATAGAGATTAAAATTACCTAGCCCCTTTGCTAAACCATAAATTTCTTTTTCAAAAATCTTAACATCAAAAGAGTTGTTTTTGGCTGTAATAAGTTTAACTTTTGAGACACTCTCATATACCTGGGCTAACTTACCCAGTAAAGCTTTTTGTTCAGTGATTACAATGTCTCCAAATTCCAGACCATCTGCAGATCCTTTATTAATCATCAAGAAGTCACTTGATATTTCTCTAGCGATTACTTGAGCTATTTCTAAATCAAAATCTTTTTCTAGTCCAAGGCCTAAAGCCGTTCTCAAAAACTCGTTTTCTCTTTTCAACTCATCTAATAATATATCTTTGTTTATCAATTCTTTAGTCTTTAATTCAAGGCTTTTATTTTCTTCTTTCAGGTCTTGGATTGTTGAAATAGACGTAATGAAATCAGACACCCTTAGCCCTTTATCCCAGAGCCATCTTTGGATTGGAGAAGAGACTGAATAAAAAAAACCCTCAATCCCTCTTGAAACAGAAGTCAGATTAAAAAGGAAAAAAGAGGTAATTATTAAGATTATTCCTATAATTTTCTTATTAATCATCTTTTTATCTGTTTATTATACCATATATGAGATACCACATATTTTTCAAACAAAAAAGGCGCTTTAGCGGCGACTACCTACTTTCGCGAAAAATTCACTATCATCGGCCTTGGTACATTTCACTTCCGAGTTCGAGATGGGATCGGGTGGGACAATACCAGTGTGGTCGCCACTAAAACGTCCTTTTTGTTAATATCAACTCTAAAATACAAATCTAAATTGTTTTGCAAAATTTTGGAGAGCGAATATAGTTTTATGATTAATTAGTACTGCTTGGCTTAATGGGTTGCCCCACTTACACCTACAGCCTATCAACCTCATCATCTCTGAGGAATCTATGAGTCCTAATCTCGGGGTAGGCTTCGTGCTTAGATGCTTTCAGCGCTTATCCCTTCCCAACATAGCTACCCAGCGATGCTCCTGGCGGAACAACTGGTACACTAGAGGTTGGTTCAGTCTGATCCTCTCGTACTAAGACCAAATCCCCTCAAGACTCAACGCCTACGGTAGATAGAGACCGAACTGCCTCACGGCGTTCTGAACCCAGCTCACGAACCACTTTAATGGACGAACAGTCCAACCCTTGGAAGCTTCTCCGCCTCCAGGATGTGATGAGCCGACATCGAGGTGCCGAACAGGGCCGTTGATATGGACTCGCGGGCCCTACTAGCCTGTTATCCCCGGGGTAACTTTTATCTGATGATCTTCGGCGGTCCTACGAACCACCGTCGGTTCACTAAGCTCTGGTTTCCCAACTGCTCGCAACATCTTGCTCGCAGTAAAGCCGGCTTATAGCTTTGCCCTAAACGTACGATTTCCATCCGTACTTAGCCGACCTTTAGACGCCTCCGTTACTTTTTAGGAGGCAAGTGCCCCACTTAAACTGCCCATCAAACACTGTTTCTACATATTAAATATAGATTAGAACTATGATTTTGAAAGGAAGGTGTTTCATTGGCGACTCCACCTGTCCCGAAAGACAGACTTCAAAGTCTCCCTTCTACGCTACGCATCCAAAATCAAAACTCAATGTCAGACTACAGTAAAGCTCCCGGGGTCTTTTCGTCTAGCCGCAGGTAGGAGGCATCTTCACCTCCATTGGACTTTCACCGGGCTCCTCGTTGAGACAGTTCTCCAGTCGTTGAGCCATTCATGCGGGCCGGAACTTACCCGACAAGGGATTACGCTACTTTAACACGGTTATAGTTACCGCGGACGTTCACCGGAAGCTTCACCCGCTCAGCGTTCGCCTATAAATAGACGAGACCGACGAGATTAACGTTCCGGCACTGGTCAGGCCTCAGCCCCTATACATCCTCTTACGAGTTGAGCAGGGACCTGTGTTTTAGATAAACAGTCGCCAGAGAAACGTTTGCTGCGACCCACTTTGAAAGTGGGTAGGTCATCTCCCGAAGTTACGACCTCTTTTTTGCCGAGTTCCTTAACGAGGTTTCACCCGTTCACCTTGGTACGTTTGCACCAGCCCACCTGTGTCGGTTTGCGGTACGGTTTCCCCATATAATATCTTCTGAGAAGCTTTTCCAGGAAGCCCGCTCATTCGAGTCTGCCCTGCCGTAGCAAGACATTCTTTTTACCCTTGAAAAATCTTTAGGTAAAAAACGAA
>JANBVM010000012.1:27143-27761 GCA_024239015.1 Patescibacteria group bacterium | reverse complement strand
AGTAGATAATTTTAAATCTAGATAGTTTAGACTTAATATTTAGAGATGATATCCAATGTTTAATTTCGGAGGTCCTAGTGAAGTTTGAAGAGTAGGCTTGTTTTATCATGCGAAATATTCAAATAAACCAATTGTCTATTGTAAAGATCTAGTAATTTAAAAATCCTTAATAAAAAAGAAAAACTTTTTATTTTAAAACTAAGATGGATGAATAGTTGAGTTATAATTTTATGAATATTACCATAAAAAAACCGATACTTTATTATCTCTTACTTGTTTTTTTGGCAATATTATTCCCCTTAATTCATTATCCAACTATTTATGGAAAAGATGCATTTCAAGTAATATGGATGGCAAACGCACTTCAGGATGGGGCTTTATTTTCTGAAAATTCATGGTTAATTCACCCTCTATCATATTTTGGATACTATCCTTTTTCTCATCGAGCAATTGGTGTCCCGATCTTCCTTGCTTTTATTATGACTGTATTGAACTTCATTTCTTTTGGGATCTTTGGAATTTCTGAATCAATATTAGTATTAGATATAATAATTATTTTGGTTATTTATAAAACCGCAAGAAATCTTGGAGATACCCTCTTTGAAGAAGAGTGGAGTC
>JANBVM010000012.1:0-27133 GCA_024239015.1 Patescibacteria group bacterium | reverse complement strand
ATATTCGTAGCAACTATTTTATTGTCTCAAATTGTACTTGAGAGCGTTACAATGACAGTTAGTACTCGAGTAATAATATTTATAACAATGCTAATTCTTATAAATCTAAATTTGAAACTCATAAATAATTCAATAAAAAAAAGAAAAGCGATAATATTAATGGTTTTTTTAATCTTGATTAGCGTTTTAGCACATAGACTATGGATAGCTACAATAATTACGATAATTTTTTCGATCATTATGATTTTTATTCGAAAATCTGGAAATCTAAAGAGAATTAGCATTTTTTTAATTATTCCAGTAAGCGTAGTTGCCTTTTTCCTCGGATTAGAATTATTTAGTGCTCTTGATTATGAGTTTTTGACAAGACTCGATCCAAATCAGACATTTGCTCCTTATATTGATGAAAATTCTTTATTGGGAATAGGCATATTGCTTGGTTGGTTTTATACATGGAATACTGGGCTAATTTTAATTTTTTTTCCCATTGGTGTCGTAATTGTATTTTACAAATTAGCCATTTCAGTAAGACATTTCAAAGATAGAAATAGCAATATTGAAAAAAAACAACACCTATTACAGAAATATTATTTAATTCTCTTTATCATCCCATTTGCATTTTTATTACCCGCGACTTTTTATTCCATAGTAATATTCTTCCCGTTGCTAATTATTTTTGCGATTTATGGTTTAATTTATATTAAAAAGTTTATTTCAAAATATTCTGAAACGTTAAGCTGGATTTTACTTGTCATTCTCTTATCTATATCAATAGCATATTCCTTTCTTAAAGTCGGAGTTTCAGCAAATGTTAATCTTTGGTATGTCTCTGTCTTAACATTTCTTTCTTTTATCTTGTTCCTCTTTGTTTTAATGATAAACAAATTTAAAACTCAAAAGTTTTCAAAAATTTCTTTTAATCCTCATAAAATGAAAAAAGGGATTTGGATTCTTATATTAACATTTTCGATACTAATTTTTTCAATATCAACTATAGAGACTAATAGAGCTGGTATGTATAGCAACCCCTATCCTTGGGAAAATACAATTTTAACTAATGAAGAAATCGAAATTATTGAATTCTTCCAAAATGAAGAAATTGAGGGATTGATTTTTACTAATATTGGGAACATAGCAGGAAGAATTTCTGGTTATGGGCTTTTACCCTCCTTTTACGGACATTCATTAGCTGGAGAAGCTATATGGTATGATATAATTACTTCAAATGAAGTTATTGAGAATACAGAATTTACATTTTCATTTTCCGACTTGTTTAGACTAAGTTTTTTTACGTATTGGCCTGAATATGCCACTGATTATTATGAAACGTCTCCATTAGAGGTTCTAAGGAGGAACATAATTGCATTGAATATGACAATAGATCGTGATCGTGCTCTTTTGCGATCGGGATTTAACGTGCAATATATTATCTCTGTTAACAACAACATTGACCATTTCGGAAATGAGCTGATTCTAATCCAATCGCTTTATCAATCCAGTATAGACCCAATTTTTATAACTACAAATTTTTTGGTGTGGAAAATCCCTATTTAAATGAATAATTTAATAAAAGATTAGATTGCTTTCAAGGAAGAGAACTCTGATATTAAAAAGATTTAAGAGCATTTATTTATTAGAGAATATACCTTTATATCTGTTGTGTTCATAAACTTATATCTTTTTCTAATAGAATCTCTAACGAATGAATATCTGATAAAACTGATGAATCAAGCATGGTATTTTTTTATCAGGATACATACAACTCAGTAAATTCACCGCAAATTTGATTTTCTCGTTTTTCATAGAAAAATTTTTCAAAAACTCTAATCCCTTTATTGAAATTGCTTGAGTCATCAAAAAAGTGAATTTCTTTTTTTGGGTTCATATAAATTTCTGTAATTTACTCAATATCAAATAAAAAATTTTAGTTTAACTTGATTTCTCTCTAATTATGAATAATTATAAATATAAATAAGTGTTTTAAATTCAAGATCGAAACAGTAAATTGAACCTCAAAAAAAATATTATGATTGCATCTTTTAAAATAAAAGAATCTCTATGAATAACAAAAAACTTAGTATCTTATTATTAAACTCATCGAGATATGATCCAGCATATCCTGCTAGAACCGAAATCATTGAGATATATGGTAATAAATTTCCCCAATATGGACATAATATAACATGGGTAAATCCTGGTAATACAAATGAAATCTTAAAGCGAAAATTTAAAGATGTAACCATATATGTTGTACCCTCTGTACCCTATACGGTGTCTAAATCATTATTAAAGAAAGGATTTAATATTATAACACATAGTTTGATAAAAATAAAATTAGTTAAAGAATTAATAAAGATTTCGAATATAGATATAATACAGACGAGGGACAATATTTTTGATGGTTTAATTGCTTTAAAGATTCGAAAAAAATATAATATTCCATTCGCATATCAATTAAATTTCATTCAACTTGAAACCAACTTGGATTACAATAATAAATCCGTTTTATTAATCCTCTACAAGAAATTCGCGCGATTAATATTAAATTATATTTTAAAAAAAGCAGATGTAATTTTACCAATAAGCACATATATGCAGAATTATCTTAAAAAAAAAAAATTTGAAGAACAAAAAATATTCACTTTACCAATGGGAGTAAACTCGAAAAGTTTTTCTCCAAATCAGAAAACTGAAAAATTAAGAAGTAAGTATGAACTTCAAGATAAAATAACTTTTATATATATAGGCTCAATGGCTAAAAAAAGACGTCTTGATATTATATTGAAAGCTTTTTCTTTAGTAACAAAGGAAGTTATAAATGCTAAACTATTAATAGTAGGGGATGGGGATGGTAAAGAAGAATTAGAAAAACTATGTAAGAATTTAAACTTGGAAAGGTATATTATTTTTGCAGGAAAAATCCCTTATAAAAACGTACCAAAATATATTTGCCTAGCAGATATTGGATTATCTCCAATACCCCCAATTAATAATTATAAATTGTCATCTCCAACGAAGTTGCTTGAATATATGGCATGTGAAATCCCTGTTATTGGAAATAGAGAGATATTTGATATGAAGTATGTTATTTCTAAGAGCAATGGTGGTATACTAGTTGATTTTAATGCTAAATCATTTTCAAGTGCTATGATCAGATTGGCAAAAAATGAAGAATTAGCAAAAATCAAGGGTGAAAACGGTCGCCAATGGATTAATAAAAATAGATCTTATAAACAGATTGCTATGAAATTGGAAAAATTTTATCTAAAAATAATCAAAAGTTAATAAACTAATTTTAAATCAATTTTTTTTAATCTTACAAAGAATTAGAAAACATTATAAAATAAAATGATCTCTATTTGAAGATCATTTTTCCTTTTCCGTTTCTTTCTTTGTCTCATCTCTAATATAATTAATCATTTTTTTTGGATTTATGATATCAAAAATATATTCAATATCCTTTCTTGTAAATAACTTAGCTTTAAATAGAAACATCACATATAACCCAACGATTATTAGTAAAATCAAACCGGAGAGTAATAATCCTAAATTAAGTGAAGTGATAAAAAAACAGATGATAAATAAAATAACTGATACTGAATAGTGCATTAATTCTTTAATATCGATGTTCCCTATACCATTCTTTTTGTGGCTATAGATTCTAATAATAATAATATTTGGGATTAAAAATATCCAGTTTCCTAATTCAATTCCAATGATACCAAAAATAGGAATAAAAAATATCCAAGACACTAATGCAGAAACAAAATTCAGGGTTTTTAAAAACGTGAATAATTTTAATTGGTTTGATGCAATTAATACTGAAGAATAAGGATCTAATAGAGCAAAACGCATTGTAAATAACAAACAACCATAATAAAAATATAATCCCTGTTCATAATAAATTATACCAAAAAAATTTTTTAAGAAAAATTCTCCAAAAATAATCCCTGTTACAATAATTAAACTATTCATTATTGTCATATATTTTCCAAATAATCTAATTGATTTCTTAAGGTTTTCAACATCATTATTTGTCAGTAAATTAATAAAATTTGGAATTAAAAGGATTTGAAATGTTTTTTGAAGTGTTACAATCATAGTAAAAAAAGTAAATATTACAAAATATACTCCTAAAGCCTCTTCATCAAAATACTGCAAAAAAAATAATGGACCTAAATTTGTAGAAAGGGTATCAAGAATTACAGGTAAAAGAAATATTATACTTAAATATATATATCTTTTTAATAGTTTTCTGTTAATTTTTGAAAAATGAAAAATCCTACCCAAATAAATAGAGAATATTAGTTTTATTGAATAAGTAATGATGGTGCCAATTAAATAAATATAAAAATTTTGAAAAATGAAAATTACAGCAATCGAGAAAAATTTACCAATAATTGTACTAATTATAATAGGTATTTGCATTTTAGCTATTTCCATTTTTGATAAAAAACTTCGAGTATAGATTTGATTGAAAGAATCAAGAAAAAGTTCAAAAAATATAATTATTATAACCCAAATCTGCTCTGTATTGAAATAAGAGAAATTTTTATCATTTATTAGATTTAAAATAATAATAAAAGTAATGATTGATGCTATAATTGTTAAAATTACTTTAATAAGGAAATATATTGTAAATGCATCATCCTGGTTTCCCTTTTCAGCCATAATTATATTATGTGCTTGTAAAAATCCTAAAGTCGATATAAATATAAAGAGAGCCATTAATGAAAGAGCAACTTTTTGATAACCAAAGAAAATGGGAGAAAAACTGTTAACAGCAAGAAAAAAAGTCATTGCATGTAAAAGGCGAATGATAATTTCGGATATTAAAATTAAAATACTTTTCCTTCCAAATTGAAAATCCATTCACCTTAAGAAATAAAAAGACTTAGATTAATAAGCGTTATTTCCAATTTTAATTTTTTTATATTGTTGATTACAATATCCTCGAAGCATTAGATGTTAAGGGATCAAATCCAATTTAGATATTTTCTTTAAAATAAGTTCCTTTATATTCATAGTTGTATGATTAATTAAGAAAAATAAATTAAATTCTTATACTTAGAATAAAGTGTATAATTCATGATCAAAATTGGAAAAAAAGAAATTAAGAATTATTCAGAACCATTTATTATTGCCGAAATTGCTGCAAATCATAACGGGAATGTAGAATTAGCCAAAAAAATGATTATTATTGCTCACAAAAAAGGAGCTGATTGTGTTAAATTTCAATCTTGGGATAAACACTCGATATTTTCAAAAAAGGCTTATGAAGATAATTTCTTTTTAAATGACGATTACAGAAATAGAAATGATCATACTTTAGAATCTATTGTTGAAGCTTACAGCCTTAGTGATGAAGATTTTATAGAATTAAAGAATTATTGTGATAAGACTGGGATAATTTTTGCATCTACTCCTTTCTCTGAGAGAGAAGTCAATTTCTTAATAGATGAATTAGATGTAGAATTTATCAAAATTGCATCGATGGATCTAAATAATTTCTCTTTTTTAGAGTTTATCGCAAAAAAAGACAAGCCACTTGTAATATCAACAGGTTTGAATAATTTAAGTGATATTGATGAAGCTATCAGGACGATTGTTAATACTGGAAATGATAAAATCATTTTATTGCATTGTGTATCAATTTATCCTCCAGAGGATAAAGATGTGAATCTAAATAATATTGACATGCTTAGGAATCTTTATAATTATCCCACAGGTTTTTCAGATCATACCTTTGGTTTTACTGCACCCATACTTTCAATAGCAAAGGGTGTATGTATGATTGAAAAACATTTTACATTAGATAAAACTATGGAAGGGTGGGATCATAAAATTTCTGCAAATCCTGAAGAATTAGGAATTATTGTTAAAGAATGTAAAAGAGCATATAAAATGTTAGGTTCTTATAATAGGATTGTCAATGAACCCCAGGAAAGATTGGAAGCATTTAGAAGAAGTATTGTTTCAGCCCGGAATATCAAGAAAGGAGAGAAAATATTAAAAGAGGACTTAACTTGTAAAAGACCTGGAACAGGTTTAGAACCCAAATATATGAAATTCATAATCGGAAGGCGAGCAAAAAGAGATATTGAAATTGATTCCTTACTTACAATGG
Organism: Patescibacteria group bacterium; assembly: GCA_024239015.1. Lineage (GTDB taxonomy): Bacteria > Patescibacteriota > Minisyncoccia > Minisyncoccales > JANBVM01 > JANBVM01. Next base: position 21,006 of record JANBVM010000012.1, on the reverse strand, counting down.
AGGATTTTTAAATGATCTCTATTATTCCTGCAAGAGGAGGATCGAGGGGTATTCCTAGGAAAAATATCAAACTTCTAGGTGGAAAACCTCTTATTGCATATACAATTGAAGCAGCATTGCAAGCCAAAAGTGTAAATAGAGTTTTTGTTTCCACCGAAGATCTGGAGATTGCGGAAATTGCTAAAAAATACGGTGCAGAAATTCCCTTTATGCGTCCAAAAGAACTTGCTAATGATGCTAGTTCTGCAACTGACGTATATATTTACACTATAAAACAATTAGAAAAAATCTTAAATAAGAAAATTGAATCGTTTATTGCACTTTTACCAACCTCACCTCTCAGAACTGCCAGAGATATTGATAGGGCAGTGAAATTTTTCTTAGAAAAAAAAGCAGATTCCGTTATTAGTGTGAGTGAAGCACCACATCCCCCTAGTTGGTTTTTAAAATTAAATGAAAATGGGGTATTAACGAACTTCTTTAATAAAACAATGACAATGAAAAATCGACAAGAAGAACCAAAAGCTTTTATCCCAAATGGAGCAATTTATGTTCTTAAAACAGATATTATCAGAAGAAAAAGAACATACTATACTGGTAGGACATACGCTTATTTACTTCCACCTGGACGTTCAATTGATATAGATAATCCGATGGATTTTACTTTAGCTGAAATTTTAATAAAAAAATTGGGTGAAAAATGATTTTTTCATCTCAAGTTTGGTAAAATATTTAAGAGTTATTATTTAATTTATTCAATCTATACTCAAAAGATTTTTCAAGTCTAATTTTCACTTAACACTTACAAATTCTCAGAACTATTTTTTTGATTAATAAAAAAAAATACTTATTATTCGAGGATAATGGAATATTTTCTATTCGGGAAAAATTTCTTTCGGATTCCTATAATAACTTCGCGCTAACTCCCCATATTTCTCGATCCATTCCTCTCTTAAAGCTCCTACAGTTATAACATCATAACGTTTCCCCTGCCTTAAAAGATGCTTTCGCATCCTTCCTTCTTCGACCAAACCAACTTTCTGGCACACTCTTTGAGATGCTAAATGAGCCTCTGAGACACCTCCATGAATTCGTTCAAAATTCAATTTATTAAATCCGTAATACATCAAAATTAAACACGCTTGAGTGGTTATCCCTTTTCCAGTAAATTCTTTTTCTCCAAGCATATATGCGATAAATGCAGTTCTATTTAACCAATTGATTTGTTGGAAATTAATATTTCCAATATGTTTCCCAGTTTGGTTTTCATATATCCCAAATAATATTAAATCACTATTTTCACAAGCATGTTCATAGTATGATCTAAATCTCTTTAAATTATTTGGGAAATAACTTCTTTGAGTGTATATATCTAAAGAAAGATCGTCTAACCAATTGAAATATGGTGAATCTTCGGAGAGATCTTCTGATCTCAGGCCATGAAGAGAAATTTCTTTACCAATAATAAATTTTTTCATAATATTCACTAAGTCTGCATTATTATAAATCATGATTTATTGCTGAATAAGATCTAATATTTGTTTTTAAAATGTTGGATAACACAAATTATTATTCATAATTATTTCATTAAGAACTATTGTTATTCAACTAATTCCGACCGATTTTCCCAAACCTTTTGGAATGCTTGGACTATATCATCCAAATCTTTTTTTACCATAGGTGGTTTCATCATATCATGCACTATTAACTCCTCAAAATGCATTTTCTCACATACTGGGCATAAACCTTTTGAATAATTTAATTTCCCGTTATACCAAGGGCATTTAAATGGGCATCCTTTATCACCATATGCGATTAATTGTTGGTATATTGGTTCAAAATAAATCGGTCTTACATATCCATAACTAACCATTAAATGTTCATCTCCTCTAAGTATACCTGGAGTTAATTCTGCCCTAACAGCATCTACGAACTTTTCTCTAGGAATTTCCCCAATTTCAACATTGTATTTTATTGGATGATAATAATATGCGTGTTCACAACCTTCTCTAGTTTTAGGGATATTCAGACAAGAGATTTTTGATAATCTCTCAGTTATATATGCAACATTTTTTTGAATCTCACTAACTAGTCCATCTAACTTTTTTAATTGTTCTCTTGCGATTGCGGCTTCTACTTCTGTCATTCTATAATTGTAACCCACCATATTAATTAAATTGGTGTATCCTTTTGGATCGACCACCACTTCGGCATGATTCCTAATTAAACGCATCCTTTCTGCTAATTCATCATCATCTGTCACAATTAAACAACCTTCTCCTGTATGAATATGTTTATGATAATTTAAAGAATAAACTCCAATATCTCCTAATGTCCCTGCAAATTTTCCTTTATATTTTACACCAGGCGCTTGAGCTGCATCTTCGATGACAAGAAGATCCTTCTTCTCAGCGATTTTATTGATAGCATCTGCATCGTAGGGTTGTCCAAAAAGATCTACAACAATAATTGCCTTAGTTCTCTCGGTTATTCGCTCTTCAATAGATTTAGGGTCAAGACAGAAATATTCTTCCTCAATATCTGCAAAAACTGGAATGGCATTATAAATTAATGCAGCAGTGGCTGATGCAGTCATAGTATAAGGTGAAACTATAATTTCATCTCCAGGTCCCGCACCAGATGCTCCAACAGCACAATACAATCCTGATGTAGCAGAATTTACTGCGATAGCATGTTTTACATCATAATATTCTGACCATTCCTTTTCTAATGCTTTAACTTGAGGACCACCATAAAAGTTATCATGCCAGCATCCCAAAAATTTTGATAGTATTCCAGATTCTAATACCTTTTGAACAGCTTTTTGTTCCTCTAGACCAATTGTTTTATAATCGGGAAAAGGCTTATCTCTGACCTTCTTTCCCCCATTTATTGCTAATTTCACCTTAATATTTCCTCCATATATTCAATTACTTTTTCAGTTGCTCCAATTTGAAAAATTTGATTATTTAATTGAAAATTATTCTTTAATATTAAATCTTTAAGGTTATCATAAAGATTTTCTTCATTTAAAATAGACTTAACAATTTTTTTTTTATCCAGTATAAATGGATTTTCTCTCTTAAGACCAATTAAAATACTTAAAATGGGACATCCAAAAATAAATGATTCAACTAAAAACATTGAAAACATTCCACAAATAACTCTTGAAGATGCCATTACTAGAAAAGAATTAATTTCTCTTCTAACTATAAATGAGAGATTTGCTTTATTTGATTTCAGTATTTCATTAAAAACGTTAAGATCCTCAGATGAAGGATGTAATTTAATTAATAACTTAATTTTCAAATTTAAAAGCTGACATATTTTAGTCAATACATTTATTAAATTTATTAGGATTGATCTTTCAGTAAATCCCCAGTAATGCTTTTTAGGATTATTTTCATTATAACTTTTTGCAATACCTTCTGAAATATATGTGATTAGTACTTCTTCCTTTTCACACCCTATTTCCCTTCTAAATTCTTGAATAGTTTTTTCAGAATAGGACTTCCTCTTACTATAGATATAATCAAAATTTGGTTGCCCTGAAATTAAAATACGAGAATTTTCAAATCCTTCTTTTAGCATATTTTCTTTTGCATACTGATCCATAACAAGAATTTTTGTAGGTAAATAGACATGATTTTTGGAAAGATTATATTCTTCAAGTCTGGGTTGATCATATTCTGAAAAGCGAAGACCATAATTGATCCAGTTATCAAGAATTCCAAAGCTTGGAATTTTAATGATTTTTGCGGCTTTCCAAAGATACCTTTCTGTATAATCGTCTCCACTTGTACTTGTAATTATAAAATCAAAATTTTCTTTCATTAGAAATCTAGTTAAATTATCTACATTAATAATTGAAGTGACTGAGGTTATATCTTCTCCCTGAAATCCACGTTGATGGTAATTCTTTAAGGCAACATCTTTACCGAATAGGAAGACATTATAATCCATACTTTTTAGGGGTTGAATTAATGGTATTATTACATTGGAACCTCCACGATCACGCGAAAATAATAATATTTTTTTTTTTATATTTTCTTTTTTAGCTCCAGACATAATTTAAGCACATCATAACTATCTTTCAGTGTACAATAAATTTTCTTCCCCTCTACTAAAAAATCATAAATATTTTGAGCAGCATGATATATAGCTTTGTTCAATGATGTTTTATATTCCGATATTTTTACTAAATTTTTATATCGCTTTAAAACAGGATTATTTCTTACAGAATATTCTTCAATTTTATTACCTGAATCAATCAGCCTAAGTCTCTTTTTTTCAAAAAGTAAATCAATTTCAAAAATATCATAGATTCTAAAGTCTAGGATTTTAAAAAAGAAGAATTTATTCTTCCCAAAATTAAGGACAGCAGAAATACTTGGATCATCTTGATAAAAATCATATTCTTTCTGGATTGGGTTTGCTTCTTTTACATTTCCTATTAGAAACCGTAATAAATCTAAAAGATGTGAACCATTGTGAATAAGACCTTTAGTATAGTAACCAACTCCACCAAGAAAATTCCCATAATCTCCGTTTAAGATTTTTGATTTAATGTTTAAAAATTCAGGTACATATCTTCGAGAATAATTTACTGCAGAGGGTATCTTTTTGCTTGTATACTTTTCAAATATAATCTTTGCTTCAGGGAGGGTTTTTGTAATTGGTTTTTCAATAAATACAAATTTCAATGGATAATCTAAAATTTCCATCAAAATTGGATAATGTACGTCATCTGGTACAGCTACACATACGACATCTATTCTAAATTTCTTAAAAGCAACCTCAATAGTTTTAAAATATGATGTACTCCAAAGATTTGCAGCTTTTTTAGCCTTTTCGATGTCTTTATCAACAAAACCTACTAGATTGAAACCCTTATGTATTGTAAATGCATGTGCATGTGTTAAAATATTTTCAGAATTGGGGTAATCATTAAATGCTCCAATATATCCTGCACCGATAATCAACACGTTAAATATTGGATTTTTTTTTATTCTCCTCATTTTTTTTTCCTAAGAATGCATCTTTTCTTTTTACATTTTTAGTGTAATCTTTAATTTCATGATTGTTTAAAAATAGTTTTACAACATCTAAAGCAGTAAAATCATTATCGTTTGGATATAATTGGCTGAATATAAATTTAATTAATTCATAATCTTCTGCAGTATCAAGAGTAATTTCAAGTTCTGGGTGAATCATATCTCCCTTTGCACGCCAATTCAATATTTTAAATTTTTTTGGATTTGAATATATATATAATGTTACATGTTCATGATCTGCTTCAGAATCAGTTAATTGGTTAACTCTTTCAAGAACAGATACTGGGAAGACTTGTACTCTCAGACCTATAGGGAATGTTTTTTCAATGTCATTAGATACATAATCGTAATCACCAGAAAAAGACAATTCAATTGATTTATCTATATGCCTCCAATCAATAACAGGACAATCTCCGCAAATTTCAACAATGATATCTGCTTGAGCGGATTTTGCAGCATTAAGCACCCTAAGTAATACATCTTCTTCACTTCCTCTATAGTATTTAAAATCGAAGTTCTGACAAAATTCTACAATTTTATCATCTAAAACATTTTCTGTAGTAGCTACAACTACTTCATCAATATATTTACTTCGGTTTATTCGTTCAATAATATGTTGAAGAACAGGTTTTTCAATTAGTGGAAACAAAACTTTACCTGGTAATCTAGATGAACCCATTCTTGCTTCAATTATAACGACAATTTTTAAACCGTTATTATTGTACATTTGTTTCTAAACCTATACAATCTATTTGTGTTATACTAATATTTACTACTTAATTTCTTATTAAAGTACTTGATATTTGTTTATAATAAGATATAATAATTATCACTAATAGTGAATATAATTAAATATGTAATTAAAAGTCGTTTTTCTATTTTAAATTAGAACATCACAAAAAAAATTTAGTTTACGTTGAGGATTTTTTGACTATTGACAGATTCAGTTCTTTCGGTCATTTAAATACTATGAAAATGAGTAAAAACAATTTAACTTTTACATTCAATTTTAAATGTATTAATTCCTAGCCTTGATATATTGTAATCAAATGAGTCTTCATGAATTTGTTTAAATATACCTAACTTTGATTTTACTTCCTTTTTTGATACTCCCTCGTATTTTATACAATAACCCGTCTTTTTTATATATTTTCCAATAATCCACCCAGCAATATTTCTACCCCGAAGATATATTTTCTTCAAATTAATACTAATAATATTTTTTGTTGATAATTGCTTTTTACTAACTAAATTCATATTTCTAGTTGTTTCATTAACAAAATTGACAAATAATTTAGAAGTTTCTTCACTAAAATTTATAATTTCCTCACAAAGAACGGATTTTTTCTTTTCGTCTATTCCAAAGTCTTTTTTTACTGATAAATATTCATGTATCTTATTGAGAACTTCTTTCTTTGTTTTGGCAATGTCACTTACATAAACTGAAAGCCAAAAGAGATCAGAAGTATCTTCAAAAGGAATATATGAAATGACAGGTTTTTCAGCAAAGATAGATTCAATAGCAGTAGTACAATCGAGATGTATTACTAATTTTGAGCCTATTATCCAAGGAGTAGCTGCACCTTCATTTATTATGAATAGATTCTTAATATTTTTTAGTGTTCTCCTATAAATTTGAATATTTTCCCCAGGATGAGGTCTTACAATAATCGTCTGTTTAGGGAGTTTTTGTGCGATATATTTGATCAGATCCAAAAAGTTATTTAAATAAGCTTTTGAATGTTCTATTTTTTGAATTAAATAATTTTCTTTAAATTCTTCAGTAATTTCTTTATTATTTATTATCTCATTTAAAATATAATTTTCTCCTAAGTAATGATTACCAAAATTAAAATTGCCATTAAATAATAAATAATTTCCATATATACTTTTAATTTTATTAACTTGTTTTGAATAATAGCTTAAATATTTAGGTTTATGAAGATCGAACCTAGAATTTCCTATCACATAAGTATTTCTTGAATTAAATTCAGGAAGGTTTTCAACTAAAAAATTTTGAAACGATTTTCCATAAACAAATATTGAATCAACAAAATGTAACATTTTTTTAGGGTAAGAAGATCTAATTTCTGAAAATTTATGTTTTTCCCGTCCTATATAACCTCCTTCTTCATAAAGAATAAAAATTCTTCCGTTATTATGTTTAATTTTTTTAAATAATTGACTTTGACTGTAAGCAAGACTTTTCGCTAAATAAATACAATTTTGTATGAAATTTATCTCTCTGGCACAACCACTTCTATCCCCGATAATTACTTTATAACCTTCCTTTATGAGACGATAGGCTAATAATAATCTACTATCAAACGCTCTATTTTTTACTTCTACTGGTAGAACTACTGTGATTTCCTTGTTCAAATCTCTTCTAACCTTTTGTTTATTGCCTAATTATTCAGTTCCCTTTCAATATTCATTTATAATATTTTAAAATGTAAATTATTTTTGAATAAATCTATATGCGAATAGAATATAAACCTAATCATCCAATGCACCTTTCTCTAATTTATCTAATGTCTTTATATTTTCCCACCAAAATACTGAATCTGAAAATTTGGAATTTATATATTTAATATATTTGTCCTTAAAATCAGGATTATTTAATTTTTCTTCTAAGATAATTATTTTATTTAAAAGATCATTGTAAGTATCGTCAAATTGTTTCATAAAATCATAATGGTATTTTTTAACTTTTAGACCAGTTCTCAATTTTTTATCTGTTAAATAATTAGTGTAACCCGCAGTACTGTTAGAATATATTCTATAATATGTTTTAGTATTTACTTTTTTACCGCAACCTCCTTTTGATAATATGTAGCTATAGAGAAACCAATCATATGCTATCATCTTATCTGTTGTAGGCATTATTTTTAAGTATTCTCTTTCCTTTTTTACGTTGAGAGCTGTATGTGACATACCAAAATAGTTATATTCCTTTATTTTCTCTAAAGCTTCTATGTTGCTTGGTAATTTTCCTTTGAAGAAATCCGTTTCCCTATTAGATAACAAATACAAATCATTATAAAAAAAAGAAATATTAACTTCATAGGATTTGATTATATTTTCAACCCTATCTTTAGCCATAACATCATCTGCATCTGCAAATATCAATAAATCATAATTATGTTCAATACTATAGTCAATTACCAACTTTCTAACTTCAAAAATATTCAATTCATCATTGTTATACAAAATTTTTCCATTATAACCATAATCTTTTAAATTTTCGTTAAATTTATCATCAAAAATTATGGCATCAAATTCTTCAATAGTTTGGCTATTTAATGAAATGAAAAAATCTCTTAAATATTGTTTTATAATGGGATAAATAAAACTAACCAATAATGTTTTCATTATATATCTCGTTTTTCTACTCTTTTCTTACTAATTAATTCTTGTTCCGTTTGGTTTTGAAGGGTTATATTTCTATATATAAATAAGTTTGATAAATTTTTATAACTTGTTAAATAATATGAGCTTATGAGTCAATTTAAGAAATTAGGTGAGAATGTTAAAATCTTTGAGCTTGCTAAAATCAATAAACCCGAAGCAATATGTAGAATAAATCCCACATAAAATTGATTCTAAAGATTATTATTCAATAATGATATAGGATGGAAAAGGATTCAATGGTGTTCTCTGGATTTTATATTTATCTAAACCTAAAACTTCCCTTAAAGCAATTGTTTCCCCTGGAAAGTCTTTAAACGCAAGTTCATCAAAACCAATTACACTTCCTTTTGTGAGATAGGGTTTTATTAATTCAAGACATTTTTTAGTAGGTTCATAAATATCTAAATCGAAATAAGCTAACGAGATAATTGTTTCAGGATTTTTATTAAGATAATCTTCAAAAGTAACCAATACATCACCTTTTAGTATCTCATATTTCTTAATATGAGATAAAGGGCTCTCACTTTCATGGTAATCTAAAATTGATTCTAAATGTTCTTCATAATTTTCAGTTACAGAATAAGCACCGACTTTACTAACTTTTCTATGCCCGTCCTTTTCATGAATAGAAGGAAATCCTTCAAATGTATCAAAACCTACAATTTTTCTACTATAATTATAAGGTTCATAGATTCCACGAAAAGATTCGAATAGAGCTAAGTTTTGCCCCCATCTTGTTCCAAACTCAATGATGATGCCATGAATATTGATGATTTTTATGTATAATTCATGCATAAATAAAATCTTTGATAATAACTGTCTATTAATATAAAGACCCAAATTCTGTAAGATTTCATTTGGTGGTATTGGAGTGTTTTTAAATAATTCGAAAAACCTTTCTCGAGAAATCTTTTCTCTTTCAGAAGAAAGACTACCAGTTATTATTTTTTTTTTCGACATAACTAATTATTCCTAAAAATTTATTTTAGACATAGGATAAATATAATCGTTAATATTTTAATTTTCACTTAATTTTAGCTTGTAACGGACTCACTGATTTATAATTAAAACAATTTCTTCTCATCAGGACCATTCTTTTATTTTGGAAAATCTTTTAAAAGTTAAAATGAAAATTGTTGATTATAACTGATTTAAAAAAGCTCGGGTGAACTGATAGACTTCTTTAATTATGTTTTCCTTGTTATAATCGGTTTTATTGATTTTAATTTCTATACATAGGTAATGGTGAAAAATTTTTATAGTTTGTTCAATAATTTAAGCTTATGAGTCAATTTAAGAATATAGGTGAGAATGTTAAAATTTTTGGAACTGCAAAGATTATAAGACCAGAAGTTATTGAAATTGGAGATAATACTCAAATTGATGATTTTACTTTCATTTATGCAGGTAAAGGGGCATATATAGGGAAATATGTTCATATAGCTAGTTTTGTAAGCATAATTGGTGGAGGAGAATTCTATATTGGTGATTATGGTGCAATTGCAGCAGGTGCAAGAATTATCACTGGCACAAATACTTATGAAGGTGGATATCATATGTCTGCTGCAGCCCCAATAGAGACCCAAAATTTAAAAATTGCTTATGTTAGAATTGAGAGAGACGGATTTATCGGAACAAATGCGGTTGTTCATCCTGGTGTTACAATAGGAGAAGGGGCTATTATTGGTAGTAATAGTTTAGTAACAAAAGATATAGAACCATGGACTATAAATGTTGGTTCTCCAACACGAGTTATAGGAATGCGACCAAAAGTAGAATCGGTAGATTTATAAATATCTCCCCTTTTTGAATTAATACCAATTTAAGCTTAAAAATTCTCTAATTTATCAATAATTTTCTTGCTTCTTTTAATTTAAAATTAAAGTGTAACAAAGAGTATCCCCCATAAAAGAAAAGATAAGCGGTCCTTAGTAAATGGTCTAGAATAAAAACAGCTAAAATATCAAAGTATGCAATCTCAGGGTAAACAATGAATATGAATAAAGCTCCAATATTTTCTGATATACCCCACCCTCCAGGTGTAATTGGAATTATTTTACTAAAAAATAAAACTAGAGTTGCTAAGATAATTATAAAAACATTTAAGTCGTAACCTAGAAATATAAAGAATATCACAAGGATAAATGCATTGGTAATATACGTTGAATATTTAGTAGTATTATACAGAAAAACTCTTTTTTATGATCTTTAAATTTATACAAACCATTTTTGAAATTAGTTAAAAATCTATCTATATAATTATATAATTTTTTTGATATTTTTTTGATAATTTTTAATATAAAATCTTGCTTATAAAACAAAACAAGAAGCAGAATTAAAACAATAATTATTAATACTACTCCAAGGAAAAGATAAAATTGGAGATTTTGTCCTAAAATAATTCTATTTTCTAGTTCACCAACTATAGTTAGATATAAATAAATCAAAGCAAAAAAGTTAATGCTGAATAATAGTAAAAAGTCTACTACCCTTTCTATTGCGATTCCTGTAAAACTTTCGCTCAAACCTATATCTTCTTGTTCTTTAAGTATAAATACCTTTACTATATCGCCTATTTGCCCGGGTGTTATGTCATTTATTAAAAAACTGGCCCCAACTGAGAAATATGATAGAGAAAATTTAATCGGTTGATCTAAACATTTGAATATTAATTTCAATTTATAAGCTCTAAGGAGAAATGCGCTTGTATATAATATTATAAAAAGAAAAGTACCATATACACCAATCATAGATATTTTTTTTAATATATTTAGAAAATCAATAAAAATTACAATTAGGATTATTAAAACTAGAGTTGCTAAACTAACAATTAATCTTTTGTGCTTCTTTAACCAATTTACTAATTGGGTGTCTTTTCCCTTAGACATAAATTAAAACTTAAAATTATTAATATATCTTAAAGATTTTCAATCAAGCATTTAGAAAGAAATGATTTTATTCACAAGTTTTAAAATGAGAAGGGAAATATTTTCTTTATTGAAAATGTTTTTATAGGGACTAATTCGATCATGCATCCTGTGGTACATTTTGGTGATACTGCTACGATTGGAAATAATAGTCTAGTTCTAAAAATCAATGAACCCCAAACTATGATTGTTGCATCCCCAAAGCGAAAAAAGAAATGTACCTAACAATGGAATCTTAAGATATATAGATAATACTAAGTTTCGACTGATTGCCGTTTTAGGAGTAAAACTTCTCCAATTTATCAATAATGAAATTCTGATCAGCTTGGGTGAAACCTAAAGACATAGGCAAGGTCAGAATTTTTTTGGATATCTTTTCTGTTATTGGCAAATCTCCCCCTTGATATCCGAACTGTTCTTTATAATATGATTTTAAATGGATTGGGTAAAAATAAACCTTCGTGTAAATTCCATTTTCAAGTAAATAATTTTGTATCTCCAATCTATCTTCTGGATACTTGAGAAAAATACTATACAATTGATAAACAGTAATAGATTCTTTCAATTCTGGTATAATTTGAAACTGTTTAATATTCTTTAATTTATCATCATAAAATTTTCCTTTCTCTATCCTGATTTTCATTATTTTATCTATTTTAGATAATTGAGAAATGCCTATCGCTGCATTTATTGTGGGCATTCTATAATTATAGCCTATTTCTATATATTCCATCTCATTTATATTTGAGAAGTAATCTTCCCCTTTTTTTTCTACTCTTCCATGAGATCTTATTAATTTTAATTTTTGATAAATTTTTTCATCATCAGTACAGATCGCTCCACCCTCGCCTGTGGTAATTATTTTATTTTGACAAAAACTAAACATCCCAGATTCACCAAATGTTCCGGCTAACTTGTTATTCATTTTTGCCCCAAAACTTTCAGCTGTGTCCTCAATTAAATATAAATTATTATCTTCAGCTATTTCCTTAATAGCTTTGATATCCTTACAAACTTTTCCTCCATAGTGTACAGGAATAATTGCCTTCGTTTTTGGATTAATTTTTTCCTTTAAAAACTCAATATCTAAACCTAATGTCTTTTCTTCTATTTCTGAAAATACTGGTTTGGAACCTGCTAGAATTACGCAATTAGCAGTTGATATGAAGCTAAAAGAAGGTACTATTATTTCTCCGGAAGTTAAGCCATGTGCTAATAATACTGAATGCAATGCAGAAGTGCCAGAATTAAAAGTTACAACGTATCTTTTATTTAAATATTGACCGAGGTTATTTTCAAAATCATTAATTTCAGGGCCCGATGCCCAATCTGAACCTCTTTTAATTACTTTATTTATCATTTCAATATCTTTTTGGTCCCAGTAGATATCAAAAAGTGGATATTTTTTATTTATCCTTTTTCACCTTACTTTTTATATCAAGTTTAGTTCTACAAGCAACTTTCTTAGTTCTTGTTTTGACAAGATTGGTGTATCATCAGTATTATAATGAAAATTCTTATCAAGAATTATTTTCGAGCCATTTACGTGGATTCTGAATGATGATAAATCCAAATCTAATTGAGGATCAGGGTAAATAATATACATGCCTTCAGTTTCATAACAAGTGGTAAATTCATTGGGTGATATTAGTAATTCATTTACTTTTTCCCTCGTACGAGATCCGATAGTTTTAATTTTAATAGATTTGGGATCTTTCCCGATTTTTGGTGCATATTCTTCAATAATTACTTCAATTAAATCATTAATAGCTATCGTGGGCATCTTAAGTACAAAAATTTCCCCACCTTGAGCTAAGGTAATAACTTTTAATACTAATTTAACGGCTTGAACAATGGATAAAAAGAATCTTTTCATATTTTTATCTGTTAAGGTAACATAGTCTCCCTCTCTAATTTGTTTTTTTATCAATGGTATGATTGATCCTCTTGATCCTAATACATTTCCAAACCGAACACATGAGAAGATTGTTTTTTGTTTTCCTTTTGCTAATTGTCTAGAAATTACCAAACGTTCTCCTAACATTTTAGTTGCTCCCATTACAGTTGTTGGATTAATTGCCTTATCTGTCGATATTTGAATAAATTTCTTAACATTATGATTTAATGCGCCTTGTATTAAATTTTCTAAACCAATGATATTAACCCTTACAGCTTCCATAGGATTGTATTCACTAATAGGGACATGTTTAATTGCAGCAGCATTAAACACATAATCAACTCCTTGGATCGCTCTATCTATTCTTTCATAATCTCTAATATCTCCTAATAGAAATCTTAATTTATTCAATGATTTCTTAAACTTTAACTTTGTATTCCATAATTCATTTTCTGAATTAGTAAGAATTCTAATAGTTTCAGGATTATAATTTAATAATTGGGAGACTATCTCAGACCCAATGGAACCTGTCCCGCCACAGACAAGTATTATTTTGTCTTCAAAAAATTCTCGAAAGCTCAATTGAAATACACTTAGATAAAATGGTGGATTATTTAAATGTATATATTTAATCTGCTTTTTTTATTTTTTGCTATTTTTTTCTTCACGATAAAAATCAAATTTCTTCTCATATTTAAATGTAGCAATTTAAAAAGCTAAAAAGTTTTGAATCCTTCGATATATGAAATTTAGAGCTATGTTAAGAAATATGATGTTATGATTCCTAACTTGTTGATAAAAAGGCTAAATATCTCAAATCTAAAGTAGTATACAATAAGTTAAGAACTTACAAAAAAATTGTCTGCATTAATCCCCTAATATTTCAAATTTTTTAAATACTAATAAAGGCTGAAATTTACGAGGATTATCCAAATAATGTTTATTCATTTTAATTTTTAATTCAAATAGACGTATGACGGAAACGTCCATATATGCATTAATCATATTAGATTGGATCATTTAATATTGTCTATTTCATAAATTAAAAAACTTCAAGAAATTCATCTGAAATCCTCTTTACATTCACCTCTCCACAATCCTATTGTTTCTGATTTCTTTAATTTTTGAATTCTTTGAGTGGTATTATCGTGACAGCAAAAAAAGAACAAAACATTGGTTAATTAGTTTTCAAATTAGTTACAAAGTAGAATTTAGAGTTTCTACAATATTATAAGGGAAATATTGGCCTGTTCTCCCAATTAAAAAGATTTTTGAAGTTTTCTTGCTTAATTCTTCTTTTAAACGAACTAAATCTTTATTATAGTCAACAAACAGTAAAGGATACGCTTCCTCATAATAATTAGTTCCCAAATATTTTATTTCTGATTTTTTTAAATTGTACAATAAGCAAAATTGATTTAAAGATTTTTTAACTAAAACTGTAGGATTGTTGATCTTTTTATCAATTGTTATTTCGAGGCAGGCAGAGGTTTTGTTTTTTGGAGTCATGTACGGACTAATTTTATTTGGTTCGTAAACTCTATGAAAAAGAATATCGGGTATCATAATATATGATGCATGTACTTTATCACCAAGTAAGTTTTTTTTATTAATATCAATATTTATTGTAAATAAATTTCGATATTTTAATTGATTAAAATCCTTTAGTTTTAAAATATTGATAAGATCTAATATTGAACCTGCTAAGTATATTCTATCAAATACTTCATTATATACATTTTTCCCTGCATATATTTTACCCTAATATCATCGTTATAAGAGTTTAACTCCGTTATAATAGAATTTGCTTTAATTATTCCATTATTTAATATGATCTCATCCCTCAAGAAGTCAATTACTAAAAATTAAAAAGTCAGTAGAACCAAAAATTGAAAAAGTAATAAAATAAGTGACAAATAGGAGTAGTGCAATTATAAAATATACATTAATACAAGGTATATTCAAAATCAAAACAGAACCACTTTTTATCTTATAATATTATAAAAAGAGATTTAAGAGTTGTTATTGTGCGATTTATTCATAGCGCATTAATTAATTACCCATATTCAAGTATATAGTTTATATATTTTTATATTTAACATAATATAGACGAGAACATTTAAAATATATGTTATCTAGTGATTATTAATGATGAATATGATTCCTTCAAAAGACAATCTTCAGACACAAGTGATAAGAAAGGAATTAAAAGATTACGCCAAATTAAAAAATATTTCTGTTCAAATTGTTTATTTTAAGTTCTTCTTTGAGAAATTCTTATATCGTTTATCTATTTCAAAATATCGCAATAATTTTGCTTTAAAAGGTGGGTTATTATTATATTATCATGCTTTAGATATGAGAGGAACAAAAGATATAGACCTCTCTATTCGAGAAATTTCTTTTAATGAAGAATATTTGGTGAAGATTATTAAAGAAATTGTAAGCATTAAATATGATGATGGAGTTATATTCGATCTCGATTCAATAAGATCAAAAAAAACAAATATAGGATTTAAATTTTATATTGATGGTTTTCTAGGTAGAATGCGCATAGTTGTACAGATAGATATTTCAGAGGGTTATGAAAAACAAAATCTCCCCAACATAGAAAAATTCATAGAGTATCCAGTTATTATTGGTGAGAATTTACCAATAATTAAAGGTGAAATTCTTGAAGTTTTAATTGCTGACAAATTTGAGGGAATGATAACACGAACAGTTCATAATACTCGTATAAAAGACTATTATGATATTTTTAATATAGTAAAAAATAAACAGATTGATGGAGATAAACTTAGAGAATTAATAATCTACATTTTTAAAAAGAAAGAATTAACAACCCGTTTCATTGAAAATCATGTATATTTCTCGGAAGAAATCGTTTTTGATGAAAGGCTGGTTAATAATTGGAATCAATTTAAAGAAAAGAGTCCACAAATTACAGAGGAATTTGAGTTGGTAATGAAAAGAAATCAAGAATTTTTTAGACCTGTGTTTAAAAGTTTAATAAAAGATGCAAAATTTCCATTTAAATGGAACCCTCAAAAATTGAAATGGATTAGGAACTGAATTAGATTAAAACTTCTAAATACTTCTGAATCGTTTTATCAACTCGAAGGATTTTTGCATATCTTGTTAACTTATCAAGATCCATTTTAGGATGAATTAAATAATCAGATAATGCTTCCTTTAAAACATGAATATCAAATTTTAAACGCACAAAGTCGCAAATTGTTTTTTCCATATCGTATAATTTAATTTCTTGGTTTTCAATTTTGATTGACATAATACCTAAACTGAAATTATTTCCAGAGAATGTTTTTACTTTAATTTGAGGGTATTCAGGGCGTTTTGGAATATAAGATCTTTTTCTTTCAATTGCTACATAATACAAGTTTGGAATATATGAAGATAATTCAAGTAATTCAAGAGCAGAATACAAACAAAAAACACTATTAGGGATGATTTTAGAAACATCAATATATTGATAGAATCCTCTGAAATCCATCTCTCCCCATCTAAACAAACCTCTTTTAATTTTATCGATAATACCTTCTTCTTTTAATTTTGGCAAATAGTAATATGAAAACCCAGCGTTCATAAATTCTTTAGTTCGCATATATCCATTAGACTGGATAAATTGATTTTCAATAGTTTTAAATGTTTTATGATTCATTAATAATCACCTTTTTTCTAGAATTTTCCATACAACATAATAATAATGTATGGAGTATTTAAACTTTTTCTAGAAATCACTATACATATTTTAATATTTGTATGGAAAACTCTAGTCTTTTTTCATTATACTTTTCTCCAAAAAAAATGAAATAAAGAATTAGATTCTAAATATATAGATTAATGTTATATTATACATTAATTTCAATATTATTAAGATAGGCTAGTCAAGAATTCAAATCATGTTGCCCATCCATTTTTGAAATCTTTTTTAAACATAATCTCCTATTATATAGCATGAGTAGTTCTAAACCTGTCGCTCCTTCCCGTCCGTTTCACTCGAAGGAGTGTAAAAATTTTAGATTTATCGCCTTTTGGTCAAAAAAAATTACCAAATTTGTTGATCATATTGAGAAAACGGATACTAATGCTCGAGTCACCCATCACGATTTACTCGTTAACTTTGTGAACGAGGAATATCTTGACGGGGCAGGTGAATTAGATCATGAAAAACGAGTAAAGGGTTCGAAGCACGATGATTTGAGCCTTCCTTCTAAGGTAATAGAATTCAAATTCCGTTCAAGCGCATTAACTTCGTTACCCGGGGTTTTAAGAATTGCGAAGGACATTTTCACACGCAACAATTTTCTCTATTTCGCGTATTTTCGCCTAGAATCAAGAAAGACCAAACCAAAATTATTAAAACCCGAGGTTGCATATATTACTTAATAATTATCATATTTCCGAAAGAGATTGAACAATTAAATTTAAAAGCTCTGTTGAAAGAAGTAAGAAAGGAGGAGATGGAATTTACTAAGGAAGTAGCCCAAAAAAGCGGTATTGATATGGATGATGAAGAATTATATGCAGTCGGCAATATGATTAAGGAGATCAAGCTTGAGCGAAAGTTAGAAGAGAAAGACAAGATAATAGAAGAGAGAGACAAGATTATTAAACGAATGAAAAAACAATTAAACGGAAAATAGGATTTCTTTACTATGTTTCTCTTTTTACATTTAGGAAGTAAAATTGATATCTAAATTAATTTAATAATATTGATTATTTTCCTTTATGTATTTCAAATCTCCATAATTGTCATCAAAAAAAACCTCTAAATATCTTAAGAATTACACATAGAAAATAGAGACCTGGCCCCTAACGGGTAAATTCTTTTTTTACTGATTCTGTATAACTCTTCAACTTCAAAATTTCAATGAAAAATGATAAATCTTCTCTTTTTAGTTCTTTAAAAATAATTAAAACCCCAATAAATATCCCCATAGCGATAAGTGATGATAATATTAATAGTAAAATTTTATTTTGAAGAAATATGCCATTAAGAAAATTTTTGATAAAGAATGTAATTATTATTGTCAGTATTGCTAAAAAAAACTGTAAAATCATAGTTATTTGATATTTTATGTTCAGAGTTTTGTTAATATAATATCGACATAGAAATGCCCAAAAAATCCATGGAATTGTTTGAGCTAAAGCATAACCTATTACACCTAATCCTAAAGCTTGAAAGAATAATAGTTCTCGTGGAATAAAGTAGAACATTAAAATAATTATTAGGATAGAAACAAACGAATTCACACGAGCATTTATTTTTTGTTTTTTTCCTGCTACTAAGAGCCAACTATATGGTTGAGAGATCCCTATGAAATATGGTATGAATATCATAATGTAAAGAATAGGAACAGCTTCAACAAAGTTAGGTAAAAATATTGAGATAATTAACTCACCATTAAGGAGAATAATTATTATAATAGACAGGAATAAGATTGAAGAGTAATTTTCAATGATGTACAAAGTTGTTTTTATCGACTTAAAATCTTCCCTTTCAAAAGCTTGCGAAAAAAGAGTTAAATATATAGAACTAATACTTCCTGAGATTAATAATAAAACAGGAATTAAATATGTGTTTACACTGCTAAAATAACCAAGAGGTTCATTACCAAACGAATAGTAGAGAATCCAGATTTCCTAAGTATGTTGCTATTACCGCTACTATAGAAAAGAATATTAAAGGTTTTGCATCTTTAATATAACTATGCGCTAATAATTTATTAGGTTTGTTAATTTTAATCTCATTTTTTGACAGATAAACTATTACAATTACATAAAATGTATAAAATATGAAATTTGAAATCGTCTTTTAGTAAGGGCATACTACAAGAGTTTTAATCTTCCTGTAAATATTACTCGTTGTTCAAATAATTATGGTCCTTACCAATTTCCAGAAAAATTGATACCATTAATGATTAACAATGCTTTAAATAACAAAAGTTTGCTCGTTTATGGTAAAGGAATTTATGTGAGAGATTGGCTTCACGTAAAAGATCACTGTAAAACTATTTTAAAGGTATTATTAGAGGGAAGTATTGGAGAGATTTATAATATAGGAGGAGATTCAGAGATTGCTAATATTGAATTGGTTGAAAAGTTATTAAAAATTTTAGATAAACCCCAATCATTAATAACATTTGTAAAAGATAGACCTGGTCATGATTTAAGATACGCAATGAATCACGATAAAATAACAAAAGAGTTACATTGGAAACCTGAAGTAGATTTTGAAAAGGGAATAAAAATAACTGTTGAATGGTATATCTTTAATAGAATATGGTTAGAAAATGTAATTACTAAGGAATATTTAAAATTTCATGAGAAGCAATATAAAAATAGATAATTATTTGCGATAATCATTAATAATAATCATAAATGGATTTTTTTGTCTAATTTCTTTTATTATTGAATTCTTTGAGTAATATTATCGTGAAACCAAAAAAGTGACAAAATTTTAGCTATTTAATTTCCCAATCTGTTACCAAGTAGAATTTAGAGTTTCTACAACATTATAAGGGAAATATTGACCCGTTCTTCCAATTAAAGAGATGTTTGAAGTTTTCATTTTTAAAGCTTCTTTTAAACGCCCTATATCTTTATTATAGTCAACAAATAGTAAAGGATACGCTTCCTCATAATAATTAGTTCCCAAATATTTTATTTCTGATTTTTTTAAATTGTACAATAAGCAAAATTGATTTAAAGATTTTTTAACTAAAACTGTAGGATTGGTGATCTTTTTCTCTAGTGTTATCTCTAGACAAGCGGAAGTTTTGTTTTTTGGAGTCATATACGGACTAATCTTATTTGGTTCATAGATTCTGTGAAAAAGAATATTCGGTATCATAATATATGATGCGTGTACGTTATCACCAAGTAAGTCTTTTTTATTAATACTAATATTTATTGTAAGTAATTTTCTATATTTTAGTTTATTATAATTCTTTAATTTTAATACTTTGATAAGATCTAAGATTGAAGCGGCCCAGTATATTTTATCAAATACCTCAGTATATACCTTTTTTCCTTGTGTGTATTGGATTTCGATATGATTATTAGATGGGTTTAATTCTGTTATTATGGAGTTTGTTTTAATTATTCCATTATTTAATATAATATCATCTCTCAAGAAATCAATTACTCCTTTACATCCAAATTTCGGGTAAAGATAGAAATTTCTAAACTTTGATTTATTCTTAATTGAAATTTTAGATTCCAAATTATGTGTATTTGATTTGAAATCCCTTTTGGTTATTAATTCAAAAATTTGTTGGATTGTATCTCTAATTCGTGGGGGTGTGACTCTAGCTTTGTAATCTTTAGACATATTAGAAATATCAAATTTCCAAAAATTTGAAATGAATGGATACATATGATCTTGAAAAAATTTTAATCCCCATGAATTAATCAATGAATCCTCAAGATTTTTCTCTTTAACCTTAAGTTTTGAAGTTATTGAGTAAGAAAAAATATATTTTATCAATTGTAAAATATTGTTAATTTTGAGATTTTTAATAATTCTTAAATCTGGTGGAAAAACTAGATCAAATCCAGGTTTTAATTTTATATTAACTTTGATTGGGAGAGGTATATTTATTGAATTCACTCTTTCACACAAATCATTCCATATCTTGTGAAATCTGGGGGGTATATGTGGACCTACATCAAAATAATACGATCCATTTCCATA
>JANBVM010000011.1 GCA_024239015.1 Patescibacteria group bacterium | reverse complement strand
GATCTCACATCCAATTATGCTTATCACATAAAGACCATCCCTTAATTCATAATGATTTGAAATACTATTATTCCAATATAATGAAGAATCGCGATTTAGATGTCATGGTTCGTGAAAATGCGTTAATTGAGGAAGAGATTATAAGTTTTCTCAGAAGTGAAAGAAAGAAACTCCTTGAAATCATTCCAGGACGTATTTTTAACCCCATAGAGAATGAAAGTGAGGAAGATATTAATCCCTAAATCATGATATCTTTTCCCAGAATCCAGTAATCATTTTCAACATCAAGTTCTTCAGTTTTCTTATAAAAAGTCCTATTTTCTTGGCTTAAGACACCCAAATGTACCAGATGTCGCTTAAACGCGAAAAAGAAATTATAGTGCCCGAAGTCTGAGATTGTCTTTTTATAATTATCCATTAAGACTTCTTTATTTCCGGATAAGACCATGGATATAACTTTATCCTTTGCCGTTGGCTTAACAAAAAAATTCAAAAAGAGGTTAGGATACTCCATTATCAGTATATCTATTATTTCTTTTGAGCTGACTTCTGTTTTATCAAAACTCTGAAGGATTGAGACGAACTGTTTAAAATCTGGATTTTGAAAATATATCAGCTGTAAAAATTTGGCGAGAGATGGGAATTCTGAATACACACACTTGTTTCTCTGAGTCTGATTTAACATTTCCTGTAACTTAGATATGGAATCTATGCCAATTGTAATAAAATATTCCAGACAGAATTGACCAATTTTAGACAAGATATAACTATTTTCATTTAAATCTAAAATACCAATAGTATTTGCTCCACTTACTAGTTCACTGTAAGCCTTATTCGCCCAATCAATCTTTTCAAAGTCGTTTATTAATTCCTTTTTTGTTCTTGACATACTCTCGTGATCCTGAAATAAGAAAATCGGAGCGAAATAGTTAATGATATGAGTCCGCCCGAATGACGAGAAACTTCTATTTTTCTTTTTCTGATGCTGAAGTACAGTTAACTCATTCTTGATATCATCTAAGAAAATCGGGGATATGTCATAAAGAGGATTAATAACTTCCACACTTGAACCAGATTCATCTACCGAAATTAATCCTAATCCCGAAGATATTGCGATGTTAGAAATTTTATCTAACAGCCCATTTAATCCGCCTATATATGAAAGATGTACTCCAGATTTATAGGTTAAGGCTTGACCTATGGCTTTTTTATAATCCTTAAAGGCTTTTACTTCCACCGCGAAAATTTGCTTAACGTCATTTAGTCCAAAAATGTCAGGCCGAGATCCACCAATTAGTAAACAATGTTTTTGAAACTGTAAATCTTTATGAATGGGATGATCATCTATCCAAAACTGCCAGTTTTCTTTTTGTAGATGTTCACAAATTATAGAAACAACTTCCGCCTCATTCACATGTTTGTGTAAGATTTTTAATATTTAAGTCTTTTTCAAATAAATGAATTAAGTCTTATTAGAAATCTATATAAAAATATTAATTCATGAAAAGCATCTCATCGTTTATTATATTTCCTATCATATTAAATATAATTCCATTTGTTATCTAATAACTTTATTTGCTGGCAAAATTGATAAGCTGAATAAAATAAATAACCCAATCCATCAATACTGAAATCAATAAAAGGTAATAGTTTAACAATTATTTCTTTAGTTATTTCAATATTATATTTGATATTATCATAAAGTCGTCTAAAGTCTTTATTTAAATTTAATTGCAAATTGATAAAGTAATTCTTTAAAGATTTGCGTGATTTCCCTGAGAAAGCTAAAATTAAAGACGGAATTGCTACAATCCCTATGGGTATTCCTACTTTTAACCACTTAGGTAATGATGAATACCTTTTTACTAAATATTCATAAGTAGATTTAACGGATTTATATATTTCATGGCAGAACTCTAAAAAGCTTTGGAAAAATAGTATAAAAAATTTTACTATTTCAGGAAGTATTCTATTTAGACTTTTATCTAATATATAAATAGAAAAAGCACCTTGAGATACTGATGACACCATTCTACCACTTTCTCCTAATTTCCAGACACTAATAGCATTTTGTTTTTCAAAATGTTGATTTTTTGTAATTATACCATGAGCATCTAAATAAATCGCTAATGCTAAAAATGGAATATCATCTTTGTCATGTTTTGCTAAGAAATTATTCGCTTTTCTCCAAACAATTGAATTTTTTTGAGTCAGTATTATAATTTTTTCAAGAAAATAATTAGCTAATAATACAGCTTCTTTCTTATCTAAATCCTCGGGTAAATCATTATCTATCGTAGAAAATAATTCTTTCTTGATTTTTGGAGGTGCAAACAGTTTTAAAAAAGGAAAATCAATAATTTTTTGTAGGAATGAAGGCATATTATTCTCTACTATGAACTTTTTAAGTTCTTCTTCTGGATTATTCTTTAAAATTGCTCTTATTTCACCAAAAATTATGTTAGTATCAATAACAAATTCTAATCGAAACTTAAAACCTTCAGCAATATGATTTAAAATATTAATAAAAAACTTATGTAAATTCTCTAAAATTTCTGGGGAAATCTCCTTTTTTATAGTAGTTAATAAATTGTTAAAACTTTCATATGAATTTCTAAATAATTTTAGGTTTTGCTCATCAAAATTTTTTAAAAATTCTCTAAAATTTCTTTCCATGTCTTTCTATAAAATAGATGAAATTATTTCAAATAAAAGTAATTCTAATTTTTGAATCATAACATTAAATCAATAATAAAACACTATGAAAAAAGATAAAGATATTACAAAAATGTAATAAATTTTGTGATGATAATTTTATTTAATTATAGTCATTTTTTTGATTTTTGTTCTTTAATATATTTTCTGTTAATAAAGATGATTATTTTGGAACAATTTTACAGGTACCTCCAGGGATTGTTGTAAATTTAGCAAAAACCTTTGTCTCTTTACCAACGATACAATTAGTTCGAATGGTAAATTCTGAATCATACAAGTTCCTTGTATAGTTTTTAACATCATCGGCGTCGATAAATTGGCTCATTGCATCATAACGGCTCATTTTATCCGCAATTATTGATGGTATTCCAGTTTTTTCATATTTTTCCTTTTTACTATTATATTTAGCTTTAGAAAGTTTAACAGCATCAAGAGGCATATACTGTGCTCCTTTTAACATATGTCCAACTTCACTATTTTTATCAACATTTCTCCTTTTCTCAAATACTACTATATGCTGAGCGTAATTTGGCGAAAATCCTTTATCAACTAGAGTTAACTTTACTGGGTAAATATCCAAGGTATAATTATGCTTATGAGATATAAGATAATCTTCTAACTCATCAAAAGCATTAATAAGATCTTCAATTTTATATGAATTTGAAATATTAAGTATTTTCCTAGGAATGCTCATACCGGTTCCAGTTTGTTTAATTACCACTTTCTTCCCTTTTCCAAAGCCCCTTTCTGTAAAATTTTTTGTTTGTAATGATCCCTCAAAGCCGATGCTCAAAATTTCAATTTCTTTCCTTTTTTTGCTTTCATTCATGACATATAGTAATTCAGGCAATGATAATCCTGGATTAATAGTAATTCTTTCAACTTCTACTCTTTCTATAATTCCTTTTTCATCTGGTTTTATATCTTTATACATTCTCTTTTAACGCCTCCATATCCATATTAAACTTTATGAAAAAATCGTTTTTTGCTTTTATTGCTTTTAAAAATTTCTCAATTTGCTTAATTGTATCAGAAATAAACCCTTTTATCCCTGCAATTAATTTTCTTTGCTTCTTCAAATCCTTTAATGCTTCATTATAATTATTTTCCTTTCTTTTAATAGCAGGAAGATCTATTTTAGCAAAACAAAAAGGACATACTCTAATACTTTTTTCTTTAGTTCTGGATATCAATAATTTAATGTCAGAGAGTCCATTATCTATATTGTTTATTTCTGTCACAATTTTCTCATAGACTTCATCACTAGAATATTTTTCATTTTCCTTTTCCAGAAATTCATGCAACTGATTACTTTTAACTATAATATCCTCAATTTGTTCAATTTTAGAAAAATCTTCGTCTTTAAATGCATCATTATCAAACACTTCTTCAATTTTAGTTCCCAACTTTTTTATAACCTTATTTTTACTATCTAGTGTTTCTGATATTTTCTTTTCTAAATCTTTAATTCGTTGTTGAGTTAATTCTTTCTGTTCATTTTCCTTCGATTTATAATAATCTATTTTAGTAGTTATTCGAGTACTAATTTCAGCCAAACTAATTGTATCTTTTTCTAATTTGTAATCATTATACATTTCATGCATGGTTTCTAAAGCAATTTTCTTATCTTCGATTTGATTTAATCTTGCAATTTCATAAGCGAATGTAAGTAATAATTCATTATTTTCAACATTATTCTGTAATTTCTCAGGTAAAATCAGCAAACTTAGTCTATTTCTTATTGTACCCTCACTGATGGAGTATAATTTCGATAATTTTTTTATTAATTCTGAATTATATCGAAAATTAGAACTTGAATCACTTAACTTTTGATATTCTGGGAATATTTTTAAACGAGTTAGAAACATTTTTGCTTCCTCAATAGGAGTAAGATTTTCTCGTTGAAGATTTTCCATAAAAGCTAAATCTATAGCATCTTTATCATCGATATCTTTTACAGAGCATTCAATTTCTTTTACGCCTAGATCTTGTAGTGCATAATATCTCCTCATTCCGCAGATTACTTCATATTGATTTTTATTGATGGGTCTAACAACTAAGGGTTCTATGAGTCCATAGTTTTTAATTGATTCTTTTAATTCTTCTAAAGAAGCACTCCTGAAAAGTTTTCGAGGATTATAATCATTTGGAACTAATTTTTCAAATTCTATGAGCATATCTTTTTTTACCGCCAAATATTTTAAAACATTTTTTCAACCTAATTAAAATAAAAATTAATCTAAAGAAAATAAAGTTTATTAACTTAATAGACTTAATAAACTTAATAACAATTATTCAAAAAGAAAAATGTTTTCACCACAGATTCATATTGCTTTTAATTGTGAAGAAGAGAAGCGGATTACAAAGCCAATAATAGATAATCCTCCAAATAAATTATATTTATTCACTGCTTTTATTAAAAGAACGCAGCAGAAAGATATTAATATGCATTTTTATGAGAGAAATATAAAATCCCTTAAAAAAGAAATTCCTCTATTAAAAATCATTACAAAGGAAATTGATTATACTGAGTATATCGAAATTATTCAAGAATTATCTAAAATCATTAAATACGAAAGAGAGGAAAATTCAAATTGTAAAATTTTTATAAACGTGAGCACTGGTTCAAAAATGGCATCTATAGCATCTACAGAAGCCTCGAGATTATGGGATTGTCAGATATATTATGTTCATTCTTCTGAATATAAACCAAATGGAGAAGGACCAAGACATAAAGGAGAATTTTTTATATTTGAGCCAATAACTTTTCCAATAGAAAAACCAAAAGAGATTTATATTAAAATCTTAAAATTAATAGATAATTTTATCAAGAAGAAATACCAGGGTAAAATCTATGATAAAAAGAAGGAGAAATTCATATACTTGAAAAATTTAATTTATAAATTGGAAGCAGAAAAATATGTTGAATTAGTGAGTAAACATAAAGAGCCTGGAAGTTTTAAATCAGCTCTATATATGAAATCACGTAATTTTTTAGAACCCCTAGTTAAAGAATTAAAATATATAAAAATCTCTGATGAAAGGAGGAATAAAAAAGTGTTTTTGACATCGATTGGAATAGAAATATTAAAGATATTTAAATTTTTGATTTAAACTTAAAATTAAATAAATTTTTTAAAAATTCAAAAATCTTATAGTTAATGTTTCCGGAGGGCTAAGGTATATGAAAATCTGGTATTATATTGCTAGTTCAAACACTAACAGCAAAGTAATTCATGGATACTTCATTTATGAAGATAGAGTTGGAATTATATCGAATATGAATTTGGTAAAAATGCCTTTTATTGAAATCATAAACACACAATTTGAATTTTTAGGATAAGGTCCTTAGGATTTTCTTATTTTCTACAAAAGGCATATTCTAATATAAATCAAAGGAAACTATAAAAGAAGGATAATTTATTAATATAAATTATTACAAATCTTGCTTCAAATATTAAAGCTTGATTTTTTCTCCTTGTTTTAAGAGAATCACATTATCAAAACTCTCTCTAAACCATTTAGGATTTTCTGTATGAACTGGAATAATGTATTCGGGGTCAATTGTTTCGATTGCCCACAATAAATCGCTTTTTGATGCGTGTCCAGATGCGTGAAATCCTTTAGTAATATCAGGTTTTAATCGTCCATTTTCATTTAAAATTTCAAAACCATTAACATTGAAATCGAAATGTTTGAGCCAATTATTTAATCTTATAAAGTCAAATTCAGATTCTTCTTGGAAAGCTTCGCTTGAGGAATAGATATAAGTTCCATTTTGGGGTTTTATATCGAGTAGATGTTTTATCTCGTAGAGCGAAAAACATAGAATGTATTTATCAGGGGATTTTGAAATATCTGTAGGATCAATATAAAGTAATTTGTTTTTTAAAAAATTTTCTTCCCAATATTGTTTACTGGACTTATATTCACTATAAATTAAGATATCACTGGTTCTATCGATTTTATCTACTTGTTCAAGAGATTTTAATAAATAGGCTTGTTTTGCGGGAATTACGATGTTTTTACCTACTTTTGTGGCAATTTTTTTAAATATTTCAAGCCTTTCAAAGTTTCTTGCGGAAAAGTCAGCAACGACAATTCCTTTTGCCTCATCAATAACTCTAAGGCAATTTTCATAAACCTCTTCTTCTGATTCTTCAACATCTTCTCTTGTTGCTCTTGTTCCTTCTATAATTAGTACAGAGGCATCTTTAGCATTATTGATGAATTTTTTACTTTTATTAGCATTTTTTCCATGAAGACGAAAATCACCCGTATAAGCAATTGTAATATCACTAGAAAGTAGATATCCTGTCGCTCCAAAGATCGAATGATCTACTGAAAAGGGTTTAATTTCAAATTGAGTAGGATTAGTAGTCAAATCGCTTAAACCACTGTTTTCTAGCATCTTTAAGGTTCCATCTTTATTGGGAGCGTTTTTTAGATTTGTAGTCATAAAACTTTCAAAAGTATCCGAATATTTTTGTGTAGAAATAAGTTTACGAGTTTGGTAAGCTCCACGAATTGCTTTTATCGTCTTATCAGATAATCCTTTAGTTTTTTTACAAAAAAACGCAACTTCTAATTGGGGTGAAAGCCTTGAAGAGTCTATCATTCCTTTTACTAGAGCAAAAGCAGTCGGAGAAGCAATTATAGGAATTTCCGTGTTTAATAAGCCTATATTTCCATAATGGTCCATATGCGCATGGCTTAACAAAACCGCTTCTATATTTAAAGTGGGAAAACTTGAAATGTCCAGATCGGGGGTAATAAGACTTTTTCGATAAATATTCAGTTTTGGGATAAGATCTAATTGAATTAAGTCATAAATACCTCTAGAGGGTCTATCTTTTAAAAATTCTTGAAAATATTGACCATACTTTTTAAAATTCATTCCGAAATCAAGAAATATTCCTTTTCCCTTCTCTTCAATAAAAATTTTAGTTCCGCCGATGGTATTAGCTCCATCATAAATGGTTATAGATGTCATAGGTTTTCTAATAATATGATTTTAGTATGTTATTATAAATTTTTGGTAAATGAGAAATTTTACATTAAAATTGTTTTGTTTAATTCGCTAGAAGATTAAATAGAGGTGAGAAATTTTAAAAATATTCAAATTTTTAATTTAAGTTTAACTTAATATTCTAGATAGAGAGGGGGAAAAAAGGCAAAAAAAATCACTTAGGTTAACATTATTAGGAGGGGTAAGTGAGGTTGGCGGAAATACCATTCTACTCGAGGATCTTGAATACGACGTGAAAGTGTTCTTAGATTTTGGGATTAAAATTAAAAATTATAAAAATATATATGAGCGTGATGAGTACCCATCATCAATAGATGAAATAGTAGGGCTCAATTTACTTCCTAATGAAGATCATATTCATATTGAGAATTTATATATTAAAGAGTTCAAATTTGTTAAACAAAATGTGGAATCAAGGAGTAGTGTTAAGGATCAATTAAATAATAATAATTATACGTCTAATTTAGACGGGATTTTTATATCACATCCCCATAAGGATCATTATTTTGGCTTATCATTCACAAATCGAACTATCCCTATCTATACTGGAGTTGTTACTAAAAGAATTATTCGAGCTCATTGTAAATCTTCCAAGTCTTCAATTGAAAATAATTTTAATGGTTTAAATTGGCAGCCATTCAGAACTGGAGATATTATAAACATCAAAGGAATGAAAATAATTCCATTTCATGTAGATCATTCAGTTCCGGGGGCTTATGGATTCATTATCTATACTTCTGCGGGTCCTGTGGTGTATACGGGAGACTTTCGAAGGCATGGTCCTTTATCAAACATGACAGAGGAATTTCTAAATGAGACCAAAACACACAATACTATCCTAACGAAAGGGGAAACAGATAAAGAGCAAAAGGATCTAATATCAGAAGGGATTAAAGTTTTGATATACGATGGTACTAAAATTCACAAAGGCATTGTTGAATCAGAGCAGGAAGTTGAGGAAAATTTAGAAAAATTATTCACGAGTAATCCTTTCGATTTTATTCTAGTAAAATATGATCGAATTGATTGGGACAGATTTCGAACATTTTCGCTTATGGCGAAAAAATATGGGTGGAAATACATCATAACGGAAATGGATGCGTATTTTTATTATCTTTTGAATAAAAAAGCAGTCCATGAAACTATGAGAGAGCCGAATATCCTTAATGATGATCATATTCACATCTTGAAAAGAGGAACTACCCGATATAAATGGCAGGAAAAAATTAGGCAGATTATATACAAAAAGGGAAAAGAAGACAGATTTCTTGACTATCGAGATCTTAAGAGTTTAGGAGGGAAGTTTGTTGTTTATGTAACTCATTTACCCAATATCTTGATGAATAATTTAGATTTTAGTCGCAGAGGCTTATTTATTTCTTCAAGCATCGACCCCTATTCTGAGGAGTTTTATGATAATACACACTCAATACGTAGAAAATTAGAGCCTTATGGCATTCCCGCATATCGAGTACAAGCATCTGGACATGCAACCCCTCATGATATTATTAACTTAATTGAAGAAATAAAACCTAAATTTCTGATTCCAATTCATACTGAGCATCCTCAATTTTTCAAAAAGCTATTCCAGAAATCTGATATTCAAGTAATTCTACCAACCAAAAATGAACCGATTGACTTTTAAATTAGACAGATATTACATCTTCAGCATCTTAATATCCAAGAATCTTAGAAGTTTTCTCGTTATTTTCTCGTTGATAAATAGGATTGGTTACATTTATAATTTTAAATTAAAAGATTGAAATAAGCGTACGGATTTTGTTAAATCAAAATACTCGTACTGTATAGTAATTAATAAACTTGAACACTATTAATCAAATCGTAGAAGGATTGATGAGAGAAGTTTACATTTTTGACATAGACGGTTGTGTAATGTCCCCTATTTTTCCCGAGACCAACAACGAGAAAACTAGAGAAAAAATAGTTGGGGATGATGTCTATAGTGGTAATGGTATTAAGCTATTTCCTGATTTTGTTAAATATTATAAAAAGCACTGTGTTCAAGCAGAATCAATATTTTTTATAACCGGTAGAAAAAAAAGAGAATTTGGCAGGCTAACAAAAAATCATTTATGTCCCTTAGTCGATATCAAACCATTTAGGGTTATATATTATCCTGAAGCAAAGCCACAAAAGATCCGTAAATATCTTAGCTGGAAAGCAAAAAAAATTAAAGCAATTATTAAAAGTACAAATAATAAAAAGAATTTCAACATATCTAAGAAGGAAAATTTTAAATTCAATATTTTCGACGATAAGAACAACTATTTTTCAAAAATTAGCAAAATTAGAAATAAACAAGATATTCAAATTCATTTAACATTGATAGAAAGTGAGAATAATTGGAACCATTTCTGTTAGTCTATTTAATTCACTTTTTAAAATTGAAGGAATTTCTTTATGAATAGTGTTTTTTACTATTGAGCAAAAAAATTGGTAACTTAGAATTTATATGAAATTATTTAAGGAAAATATAAAAAATAAAGTTTTAAATTAATCTCTTCTTAGAAAAGAATAACGAGATTCCTTGAAAAAATGAGAAGTATTAAAAATATCATATATTCTTATGAAAATAATCCACACTGCAGATATTCATTTAAATAAACCTAACGATGAAAGATATCAAGCTCTTGAATTCATTCTTAAAGAATGTAGTGTCGATAGATATAATATTGATCTTTTAACGATATCAGGAGATTTATATGATAATAAAAAAGACATTTTTAATTTAAAGAGAGCCTTAAAAGAATTATTTGAGAAATATTTAGAAAAAGATTCAATTTTCAAGCCTAAATTTACTGTACTAATAATTCCTGGTAATCACGATGAAGATCTTTATGACGCCAAAGACTATTTAGGTAGAAATGTAGAATTATTGTGTGGAAATGATGTTTGTATCAAAGATTTTGAAGATGTAAGGATTGTAGGTGTCCCATTTTTTAAAGGAGATTTTGATTCAGTAATTTCAGATCTAGAGGATGCCCGAGTAGATTCTAAGATTAATATTCTTATGGTTCATTGTACACTAGATTTTCCTGAATTTAATAAAGGTGGTTTTGGTGATGAGGGTAAATATAGATATTTACCTATTTCCACAGAGCAATTAGTTTATCTAGACTACGATTATGTTTTAGCAGGTCATTTTCATTCTAAATTTATTGAGAAACCATATCAAAAAAGTCCAGATTCTAAGAAAAACTGGTTTATAAACCCCGGTTCCCCCGTGAAAGTCACTAACAACGAAAGAGGAAAAAGAAAGCTATGTCTAATTGATACTGAAGAAAAGTTGATAAAACCGATAATCCTTGATACTTTTTATTATGATTCATGTCAGATCACGTTCCATCCTTATAAAATGAATGAGGGATTTAAACAATTAGAAAATTTTGTTAATATAGTTAGAAAAGATTGGGATAAAAAGATAGTTGAGGTTGAAATTGATATAAATGGATACATATCAATTCCGGAGGTAAAATTTAAGGAAAAAATTGACAAGATTTGTGAGGGTATGAAATATAATAATAAAACCCTTCAGGTTATTGAATTAATGAATAAACCTCTTTTTAAAAGATTTAAAGAGTTATTAGAGCAAAAAGAGTTGGAGAATTATAAGAAAGATCAAATTCTAAATTTTGTGGTAGAGGCGTTTAAAAATTATTGATTCAAAAAGCTCTGAGATGGTAAAAAAAAATATATGGATTTCAGATATTAATGTCTGGAGTTATGGACCTCTTGCATCGATCAACTTTAATCATATAGAACCTAGCCTTGTTTTAATTTATGGTCCAAATGAAGCAGGAAAGACCCTATTATTAGAATCAATTTTAAAGTCAATACTAATATTGTCTAATGAATTTAAGAAAAATGATAGGATTAAAGACAACCCAAATAGCAAAATTGTGATAAATAAAAAATTTGATGAAAAATTAGAAAGTTTCATATTCCCAGAAAGAAAGAGTATATTGAATGAAGTCTTAGAAATAGAAGTAGAGAATCAATCATTAGAGCGAATTTTCAGAAATACATTCATGATTAGGAATAGTGACTTAAAGATTGCCGAAGAGAAAGGATATTTTTCAACCGTTTCAAATATAGTAATGGGTTGGGATTATGATGATTTAGAAAGTGTAAAAGTGGAAGTAAGGAAACTTGGTAGATTAAACAAAGGATCATCGTCAATGAAATCAACTTTAACTAACGCAGGGATGAATAAAATCAAGAAACTTAGAAAAGATGCTGTGGATTTTACCAAAGAAATATCTGATTATATTAAAGAATCCAAAGAAAATGAGATTGAGAGTTGTGAAATTAAGATATTAGAGACAAAAAAGCTAATAAAAAGAAACAAGAAAAGATTAGAAGTATTAAAAAACATTGAGGGTAAGAGCAAGTATGAAAAAACAAGTAAATACCTTGATAAATTTAATAAAACGTCACAAGATCTAGAGCCACTTCAAGAATTTAATATTGATTCAGCAGATAAGTTGAAATCAATAAATAGTAAGATAGATGATTATATATCAAGATCAAATGAAATTGAGATGAGTTTTTCTGTTGATATACCCGATTTAAAGGAAACCGAGATAAATCAAAAAGAAATAAATGAAGATTTAGAAAAATCAGAAGCAGAAAAGACCGATTTTGAAATCTTATCGAAGAATCTTGATGATTTAAGAAACTTCTCTGAAAATTTGAAGGATATACAAAATAAAGAACAATTTATTAAATTTAGTTATATATTTGCAATTTTAGCTTTGATTACTTTGCCAGGATCTATCATTTCTTTAATTTTCGGATTTATTCTTCTTGGTCTTCCTTTCATGATTTTTGGGATTATTTTTGGATTAATGATTTTCTATGATTTAAGAAAGTATTATAAAAATTTAACTCTATTCAGGAGATTCCAAACAATTATAAATCAATCAAATAAAGTCGGTATTCAATTAGTAACTGATGAAGAACTAGAGAATGCTCCTGACAAGATAATTGATTCTGTATCTGACTCTACTCTTAAATTTTGGCTTGAAGATATAGAAAAGAAGATCAGGCGATTTTATGAGCATCTTGATAATTTGAAATTAAGTTTAAGTGGAGAAAACAGCAAAATCAAAGTTCTCCAAGGAAAAATTAATGATAATAAAACTAAAGAAGAAGAATATCAACAGAAGTTAAGCTCCTACCAAGAAGAAAAGCGTTATCTTTTAGATAAACTCGGAATTCTTAAAGATGAAGATTTTTATAACAAACTTGAAATGCGTAAAAATTTGGAAGGAAAAACGGAAAAATATGAAAGTCATTTACAAGAATTTTTTGGAAATGAGACAAATACTATAGAACAATGGCGTTCAGGAATAATTGACAAATATGAAAAATATAAAGATTTAAGTGTAGAAGCAGTTGATAATTTCTTTGAAATACATAAAGAACAAGAAGAATTGCACAATTTAATAGAAGAAAAACTTCCTAGGCAAATCGAAAAGTGGAATAAGGAATTAACTCAGCATAAAATGAGATTAAATTCATTTCATAGCAGCCAAAATCAGCTGAAGTTGAATGAATTTAAAATTATAGAAGAAGATTTGGATGTTAACACAATATATCAGCTTGAGGTATTATATCAAAAAATTAATGATCTTATTACAATAATAGATAATGATAAAGATTTAGCAACTATAGCACTTGAGATCTTTGAAGAAATTGAAAAGGAAGAAACTGAACGTATTGTTGAGCTATTTAAGAATACAAACATTTCAAACCTATTTAACAATATAACAAATGGGAGATATATTGACGTAAGATTTAATGATGATTTTGAAAAAGACCGAAATTATATTTCAGTTAAAAAAAAAGATGGTCAATCTTTCTCATCAAGTCTACTGAGTCTAGGAACAAACGATCAATTGCTTTTTTCAATTCGATTTGCACTTGCAGAGAAAATGTTGAAAGGAAATCTAGGCTTTTTTTTATTCGATGATGCTTTTATTACCTCAGATCCACAGAGATTGAAGAATCAGTTTGAAATTCTTAAATCTTTTGCTGATAAAGGGTGGCAAATTATTTATTTTTCTAATAAAGATGAAATTCTCAAACTTTTTGAGACTAACCAGATCAAGTCAATCTATAAGCTTAGTCAATTAGAATAGCTAATTACAAGCAATTAAATAATATTTTCTGTAAACTTATAGATAATTAAAATTAGGTTTACTTACAACATTTTGTTGACAATGCTTTAAACATGTTTGTTTTTTAATAAATGCTTAGAACCACTGGAGTGCTTTATCCTTTAATGCTTTCATCATTTACTAATTAATTAAACTGATATACCAATAGGAGTGAAAGATTAAGTTTTTACAAACTGTAATTTTACAAGTTTTTTAGTCCGTTTCCATTGATGGAATTCTTTCTTTAACGTTTTGTGAGCTTCCTTATTCTTCTTGGATCTATCTGTTTGAGATTTAGCACATTCATGACACCAATTTTCTTCGATTGTGCAATCTTTACATAATATCATTCCACATTCTCGACAACTAATAAATTTCTTTTTAGGAGCTCCTTTAAATATTAAACAACAACATTTATTACACATTCGCACTTCTCTAGGTGTTATTTTCTTAGTAGGAAAATCTACACATTCCAAGTGATTTATAGTATCATTTCCAATTTTTATTTCAAAAATAGTATTTTCAAGTTTTAGAGCAATCTTTGCAAGTAATTGCTGGCATTTTATTACTTGATGGATTTTAATATTTGTCAATTTTGGCCTGCAAATGCGATTATAACTTACATAATTTTGACCTGTATATCTTGCATTCACAGAGCAAGCCCTTTGAACCGCCTTTTTTACATTTATTTGCTGAATATTTTCTTTTACAGAGATCCCTTCTTTAATTAGTATTTTTTTATTGGTTTGATAATCTTCATAATTATCAAATCGGATTTGTGATAATTTTTTTGTAATTACTTCACCTTGTGCTGAAAATACCAATCCAACCTTTGAAAAATCCATTTGGTAGAAAAAAGAACCCGTCGAGTTTTGAAAATCTTCTTCGATCGTTGCAATTACTACAAAAATGGGTTCATAAAGGAAAGGTTGAATATTTGAATTTTTTATAAATTCTTCAAAAGACAATTTAGGATAACTAAAAATATTAGATGTAAATACATCAAATGAATTTTTTAGTAAATTATCTAAATTGACAGGAATGCACAGAGAGTTTGATTTTTGGAAGAGTACTTCAAATTGATTAAAATTGAGAAATACCGGTTCTTGGATATCAGGTGGAGATCTATAAGATGATCTATATGATGATTTTGGTATACTATATGATTTTAGAACTACTTTTCCCCCTCTAATTGCTAGTTTTTTTGGAATTTGATACACCTTCTTCAAGTATAATTATATAAATAATTAAATTGGATATGTTAAACGTTAATATCTCATGAAAATATAAGAATTATTCCTCTAAAAAAATTTAGTTTAGAGAAATAATCGAAGTGATTAGGTATTTTTGATTCTGTTGATTGAATGAATTTATCTTACTTCAAATAGTTACTATACTCTCTAGCATTTTCTGTGAATAAATCTTTTTCATCCTTTAATGGGTAAAAAAAATGATATTAAATTCTGAAAATATGTATATGTAGATGTCCTAGGTTTCTTTTCCACAAGATTTATGATAAATTCACTTCACCTCACCTGTTTTTCAATTGTTAATTAAGTTTTTATTTATGGTTTTTTTTGTTTATTTTGATACAAGATCCAAAAAGCAGATTAGGAGAAGAATTTTAAAATCTACTAAATTTAACCATAGGGGTGTTCTAATGTATTTCTTGCTAAAATCAGAAGTGGAGATATTTGATAATCAGAAGAACTATTATAAAAAGAGAGTTTATTGCCCAGTCTGTAATAAAACTCAGCTAAAAAAGTTAGATTCTAACAACTTTTATAATAGGTATCAATGTTGGAATAAAAAATGTAGTGCTAAAAAAATTCCCTTTATTGTATTAAACGATTATATTCAGAATGAAGATCATTTTAACGATAAATGTGATAGTTGTGATGAACCTTTACATCGTGATTTTATAAGTGAGGAAAGAAAGGATCTTATATTATATTTTAAGTGTAAAGGGAAATTATGTGAATCTCATTTAGATCCTTTTAGATATAATTTAATTATTAGCGATTGGGAAGGAAAAACACCAAACTTTACCTTCTATGATGATTTACAGAGTGCTTCCAACCAAAGTTTACAAATTAGGGAAAAAATTCAAAAAGAGGTTCAAATTTTTGAGAGAAAAGAATCCAACCTAATTGA
The DNA here is from genome assembly GCA_024239015.1 of Patescibacteria group bacterium. Lineage (GTDB taxonomy): Bacteria > Patescibacteriota > Minisyncoccia > Minisyncoccales > JANBVM01 > JANBVM01. The sequence goes on along the minus strand of JANBVM010000011.1, from coordinate 13,370 downwards.
AGATATTTCTAATGATTTTCAAGTACAAGAATTAGAACAAGAACCGAGAGAAAACCATATTATAGAAGAAATTCCACTGTTAACAATGACTAGCGCTGAATATAATGATTTTTTGAATTTTCATCAAGATAAAGTAGTAGTTCTGGTTGATCTCCCAAATTTTGTTAGAACTCTGCGTGGCTTATATCCTCATAATTTTGAAGATGTTTTAAGAAAAGCGCATGAATTCATATTACAATATATTGAAAATTCCTTCCATGCATCTGACGATTTTATTATTCGATATTTCTCAAAACCCGCCAAGGATCTAGAGGTTCCAAATAGTATTATCATAAAATTTTGCTTCAAAAATCCAAATAAGGAAATATTTCACCTTCTAAAGGTATCTAAGGGTGCGGGTTATAGTGATATCGATAATTACCTAATTACTAATGGTGTGGAGATCCTCGAACGATGTAGTATTAGAGGTTTCGTAATTGTGAGTAGTGATAAAGATTTTTTGCCGGTCATGCGAATAGCAAGTTATAAAAAGATAAAATCTCATATCTTGGGGATTAACACTCCTGAAATTTATGAAAAATATAATATTGAAGATATTACATTTCTTGGAATAATGAAATTCTTTGATAGGTAAATTGGACTCTCCGTAATAAACTTTGGAAAAAATTAAAAATAAATTATAATTCAAATTTCTATTGACAATAAATTTGATTTAAATGTGTCATTTGATAAAGAGATTTCTTATGAAAAGATACTGTTTAATAGGGATTAAAGGAATAGGGAAAAGTACCTTAATAAAAACGATTCTCAAGGAAATTCCTAATATTGATTATTTAATAGGATCACAAATTCTAAGAGAATTAGTTGGTTCAAGATTCGATAACTTTGATTATTTTCCTGAAGATAAAAAAAAAAAATATAGAGAGAAAGCAATAGAATATATGATTAAAAGACAGAATGAAAATCATAAAGATATACTAGTTGATGGCCATACTAGTCTCTACAATCTGATTAATAATGCCCCCGAAAATGTATTTACTAAATTGGATTGCCAGTTTTTTACTGATCTGATTTTATATGAAGTAAATGCTTTAACTGTGTTAGAACGAAGAAAAAGTGATTTTAAGAAAAAGAGAATTTTGGATTTGTCAATAATCAAAAAAGAACTTTTTTTTGAAAGGGATAATTCTGAAAATATTGCGAAAAAAAACGGAATGCAGATGCATTATTTAAATGAAGATTTTCAAGATCATATAGGTAAAGTACTAATTAAAATATTGAGAGGTGAAAAATTGTGATTCCACTTGATGAGGGGAGTAATATGAAACTATTGATTCAAGATTTGAGGAACAAAACATCTGATTTCAGTAAGAATTGTGTTGTTTTATTAGATGCTGATAGAACTTTATGTGAATTTGACACTAGTAGAATACTTAATGCAAAGGCTAGTATCGATTTTACAGAAATCAAGGATGGATTTGCGAAACATGGTTATACATATCCAGGATTTAAGAATATGGCTGAAATTTATAGTAGATTAAACATTTCAGATTATAAAAGATACTCTAATACAACTGCAAAAGGTATTGATTTATATCCCGGTGTTTTGGAATTTATAAAGAATACTCAAGAGTTTGCAGATATATGTATTGTTACGAGTGGTGTAAAAAAAATATGGGAATGTATTATCATTAATCATAATTTAGAAAAGGTTCTATTAATTGGGGGAACCCATAATAACATTGACGATTACATTATCGGACGGTATGAAAAAGGTCAGATTGCTGAATTTTTTGCCAGTAATGGAAAATTTTTAATTGCTTTCGGTGACAGCGATGTAGATTCTTTAATGCTTAAAAAAGCGAATCATGCTGTAATAGTTGTTAACCATAGGAATAATGCCGATTTACTCCCACATTTAAAAACTCATTCATCTTTATATCAAATTAGTTTTAAAAATTATTATCATGCGAATATTAGAATTACGGATTTTAAAAATTTTTCAAAAATAATAATGGATTTAATAACGTGAGGGAAAAAAAATGTTAAGACATTTTACAGAAAGAAAAGCTGTCCAATTGATCGCTACAGATTCAAGAAGAACCGATATTACTCCTTATCAATTATCTCAAGTTCATATTGAGATGGGGAAATATCTTGCATATGAAATACTTGAAGAACTAGATTTGGAAGATTGTGAAATTCAGCATCCACAAGGAATAAAAATTGGAAGAAGGCTAAAAAATGAGAAGGATGTCTTTATTTTGGATTTCATGAGAGCAGGTGTATATTTAGGCGATGGTTTAAGATCCATCTTTCAGACCTCTCCTTATTTTCATATTACCCCCAAAAGAGATGAGGGGCTTTCTAAGATTGAATTAAGCTCATTAAAATCATTAGAGGGCAAAGTTATAATTTTAGTCGATTCAGTTATAAATACCGGAAATACAATGATGCCAGTTATTAAGCAGATTTCAAATTTTAATCCAGAGAAAATTTTTGTAACATGCCAAGTAATGCCTTATGATACTGCAGAGATTTTGGAAAAAAAATATCCAAATGTTTTATTTTTTATTTTTAGATTATCATATAATAAATATGTAGGAAAAGGGAAAACTGATACGGGAAATCGTTTATTTGGAACACTTTAAATTTTACAATAGATTGGTAGAAATTCATGATTAAAGGTCTCATCTATGATAATGAAAAGGAAAAATATTATATACGAGATCTTGAGGTTTCTATCACTAACTTATGTAATTTAGTATGTGATCAATGTGGATTTTTTGTACCTAATCAAAGAATCCCATATATCGAAGATCCAATAAAAGAAATCACAGAAGGAATTGGAATTTTAAAGGATTTAGGCATTTCTATACATCGTTTTCCTGTTCTAGGAGGGGAGCCAACGATCGATAAAAAATTACTTGAAAGGGCTGTAAAATCTTTCAGAACTATAAATAACTTTGATATTTTAGAGATTATAACCAATGGACTAATCCCTCAAGGATTAACTTTAAATAGTCTGAAGCTTATCGATGAATTAACTATTAGCTTATACTTCGAATCAGATAAATTAATATCCTTATGGAAGCAATGGCTCAAAAAAAAAGTGCCTAATGTAAAATTAAATATCCGGATTCATAATTGGGATTATCAACATGGAGATCACATAGTTTCTGACTTAAAATCACAGGAAATGTATGAAAATTGCTGGTATCGAAAACATTGTACTACCATTGAGCGTAAAAGAATTTTTATATGCTCCAGAATTGCTAAATGCGGAGATGATAAAGAGGGTTTATATTTAAATAATACTATTACTCTTAAAGATATACAAAATCTTTTAAATTCAAAAACAAATTTTCCATCGTGTAAAAAATGTATACCATTAATGGGATTTGGTAAAATTAAATCAGGAATGCAGCCTAATAATGGATTATCTCCATTAATTGATAAAGCAATTAAATATTTAAAAGAAAACCTAAGTAAAGATGGTGCTTGATATTATTGAACAAATAGAGAAGGTATGCATTTCTCCAAATTCAGTATGCAATTTTGCTTGTAGATATTGTTATTTCTATAATCCCGAAAATCCCATTTTTCCCCAAAAAAACCTAACAGAGGCTGATATCAGAACTATTTTAGATAAAATCTATGATTATAGTGTTAAATTTAATTTAAAAAAGAAAATTAAAGTAATTTTCGTTGGAAGTGGCGAGCCTCTCTTATCATGGAAAGAAATCTCATTAGCAATAGAAGGATATAGAAGTGAGGGAAATCATAAAAAGGTGAAATTCTACATGGTAACAAATGGTTCATTATTATCAGACGAAATAGTAAGAAAAATGAAGGAATTAGCAATAATACCCAGTGTTTCATTAGATGGTCCTCCATTGATTCATAATAAAAATCGTTTTTATTCAAATGGCAATCCCACTTTTGATGCCGTTATGAAAGGAATTAAAGTTTTAAGAAGATTTAATTTTAGAATTATCATAAATCCAACAATCACAAGAGAACTTGTTGATAATATCGATTTATTTTTCAAATTTATAGCAATGGAGAAGTTCGACAAAGTGATATTTGGAAGAATGATAGATGTTCCCTCTTTTTTTCCTCCAATTTCATATGATAACTTTTATAAGATTTTAGAGGTGATTTATAATCGACAAAAAATATATAATTTCAAAAATATTGAGATTGGGAATATAGAAGCATTTCAAAAAGCTGTAAAAGGAGAACCTGAAAGAGTTTGTACACTAATAGGAAGCTGTTGTGGAGCGGGAACAACAAATTTAATATATCTTCAAAAAGAAGTCTATCCATGTGGGAGAATGTTTAATGATAAAAACTGGTTATTAGGTGAATTTGATCAAAATATTGAATTTTTTCAAGAAAAAATGATAAAAAAACTTGAGAAATATGAAACTAAATGCAGTAGTTGTGATTTAAGAAATGTTTGTATAAGGGATTGTATTTTAGAAACATCTTCTTACTTATACAATTGTCAAACCAGAAAAGAGTTCCTTAGGTTTATGATTAATGAGTTAGAGAAATAATTTAGTAGAATATTACAAATAAGTATAAATTTAAATTACATATTAAATATTAATAGAGTATGAGTAGAGGACACGGAGAGCGGGGTAGAGGAAAAGGGAGTCGAAATCGAGGTCAAGGAAAGAGAAGTCGAAGTTCCAAGACTTCAACGAGGATGACTAGTGAAAGAGCTCGAGCGATTCAATCTCATGCGGATAAAACGGGTAGAAATCAAGATTTTAAATCCCGAGCAATGTCTGCAGCTGATACAAATGAAAAATCCTAGCAGTTTTATTCTATTCCATAAGTAAAATGAACGTATGGCAAAGAAATTCTAATCAGCTTTCTTTTGAACTACATATTCCTAAAAAAAGTATAGAATTGTTCAAAGATTATTTATGTCATAGATTTAGAGAATTATATTCTCAAGCTGATAATTTTATTTTACCTGATAATTGGTTATTCATAAACAATATTCTTGTTCTAAAATTTAAAGACAAACAAAGATTAAAAATTGTTAAATTAGATGAAATTGAAAAATATTCAAAAGATTTAGACCTAGATATCGAGGATTTTGTAAAAGCTATAAGGACTTTGGCACTTCAGCATAAACTAAACATAGCGGGTTTTTCTCAATTTCTTCCAATAAAAGGAAAATGGGTTGTTCCAATATCCTTCTTTACAAGATCCCATCAAAAACAAAGACTGGAGGAAGCTTTACAACAAGACTTTAGACTTGTAGATAAATGGATCTCTTTAATATTAATTGCAATAAGTAAAAAATCCGACAAAGAAACCATTGGTTTATTTAAACTAATGAAGGAGGCAGTAAATAACCAGGATTATTCAGAGATTCTAGACTTAACTAAGAATTTCAAGATAAAGGAAAATCCATCCTTCCTCGATTTATTAACCGAATCTGAATTCTTCCACAAAATTCGTCAAATCTACAAGTTTAAGAAAATGTCCTTAAGCGATGCTCCTTTTAAAAATATTCGAAAAAATGAAGAGGTATTGGAAATTGATTTATATTTTAAAGATTATCACTTTGGAAAGATAAAAAGACCATCAGTTCAAGAACTATGGGATGATTTAATGGAAAATAATCATATTACAAGACTTTTGGTTTATTCTAATTTAAAAACGCCTCCAAATCCCTTAAAAATCTTGAGAAATCATGAAAAAGTTGTTGAATGGATAGATTTGCATCGTGATCAACAAATAATCGTTGTAAAAACTCGTGGAAAACCTTTTCCCCAAAGTGGCTTTCTGTATGTGTATGAATTTGGGGATATTGACCAAATTCAAAAAAAGCGCAAGTTTATTAATTTCGTAAAAAATCATCCACTTCTAGAAAAATATCTAGATTCTGTTCCAATTGGAGAAAGTGGCGATTTTACTAATAAATATAAGAGAAGAGACCTTGCAGAAATTATTTGTAATAATCAAGGATTATTTATAGTTCAGGGTCCACCAGGAACAGGCAAGACTTATTTAGCTGCTGAAGTTGTAGCAAAATTTTTGAAGACAAATATATATGCGAAAATTTTAGTATGTTCCAAGGAACATTTGGCTCTAAATTACATACTTAAAAAAGTTATGGAGAGATTAAATAAAGAGAATTTAGAATTCCGTGCTTTTCGCTCTCTTTCATACATTAAGCAAAGAACTTCCCCAATTGAGTCTTATATTAAGGAATTTCTCAGTTCAAGTGTAATGAGAGAGATTGGTTCCTATAAATGGAAGAATGGTTCAAAAATCTGGTATCATGCGCAAGAAAGTTTAGTACAAGAATATGATCTTCGGAATCTTTCATTAGCTATTAGCTCAGCATCAATAATATTTTGTACTACAATGGATGGAATTTTTCATCAATTAATTAATAAAAAGTCATTTGACTTAGTAATAGTTGAAGAGGCTGGGAAGAGTTATCCAAGTGAATTATTACATACTATATGCCTTGGACAAAGAACATTATTAATTGGAGATCAAAACCAATTACCACCATATCAAATAAGAAAAACTGAAGAGGCTTTAAAGTTATGGGAAATGACTTTACAAAATATTAAATCAGATCCTAATCTTGATGAAGATTTACAGAAAAGATTCGGTTATGATTATTTCAAACTTAAGAATTTTTACAATAAAAATTCTTCATTTGATAAGCAGCAATTATGCTGGTTAAAACCATTTGAAACTCTCTTCAATCTACTTCCTAAAGAAAAGAAATATGTTCTTGACCAACAATACCGAATGGAGCGTTCTTTATCAAACATCATTGGTAGGGTTTTTTATAATCGAGAATTTAAACATAAAAAAAAAATTGAGGAACCTTTAATAGGTGTTATCCCGAAAGAATATAACGTTCCTTTGCTATGGATAGATACACCTCATATGACTGAATATATGGATGCTACTGAAGACCCTGAAAAAATTGGAAAGCGGGTTAATTTTTACGAATTAAGTGTCCTAATCACTTATTTAAATTTATTAAAACCAATCAAGAGTATAGATTTTATAATTTTAACTCCCTATAATGATCAAAAAGATTTATTTTTAGAATCTGAAGAACTTAAAAATGTATGTTCAAAGCTAACTATTCAACCGTTTAAAGAGATAATAAAAACTACAGACGAATATCAAGGACATGAAGCAGATCTCACTATTCTTAGTTTAGTTAGAAACAATACACTGTATGCAGCATCATCTTGGGGTTTTATAATAGAGCCCGAAAGACTTAATGTTATGTTCTCTCGCACTAAATCGCGTCAAGTTATTGTTGGTTGTGCTCAACATATAATAAGAAATAGTCATGAGGAAAGAATAAAGATCTTTCATAATTTATATTTGGAGTATAAGAAGGAGGGATTATTCTTATCTTCAGAAAAATTCTTAGAGAATCAAGAAAAAGAAAATGAATGTGGAATTAATGAATAAGTATATGATAAGGATTCCTGGTTATTTCATTGAAGCAAATATCGATTTTCCAGAATATCACCCTCATACTATTTGGTGGCTAGCTTACGTATCAGAACTCTTAAATGGTCAAACAATAGAACAGATAGAAAAGGATCCACCCTGGCCAATCCCTAATAATAAGCTAATTACTAGACAAATCTTAAAGGAATTAATTGATCAAGGCTGGCTGATTCTTAATTGGACTTCACTTGAATTTAGGGTTATTCCTAAAATAACTGAAATATATAAGAAAGGAGGAGAGATTGCACTTGCTCAGGAGTTTCTAAAATATTCTACAGAAAGAGGTCAATGGTGGGTAGATGCGCTTTCAGGTACGCCACTCTCAGTTCAGAGGGCGATACAATTTGACTATGATTTCAATAGACCTAATCCAAAAGATCTAATAAACCTGAAACCACAAATAACAGAAGAAAATCTTATTGAAAATCTTAATATTGATATAAAAATACTAATAAATTTATTTAAGCCTGATAAAATCGATGATTTCTTCAAATACAGTCGTGCTTTTCTTAGTAGTCCATTTATTTTAAGCGGAAAGAAAGAAATTGAATTTGAGATGTTTGGTAGCTTTAAGGGTGAACATCAGAGAATTATTCCTCAAGATCTTGCAATTCTAGAACCTATGCTCTGGGAATTTGCTCCAGAAATCTTCGGTAAAAAACCAAAAAGGAGAAAAAAGCTTTTTTTCTGGACTAAATCCATAGTAGAAAAATTTGCTCTACTTTTGGAAAAATTTCCTAATTATATATCATTAATTGCTTCTAAGCATTATTTTCAATATATTATTGAAAGATTACAAGAGCTAATAAAAAGGAGAGAAGAGTGGATAAACTGGTACTATATGAATATTGATCTTTTACCTTTAGCTGATGTTAGCGAGCTTTTCTTTGATGTACTCTCAGAAATTTGTGATGGTAGCCTTAGGATTAACAATTATAAACCTAAATCTCCTCCCCAAAAAATTATCCTTTATACGTCGTTTCTTAATGCTAATCATCTACATGCTGATTTTGGATTAGTTAACTCTCTAAAAAATACACCTGCGCAATCTGAAATATTATTGATTTATGGTCATGCTAATGATGATCCTCCAGAACGACAGAAAGAAGATATTGAAGAATATTATAGAAAGATAGTACAATTAGCTCCAAAACTTAAAGATCATCTCAAAATCATCTCTTCAGTGAAACGCTCTCATGAAAAAATAATTCTGAGTTCAAATGGTGATTGGATGATAAGTAGCTGGAATCCAGGAAGTAGTAATCCAGATTCACAGTTATTTGAAGCAGGAATATTAGGGAGATCTGCTAGATTTTCGCTAGAGGTCTTGAAAAAAGTCGAAGAAAATCTTGAAGGTCAAGAGTTCATTGAATATCTAAGAAGTTTTAAGGAAATTCTTAATTCGAAAATTGAAATCGATTCAGATTTAAAAGAGTTGGCCAAGTTTTATTATAGTAGATTAAACCAATCTTTAGTATCGTTTACTTCTCTATTACAAAGGAGAACAGAATTCATAAGTATCCAACAAAAATATGAGAAATCGCTGAATGCCATTAGAATATGCTTATTGCCTTTTTTAAAGCGCAGTAAAGTGAAATTAGTTAATGAACATCAATCAAGAGATGTTTTAATAACACAAATTAAATCCACAGAAAATGAGATCTTTATAGCCTCCGATAGAGTGTCTAAGACTGCCTTGGATCGAACTCTCTTAAATGATATCCTTGGAAAAAATAATGAAAAAAAGAGATTTCTAAGAATTTTATGGGGGAGAGAATGGGAAAATAAAAGTAAACTAAGCCCAAGAGTAAAAAATCAATTAAAAGATGCAAGAAATGCAATTAAAATGGCTCAATCAATATTAGGTAATCGATTAAAAACTAGTCTAGATCCTATGGAAAATCATGCAAAATTTGCGTTATTTGATGGTTGTAGAGGATTAATTTCTTCGGAAAATCTTTTGAGCTATGGAGGTGAGAAAGGGGTATATGAATCTCGGGAATTGGGTATTTTTATTGAGTCCCTTCCAGTTGTTAGACATTTGCAAGGATGGGCAACATTTCACAGATTGAATCAATTACATCCAGACCGAACAATCTCAGAAATGGGATATCGCCCTTATGAATGGATAATTTTCGGTTCCGATTGTTATTTTTCTTTTAAAATGATTGAAGATGAAATAAATTTTGATTTTTCTAATTTAAGCTATATTCAAGGGGCAATAGAAGACTATTTAATAAATCCTAACCCGGATGAGTTTGATGAGTTTGATAGGAAGCTAATTCAAGAACGTCTTATGTATTATTTAGAGAGGAATGAATTAGTACAAGATTCCTTTATTGAATACTTGTGGAAAGATGGTATACGATTTTATTTACTTAAACCAACATTGGATAAAAAATGGATTCCTTATATCGAACCTATAATGAAGGATGAAATTCAAGATCTAGTAATTATAGAACACATAGAAAAACCGATTCAAACACAGGTAAAAAATAAAAAAAGGAAAAATGATTATAGAGTCAGCGCACAAAAAGAAGATCCCATCATTAAAGAAATAATGAATGATATGGTTCTAATTAAAAGCGGCTCGTTTATAATGGGAGATAATGAGATTTTTTACGATAGACCCATTCATAAAGTTGAAATAACTCAAGATTTCTATATGGGTAAATACATGATAACTCAAAAGCTATGGGAAACTATTATGGGAAAATTGCCTATAATCCCTCCTAAACAAAGATCTCCAAACTTTCCCGTTTTTTTTATTAATTACTACGATGTTCAAGAATTTCTAAAAAAATTAAATTCCATTCAGGGAAGTGGATATTTTGATCTTCCCACAGATGCCCAATGGGAATATGCATGCCGGGCTGGTTCGAAAGGAAAATATTGCTTCGGAAATAATCAAAAATTACTTGATCAATACGCATGGAGTCAACTTAATTCTGATAGAAGAATTCACGATGTAGGGTTGTTAAAACCAAATGACTGGGGTTTGTATGACATGCACGGTCTAATGTATGAGCTTGTTAAGGATGATATTAGAAAATTTACTAAAATATCTGTTAAAGACCCTGTTGGGTCTCTAACAACTGATATGGGTTTAGCAAGAGGCGGATCATGGGGGAAATATCCATTCCCAAAAAACATTAAAAACCAGTTTTTTAGATGCGGTCGGCGTAGTCCAAATGCTAAAACAGAAAAATCTCATCGCCTATCATTTAGATTAATAAGAAAAACTCTTAAAGAAATATAGGAGATACTAATATGAATGATAAATGCATTTACTTTTTGTAATTTAAGAGGAAAACTTGGTGAAAAAAGTCAATTACGTTCTTTAAAGAGATTTGCAAATACCAGAACGGTAGTAGCACCGTTTTTTTCTCTTTTTATTTCTCACAGTACTTCAAAAATCATAAAAAACTATAATTACTGATGTATGAATAAGTTTTTTAAGTTTTAGCGTTTTTAATGCTTAAGTATGGATGATTGGTTAAGACCATAAACGGGCTAATGAAATTTTGGGAAAGGTTCATGAAGATGTTTATAAGCAAAATAGAACCGAGTTTGATAAATTAAGGGATGAGATAATATTGAGGGATTAAGTTACTTTTTAACGCAAAAATGACTTCAAAATTAGACAGTTACCATCTTTAAAAAGGCATTACTTTATTTTGTTGTTTTGGCTGCCAATGCGCTTAATGATTTAAAAAACAGCAGCTGTACGAGGATTAAGTAAAATCTCACTAAATTCTGAATTTTAATATGTTCGTTCATACATTTAAATATCTGCTTGAGATCTAATTTAAATATAAAGAATGATGAAGCTGGGCTATTTTCCATATCTTTCTATTTTTAAACTCTCCTGAGGGCATAATCCATTTTGAATTTGGTATTTGTAATAACCTGATGACTAATATCAAGTCTTGTGCAATTCAGAGGTCTTCCATTGAGTTCAAATCGAAAATTTATAATTACTATTTCTGGTTTTTAAAAGCTTTCTCAATGTAGTTTTTTTGATTATCCTCATATTCAACTTTTTTCCTAAACTATCAGTAGTAAGTACATTGATTTTATGTTCTATAGTATCTAAAATACCTCATTAAACTTAATAATCTTCAGTATGGCAAATTTAATCAATTCATCAAGTTTTATATCAATTAACAAAATAGAGAAATTGTTTCTTTTATGATTACTCCCTTCGAGATAAAAAAAGGTAAAGTTTTCATTCCACTCTTAGTTCACATCCCTCATAGCTCTACATACATACCCCCAGAAATGAAAATAAAATTTCTCTTAAGCGAAAACGATCTCCAAAAAGAATTATTAAGGATGACTGACAGATATACAGACGAAATCTTTTCACGCGTTGCTGAGTTAGGAGGAATTTCATTAAAGTATAATCACAGCAGATTAGTGTTGGATCCAGAAAGATTTCGAGATGATAGGAAGGAAATCATGGCGATTAAGCGCATGGGAGTTATTTATACTAAAGACTCAAACGGGCGAAAGCTAAGAGAAATTAATGAAAACGAGCGAAATCTGCTATTACAAAATATCTATGATCCCTATCATTCCGCAATAACAGAAGAAGTACAAGAGCTATTAACCAAATTCGATGAATGCCTTATCATCGATGCCCATTCATTTCCAGCAATCCCACTGCCCTACGAAAACTCTCAGGAAACAAAAAGACCGCAGATTTGTATTGGCACCGATCCTTATCATACTCCTAAAGATTTAATCCAATTAGTTAAGAGATTTTTTAAGGGAATTAATCTCACGGTTAGGATAAATAAACCCTTCTCAGGGTGTTATGTCCCAGCAAAATTTCTACATAAAGAAACCCGTGTAAAATCTATAATGATTGAAATAAATCGAGAACTCTATATGGACGAGGTGACAGGGGAGAAAATTGACTCGTTTACTGAAATTAGAAGCATTATACGTAGGCTAATAGATCAAATTATTGATTTTATGTTTAATTCTTAAATGCATAAATCGGTACATTTTACTTATAATTTGTAAAAAAGGAAAGTATTAGTATCTCCACAAGTTATGGTAAGAAGGTCATCTACTTGTTTTTGAAATATTAAAAATTGGGGTATAAACTTGACTGACTATCACACAATCGTTATTGGAGGAGGAATTTCAGGCTTAACTACTGGAGCTTATCTTGCTAAATCAGGCAAAAAAGTACTTGTAATTGAGCAAAATCCTGTTCCAGGGGGATATTAGACTTCATTTACAAGAAATGGTATTATTTTTGCTAAATTCTTCTTCCAAAGGGGTAGGTTTATCAATCAGTTTTTCAAGCAAATGAATAACCAACGATTATATAATTAATCCAAAGGAAAAATGTTATTTTTAACTTCTTTTATATCTTTAAGCCCAGGATCTGTAGAATAAATTACTAAATTATTTAGATCTGCACATCCACTTATATAAGCATCTACTAGTGATAATATTTGAGGATATTTGCATTTAAAAATTCCCGATCTTATTGTTAATTGGTTATTTATATCAAGAATTTTTATTTTACTGTTTCTAAGAGAAATATTTCTAATTTGGGCGGTTTCTTTGCCTAATTTTTCACATGTCTTATAAAAATTCTCACATAAATTTAATTCTAATGTAAATGCTTTAATGGTTTCATTTTTTATTTGGTTGAAAATCTTTTTAATGGTTTGATTACCGCTAAAAAATAATACAAAAATCCCTGTATCTAAAAATATGCTTTTCATAATATGTTTATAATTCTCATTTTCATTTTTTCTCAGTTTCCTTTATTCTTTCTTTTCTTCGATCTTCATGTATTTCTCGTATCATTTCATAACCTAATTCTTTAG
>JANBVM010000010.1:10948-32153 GCA_024239015.1 Patescibacteria group bacterium | reverse complement strand
GAGTAGCTGGAGGACTAGACATTACTTTTGGTTTGCCTAGAGTTCAAGAGCTTTTTGAAATACGTTCTCCCACAGGAAGAGCAGAAATTTCTTTAACTGATGGAAAAGTAGTTAAAATAACACCTGACAAAGTAGTAAAAATTGAAGCCAACAAAGAAAAAGATTCAAAGAAAAAAAAGGAAATTCTAGAATATGAAATTCCATCTCAATCTGCAATATGGGTAAAGCCAGGCCAATTAGTAAAAAAAGGCCAACAACTTTGCGAAGGAAGTTTAGATGTAAAAGAGCTGTTTAAGTTAACCAGCGAAGAAGAAACCTGGCGCTACCTAATAAAAGAGATCCAGAAAATTTATTTCTCTCAAGGGGCTCAAATCCATGACAAGCACCCCGAAGTGATTATTAGACAGATGTTTTCCAGGGTAAAAATTAAGGATTCTGGCAGTACAATCTTTACCCCTGGCGAGATTGTCGAAAGATCAAAATTCCTCGAAGAGAACTTGAGAATAAAAAATTTAAAGAAAGATTCCAAGAAAACTTACAATAAAGCTTTAGCTACCCCAATCTTACTAGGAATTTCAAAAGTAGCCTTAACTACCGATTCATTTTTATCAGCAGCTTCCTTCCAAGAAACATCGAGAGTTTTAATCAAAGCAGCAATTGAAGGAAAAGAAGATAAGCTAAGAGGACTTAAAGAGAATGTAATTATTGGGAAACTGATTCCAGCTGGGACTACTTTTGAAGAGTAATCAAAGACTGATATAATAAGGTGATGGCAAAAAAAAGGAGAAACAGTAGAAAAAGGACTGAAGAATTTTCAGCTATCTTAGATAAATTTCTACCAAAAGGAAGTAAAAAACAGATTGTAGGCGTAATTTTCTTTATACTGGCTGCTATTTTTATCTTGAGTTTTTTTGAAAAATCAGGAATAGCTGGAAGGCTCATTTTTCGAACCCTTTCTTTTTTAATTGGAAAGGTTGTTTTTATTTTACCTTTTATCTTACTTTTAGCTTCAGTAGCAACTTTTATAACAAAGTATAAAAAAGTTTTAGGACCTTTGATCTTAACAATTTCACTTTTTATTTTTGGAGCTTCTGGTATTTTAGAAGTTTTTAAACCAGGCATTAAGTATGGAGGTTGGTTGGGAAGCGTTCTTGGCTGGCTACTTTTAAAAACATTTGGCTTTTGGGTAACTAATATTATATTTTGGGGATTAATTCTGATTGGAGGATTAATTCTATGGCACACATTAAAGAGACCTGCTTCAGAAAAACCTTCTTTTGATGAAGATGTAGAAGAAGAAGAGAAAAAGCCTTCTTTAATTAAAAGGATATTTACTCCATCTTTCAAGGTGAAAGAGATAGAGCCTCATTCATCTGTTATCGCAGAAGAAGACAAGGAAGATAAAAAAGCTGTGTCGGAAAAAAAAGGAGGATACATTAGAGATATTATTAGAGGGAAAAAAGGATATCGACTGCCACCAATAAATTTGCTGGAACTCGTAAAAGAACGACCTTCGGCTGGTGATATCAGGGCAAACTCTACAATTATTAAAAAGACTTTGGAAAGTTTTGAAATTCCAGTTGAAATGTCAGGCATAAATATTGGTCCAACTGTTACCCAATATTCTATAAAACCAGCTGATGGAATAAAACTGTCAAAAATTACCTCTCTTTCTAATGATTTAGCCTTAGCTCTAGCTAGTCATCCAATAAGGATTGAAGCTCCAATACCAGGCAAAAGTCTGGTTGGCATTGAGGTTCCAAATAAAAAAAGAGCATTTGTGGCTTTGGGAGAATTAATTAAAGATTCTCAGTTTCAAAATTCTTCCAATTTAACTTTTTGCTTGGGCCGTGATGTCTCAGGTTCTCCCGTTTATGCCGATTTGGCCAAAATGCCCCACTTATTAGTTGCAGGATCTACTGGCTCTGGTAAGACAATCTTTCTAAATAGCCTGATTACTTCTCTTTTATATAAGAACCCTCCCGATATTTTGAAATTTATCTTAATTGATCCAAAGAGAGTTGAGTTCACAGTTTATAATGGGCTTCCCCATCTCTTATGTCCGACAATCGTTGATGCCGAAAGAGCAAACAACGCCTTAAAGTGGTTGGTAAAAGAAATGGAAAGAAGATTCAAGTTGTTAGCCCAAGCTAAATCAAGAAGTATTTTAAGGTATAACGAACAAGCTTCCAGGGAAGGAACTGAAAACTTGCCCTACATTATCTTGGTTATTGATGAGTTGGCTGATTTAATGGCTGCCAAAGGCAGAGACGTAGAGAGCACGATTGTAAGATTAGCCCAAATGGCGCGAGCAGTTGGGATTCATTTAATTGTCGCAACCCAAAGGCCTTCAGTTGAGGTAATTACTGGTCTTATTAAAGCAAATATCACTTCGAGAGTTACCTTTCAGGTGGCCTCACAGGTTGATTCAAGGACGGTTTTGGATATAGCTGGAGCAGAAAAGCTTTTAGGGTCTGGAGACATGCTTTTTCTCTCAGCTGAAGTTACAAAACCCAGAAGACTTCAGGGAGCATATATTTCAGAAAAGGAAGTAAAAAAAGTAACAAACTGGATGAGATCAAATAGCCAAGATTTATTAGACGAAGCTGAAGAATCAATTATTCAAGAATCTTTGAAAGAAAGTTTAGCAGGAGGGTTAGAAAATGCCTTGGAAGTAAAAGAATCAGGTGTGGACGATGATCCTTTATATGAGGAGGCAAAGAGTACTGTTATTGAATACCGCCGGGCTTCGGCCTCTCTTTTGCAGAGAAGATTAAGAATCGGTTATGCTAGGGCGGCAAGGTTAGTAGATATGTTGGAAGAAAGAGGATTGGTAGGACCTGCTCGAGGAGCTAAACCAAGAGAAGTTTACTCGGGCGGTGAAGAAGATGAAGGTTGGAAGCAAGTATAATAATGGACAATTATTTAAAAAATGATAACTTTAAAATATGGCAAAGCAAAAAAAATCAGAGACCAATAAAAGTAATTTAAATGAAGCGTTAGCTGAAATAAAGCAAAAATTCGGTGAAGGTTCAATTATGAGATTAAAAGAAGTTAAATCCTCTAATGTCGAAGTAATTCCCACAGGATCTGTATCCTTAGATTTTGCTATAGGAATAGGGGGAGTTCCGAGAGGGAGGGTGGTCGAGATTTACGGCTCGGAAATGACTGGGAAAACCACCTTATCGCTACACATTTTAGCTGAAGCCCAAAAAAGGGGAGGGGTGGGAGCTTTTGTTGACGCTGAACATGCTTTGGATCCTGATTATGCCAAGAGGATTGGCGTAAACACTGCTGATTTACTAATTTCACAACCTGATTCTGGGGAACAAGCTCTTCAGATAGTAGAAACCTTGGTTAGATCAGGCGAGGTTGATGTTATTGTTATTGATTCAGTAGCAGCTCTAGTCCCTCAGACTGAGATAGCTGGTGAAATGGGAGAGTTTCAAATCGGACTTCAGGCCAGATTGATGAGTCAGGCCTTGAGAAAGCTCTCTGGAATTATTTCCAAAACAAAAACTATAGTTATTTTTTTGAACCAAACAAGGATGAAAATAGGAGTTATGTGGGGTAACCCTGAGACTACCTCTGGTGGTTTGGCTCTGAAATTTTATTCCTCAGTTCGTATTAATCTAAAGAGAGCAGCTCAGATAAAACAAGGCGATAAAATCATTGGCAACAGAGTAATAGCCAAGATTGTTAAAAATAAGGTAGCTGCCCCCTTTAAAATTGCTGAGTTCGATATTTACTACAATGAAGGCATTTCCTATTTTGCTGATATATTAAATGCTGGAGTAAACCAAGAAGTTATTAGGAGATCAGGAAGTTGGTTTCAATATCAAGACGTTAAGTTGGGCCAGGGAATGCAAGCTAGTAAAAAATTCTTGGAAGAAAATCCAAAAGTTTTAAAACAAATAAAAAAGGCCATAATGGCCCAAGCTTAAGATATTACCTAAACAATATTATTTAGTCGTAAACGGAAGCAAGCCCAAAATTCTTGCTCTCTTTATTGATTTTGCTAATTTTCTTTGATGGCTGGAACAGACCCCAGTCCTTTTTTTGGCTCTGATTTTAGCCAAACCCGAAATAAACTTCCTTAGAAGTTCCGTGTCTTTAAAATCAATTTCCTTTATATTCCTCTGACAAAAATAGCAATTCATAACTATTTGAATTAGTTAAGTATTATTGAATTCAGATCTCTTAAAAATTAAAAAGGAATGTCTTTTACGTCAATCTCTCCCTCGTCTTCTTCAATTACCGGAATGTCCTGTTCTCCTTTTTCTTTCTCTTCCTCCTTCTCTTCTCCTTTTTCTTTCTCTGGCGGTATTATCTTTGGAGCAGTTTTAGGACCTAACTGCAGTCTTTGAGCTAGAATTTCAGTTCGGTATCTTTTATTACCAGATTGATCTTGCCAGCTTCTAGTTCTAATTCTTCCCTCCAAGTAAACCAAAGAACCCTTGGTTAGATACTGGGAGGCAATTTCTGCTATTCTTCCAAATAATACAATGTTATGAAACTCTGTCTCTTGTTGTTTCTGACCAGATTTGTCAACAAAAAACCTGCCAGTAGCCAAGCCAAAAGTTGTAAGTGCCTGGCCCGAAGGAATAGTTTTTAGTTCAGGGTCGCGAGTTAGGCGACCGATTAAGGAAACTTTATTGAGATTCATCGTTTGAGGGTTGTTCGCCCAATATTTCTTCTAATTTCTTTTCAATATCTTTGAGTTCGACCTTTGTTTTTGGTTTTAATTCTATCTTTGGTTTTGTTCTAATTCTCGAAGTTTTTTTAAGTAATTTTTTAACTAAAATCAAATACCTGAGAATTTGTTTTTCTGCTTTTAATCCTTGTTCAATATTTTTTAATTTTTCAGGCTCTAAGGCAAAAGTCAGATTTGTCCAAAAAACTTCCCTCTGTTCTTTAATCGGGTAAGCCAACCTTATTTTCGTAGCTCGATTTACCTTGCCAACAGAACCTGTTCCTTGTTGTATTAAGGATTTTATCTTTTCCTGTAAAGACTCAACATTTTGTTCAGACGCTTCAGGAGATATTAAATATGATAGTTCGTAATTTTTCATAAGCTAAATCTTAAACTCTATTACATCGCCATCTTGTAACACATAGTCTTTGCCGACTATCCTTATCAATCCCTTTTCTCTAGCCTTTACGAGAGAGCCAGAATCTATTAAATTCTGCCAATTAATAACTTCAGCTTTAATGAATTTCTTTTCAAAATCAGAATGAACAATGCCGCCAGCCTCTTTGGCTCTAGATCCTTTGGTTGCTGTCCAGGCTCTGACTTCTTTTCCACCAGTAATAGTAAAGAAGGTAATCAGATTAAGAATATCATAGCAACCTGTTATTAGTTCTTTAAGATTTAATTTTAATTTAAGCTCTTTTCTCTCTTCTTTTGATAATTCCAAAATATCTTCTTTTTCTTTGATATTCATTACTAAGTGTTTTCGTTCTGGTTCTTTAAAATCTGTTTTGCTGTCAGTATTTAAAATATATAAAATTGGTTTTTCTGTCAAAAACTGATATTCTTTTATTTCTAACTTTTCTTCATTTTTAAGCTCTATCTCTGAGACCAACTTTCCTTGAGATACTCCTTCCCTGATCTTTTTTAATATATTGAGCTTTTTCAAAATTGCCTTATCCTTTTTCTTTTCTAGCTTTGATATTGAAGTTTCTAAAGTTTCCAAATCCTTCATTAGAAGTTCAGTATTTATAACCTGGATTTCTTTCTCTGGGCTTATTTCTCCTAAAACATTTTCAATATCTGAATCGTCAAAAACTCTTATCACCTCCAAGATAGCATCACAATTTCTGATATGAGCCAAGAATTGATTTCCAAGGCCTTCTCCCTTGTGGGCACCCTTGATTAAACCCGCAATATCAACAAACTCAATAATAGTAGGAGTTATCTTTTGTGGTTCTACTATCTTTGCTATACTGTCTAATCTGTGATCTGGCACCTGAACTATTCCAAGATTAGGATTGATAGTGGTGAAGGGGTGGGGAGCGATATCAACTTTCTTTTTGGTTAGAATTTTGAATAAAGTGGATTTACCGACATTGGGTAAACCAGTGATCCCTACTGAAAAACTCATAGACATATAGTATAATAAAACTATAATAAAATCAATCTCTACTATGCCCAAACTAGAAAAAACAATGTTCCGCGAATATGATATTAGGGGTCGAGTTTCAGACAAAGAATTAAACGAAGAAAGCTGTAAACTTATTGGAAAGGGGTTTGGCTCCCTCTTAATCATGGATTACAACGTCAAAGAAGTAGTAGCTGCCTTTGATGCTAGAGAATATTCTGAACGCCTAAAAAATGCTTTAATTGAAGGAATAATATCAACTGGAGTAAATGTAATTGAGATAGGCCAGGCTTTGGTTCCAATTGCCTATTTCGCCCAGCGCCACCTAAAGATTAAAGGATTAGCCATGTTAACAGCTTCACACAACCCTAATGGTTGGAGTGGAATTAAGCTGGGGCAGGATTTTGAGACCACTCTGTTGCCTGATGAAATAAAGAAACTTTATCAAATTATTCTTGAAGAAGATTTTATTGAAGGTAAGGGAGAAGTTAGTCAAAAAGCTGGCATTATCGAAGTTTACGGTGATTACCTAACTAAGAAAGTTAAGTTTAAAAAACCTTTCAAGGTTGTAGTTGATGCTGGTAATGGTACGGCTGGTCCCATTATTCCACCAATTTTAAGAAAAGCAGGAGTTGATGTCATTGAGCAACATTGCGATATTGATTTTAGCTTTCCTCATCACGAGCCTAACCCAGCCACTTTAGAGGCCTTGGAAGATTTATCTTCAAAGGTAAAAGAGGTTAAGGCTGATATTGGTTTTGGTTTTGATGGTGATGGAGATCGTTTGGGAGTGGTTGATGAGAAAGGAAATATTATCTGGCCTGATCGTTTTTTGATACTCCTAGCCCGCCAGGTGCTTAAGGAAAAGCCAGGCAGCCCCATTGTTTTTGATGTTAAGAGTTCACAGGCTCTAATTGAAGAAATTGAAAAATATGGCGGCAAGCCCGTAATGTGGAAGACTGGCCATTCATATATAAAGCAAAAAGCCAAAGAACTCGACGCTCCTTTGGCTGGAGAGAAAAGTGGCCACATATTCTATCGTCATAATTATTATGGTTATGATGACCCTACTTTTGCGGCTTTAAAGATCTTGGAATATTTGTCTTATCAAAATAGATCCTTATCTGAAATAATGCTGGACACTCCTCAGTATTTTTCTTCACCATCCTGGTACGCAGATTGTGCCGATGAAGTAAAATATGAGGTAGCTTCAAAATTAACTGAAGAATTTAAAAAAGAATACGGCGAAGATAAAGTTATTGATATTAGTGGAGCTAGGGTTACTTTTGAAGACGGATGGGGATTAGTCCGAGCCTCTTCTAATTTACCGGTTATAAATATGGTCTTTGAGTCTAAGACAAAAGAGGGACTAGAGAGAATAAAGGATATTTTTCGTAAAAAATTGGCAAAATATCCCGAGGTTGGAGACGAGTGGACAACAGGCTAAATTAAGCCCATTTTTTCCTTAACATCTTGTGTAGTAGATTTTGCAATAAGCTCTGCCTTCTTTTTACCCTGTTTTAATACCTCCCTAACATAGACTTCTCTTTTGAGGAGTTCTTTTCTTTTTCTTCTCAATGGTTCCAGAGAACTTATTAATAGTTCAGCAAGAGATTTTTTAAACCCAGCATAACCCTTTTCATGTTGGAAGTCTTTTTCCAGAGATTTAATTGTTTTTCCTGAGAATAAGGAGTAAATAGTTAGAAGATTAGAAATGCCTGGTTTTTTTTGGGGGTTATAGATAATTTGTTTGCCTCGATCGGTGACAGCTGCCATTATCTTTTTCCTAATCATTTTTGGTTCTTCAAACAACCCGATATATGTTTTGGGATTATCTGATTTTGACATTTTTTTCTTGGGATCTTGCAAAGACATTATTTTTGCACCTGATTTTGCCAGGATAGTTTTGGGGATTTTAAAAGCTGTCCCAAAATTTAGGTTGAATCTTCTGGCTATATCTCTAGTTAATTCTACATGCTGCTGTTGATCTTTACCGACAGGAACGATATCTGTCTGGTACAGTAGAATGTCAGCTGCCATTAAAACAGGATAGGTTAAAAGGCCGGCATTTATATTCTTTTTATGCTTTTTGGATTTTTCTTTATATTGAGTCATTCTTTGTAGATCTGCAAGAGGAGTGATGGTGTTGAAGATCCAAGCCAGCTCTGCGTGTTCTTTAACGTGCGATTGAATAAATATAGTACACTTTTCAGGAGTTAAACCAACAGATAAAAGTTCTATGACTTTGTTGAGAATGGCCTTACGAAGATTTTTTGGATTTTGCGATACTGTTAAAGCATGTAAGTCTGCCACCATGAAAAGACTTTCATGTTTTTCCTGAATTTCTACCCATTGCTTTGCAGCTCCCAAATAGTTGCCTATGTGCATTTCTCCAGTTGGCTGAATTCCGCTAAGGACACGCATATAATTTGAATTATACTTCTATTACCACAGGCAGTATCATTGGCCTGCGTTTGGTCTTGGAAAAAAGAAATTGACCTATTTTATTTCTAATTTCTTTTTTAACATGACTCCAATTAACAGCTCCTCCTCTGCCAGCTGACTTATTTACGATTGAAATAACCCTTTTCCTGGTAGCTTTCAGCAGTTCTTTTGACTCTCTTAAATAAACAAACCCTCTTGATATTATATCAGGAGAACCGTGGACTTTCCCAGTCTGTCTATCAACAGTTACCACGACGACAAACATCCCGTCTTTTGCTAACATCTGCCTGTCTCTTAAGACCACCTCGCCCACGTCTCCAACGCCAAGGCCATCTACCATAATATAATTTGATGGAACCCTTTCTTTTTCGACAGAAATCTTTCCCTGGCTTACGCTAATTACCTGTCCGTTCTCAGCTACTACTATGTTTTTTTCAGTAATACCTGATTCTATTGCCAAATCTTTGTGAGCAAATAACATTGAATGCTGACCGTGGATTGGGATAAAGAATTTTGGTTTCATAATATCTAGCATCTTTTTTAACTCTTCTCTTTTAGCATGACCTGAAGCATGAATATCCATCATTCTATAATGAAAGACATTAGCTCCTTGGCGTAAAAGCTGATCTTTAATAGCTTGAACTGTTCTTTCATTGCCTGGAATGACTGAAGAGGAAAAGATTACAGTATCACCTTTTTTTATTGTCAAAAAACGATGCTCTCTGCTGGCTATTCTCATTAGAGCCGCTCCCTCTTCTCCTTGAGCTCCGGTAGACAAGACCGTTACCTTTTCATCAGGATAATCTTTTACTTGTTTGGTTTGGATAAGAGTTCCCTTTTTAGCTTTGACGTAGCCTAGTGCTTTTGCTATTTCTACATTTGCTTTCATTGAATATCCTTCGGGTGCAACTTTCCTTCCGTATTTTTCAGAGAGAGCAATGATTTGTTGTACTCTATTTATTAGAGAGGCGAAGGTAGCTGTAATAATTCTGCCCTTGGCCATCTTAAAGATCTTATCCAGGTTCTTGTAAATCTCTTCTTCTGAGAGAGAACTGCCTTCTTCTTCAGCCCCAGTAGAATCAGACATTAGCACTAGAACGTTTCTTTTTCCAATATCCCTTAGTCTTTTAAAATCAGTTGGTAGATCGTTCACCGGGCTTTGATCAAACTTGAAGTCTGAAGTGTGGACTATGTTTCCAACAGGAGTTTCTATCAATAACCCAAAGTTATCAGGAATATTATGATTTTGTCTAAAAGCCTCAATCTTGAATTGGCCTAAAACTATCTTTGATCCATCTTTTATCTCGCTGATCTCCGGTTTTGGTTGTTGGGGGAAATCTTCTTGTCTCTTCAAGATTATGCTTTTGGCAATACGCCCAGCAAACATTTTTAAATTCTTACCATATATCCTTCCCATTAGATAGGGGAGGGCTCCTATGTGATCGTAATGGCCATGAGTAAATAATATTCCCAAGATGTCTTTTTCCCTTTTTTTAAGATATTCAGTATTGGGAATAATGTAATCAATGCCTGGCATGTCTTCTTCTGGCATTCTAAAACCAACATCAATAATTAGAATCTTTCTTTTGTATTCTATCAATGTCATGTTGCGGCCTACTTCTCCTAAACCGCCAAGTGGGATAATGCGAAGATTATCTATTCTTTTTGTTTTTTCCATATTTATTTTTATTATTTTTTAGTTTTTATTAGTGCGGGCAAGAGGACTTGCACCTCCATGGGATTGCTCCCACTAGAACCTGAATCTAGCGCGTCTTCTAATTCCGCCATGCCCGCTTACTCTTGATTCCAGTTCTTGATAGCTTTTTCCCACCTTTCCCAAGTTCCTACATCCATCCATTTCCCTTCCCATTTATAGCCAAAGAGTTTTCTTTCCTTAGCTAATTTAGGAAAAAGATCAGTTTCTAGCATTGAGAACTTTGCTCCTTTTTGGAAATATTCTCTAGCTATTGGACTTATTATATAGAGACCAGAATTAATGTAGGAAGAGGGAGGATTTTTTGCTTTTTCAATAAACTCTATAATTCTACCCTCTTTCATTTTAACTGAACCATAACTTTGGGGATTTTTAACCTTTACCACACCAATAGTAACTACCCCTTTTTTTCTTTTATGAAAATCTATCATTTTCTTAAGATCCAGCTCTTTTAGCTCATCCCCGTTTGAAACCACTATTGGTTCTGAAAACCACTTTGAATCTAATTTAATAATTGGGGTAAAGGTTCCAGCTCCTTTCAACTCTACCAAAAAATTGATCTTTCCTTTTGGAAAATAGGTAGCCCTCCATTTATAGAAATCTTCAAGATGCTTTTTTTGGATGCTTATTTTAATATCATTAATTCCGTTTCTTAAATAAAGCTCAACCAAATAAGTAATAACTGGTATTTTACCTACTGGTAGCAGAGGCTTTGGGATTTCCAAAGTGAGAGGGTATAGTCTCGTGCCTTCTCCACCAGCTAAAATAAACCCTTTCATAGTTTTAGTTTTTTAAGATATTCTTTAAAATCATTAGAGAACTCAGAACGAGAAAGAGTAAATTCTACTATTGTTTTTATATATTCAAGCTTATTGCCAGTATCGTAGTATTTTCCGTTCTTGATTTCACAGGCATAAGTAGGAAAACCTGCCTTGATTAATTCATTGATAGCATCTGACAACCAAACCTCTCCTCCTTTGGTTGGTTTTATATTTTCAATAACGTCAAAAATCTCAGGTGGCAGAATATAGGCTCCATGGGTGGCTAAATTAGAAGGAGCTTGGTCTGGAATCGGCTTTTCAACTATCTTTTTTATTCTAAAGATATTTTTATCAACTTTTTCTATATCAGCTATTCCATACCTAGACAGCTGATCTTTTGTCTCAATCCTGACAGCAGAGATTATCACCCCTTTATGTTTTTTATAGGCTTCAATCATCTGAGATAATCTTGGGGGGTTGGCCATGATAAATTCATCACCCCACATAACAGCAAAAGGTTCACCATCAATAACTGGTTTGGCTGCCAAGACAGGTACAGCATTTCCATAAAGCTCTCCTTTCTGACGGATATAGATAAAATTGGCTAATTCAGCAATTCTTTTAATTTCAGAAAGGTATTCTTCTTTTCCCTGGAATTTTAAGTGTTTTTCTAATTCAAGAGAACGATCAAAGTGATCTTCAATAGCTCTTTTTTGCCAGCCAGTAACGATAACAATATCCTGGACGCCAGAAGCTACCGCTTCCTCAACTACATACTGTATCACAGGTTTATCTACTACCGGTAGCATCTCTTTTGGCATGGCTTTGGTTGCTGGTAAGAATCTTGTTCCCCAACCAGCAGCCGGAATGACTACTTTGCGAATTTCCATATTATGCTCTCAAGAAGTTTAAGTTTTTAGGCATCGACTTTTCAGGTTCCTTAGAATACAGCTCTGGGGTATTTTGATAGTTTTCGTTCTTAACCCAGCCTGATTTTGTATAGTAATAGCAACCTCCTTTTTTATTTTCAATTTTTTCATAATTAGATTTGCACTCTTTTGAAATCCAATTGGCCATTTTTAGTTCTTCTGAATGAGGATTAATTGATATATGTCCGTATTGAGGGGGGATTGAGATATAATCTCCTTCTTCTGCTCTAACATAATAGACATCAATAATTTTTCCATTTTCTTCTTTTTGCATTAAATAGATGGCTTTACCCTTTAAAACAATATACAGCTCTCCGCAATTTCCTATGTGATAGTGACCTTTGGTTTTTACAAATTCTTTTCCTAACATTTGAGCAGGTATTACTGTAATATCATATCTCAAATCTTCTTTTTCTTTCACTCCTCTATACATATAATAGAGCTCAAGATTAAGGGCAGTTTTTAACCACTCCCTATCATAGACAACCTCCTTCATGTCATTCAAATATCTAATATCTGGTTTTACTTTTTGTTCTTCAGACTCCATGTTTCAGGTTTTAAGTTTCTATTGCCATACCCTCTTTGTTTCTATATACCAGTCTGTAATATCAACGAACCTTTTTGATGGGTCAGTGATTATGCTTTTATTTATTCCTTTTATTTCTTTTGAGACAAAATAAATATAGTCTGGATTATATAAAAATACTGCTGGAGCATCTTTAATTAAAATGTCTTGAAACTCTTCTAGCTTGTTCCTCCTTTCTTTCCCCTCTAAAGATCTGCGGTTAGCCTCCAAGAGCTTGTCTGAACTTTTATTGTCGTAGTTGGCAAGATTCAACCCCAGTTCTCCTTTTTGGGAGGAATGCCAAAAGGGAAAGGGATCGGGGATTGACCCCAAGACTTCACCGAATAAAAGGGCTTCAAAATTTCTCTTTCTGACTATATCTCTTTCTAAAGAGTTGATATCAAATCTTTTAATTTCAACCTCAACCCCTAATTCACCCCATTGATTTTTTAAAGATTCTGCTACTTGAATTAAAAAGGGTTGATCAACTGTATAAAGAGAGAATTTTAATGGAATAGTCTCTTCAGGGTTCCCAAAACAGATTATGTTTAATTTATCTATAGTTTTACTTCTAACCTCCCCGGTTCCATTTTTTAAACCGATGGGGTCTAAAATATCCTGGCGATATTTTTCCTGAAATCTAATTACAGCGTTCTTTGTTTTTTGACCGAAATATCCAGTGATATCTCCCTCTGGGTAGATTTGAGAATCTTTAGCTAAACATTTTTGAAGTTCTGTAACGCCAGTGCCTCTTGAGCCCACAGACAATCCTCCCTTGAATGTGAAAGGCAGTTTTTTAATTATGTTTTTTTCTCTAAAACCGTTTTCTCTAGATGAAAATCCATTTTGCTCCAGAATATCTTTAGCTTTTTGTATATCAAATCCATAGACTTCTGTTGGTTCTTTAAAACCATAAATGTTTGGTAGGATTGGAGAGTTAACAATCTCTCCCTGACCCGAGAAAACCGTATTTAAGATATTATCTTTGTTTGTTCCGTAGTTCAAGGCTAACCTTACATCTTTCTCAGAGAGGACTTTTGAATTTTTTGGATTAAAGAAAACAGCAAAGTATCTTGGCAGGGAAAAGAAATGATTATTTCCTTCTTTGCACCCTCCCGAAGATGCTTGTTGCAAGGCGCATTTAGGAATATTTGTGATTGAACTGGGGGAGAAACCTTTGATTTCTCCCTTTTTGTAAGCTTCGATTATCTGGACTTCTGATTCAAAGAACTTAAAAGAAATTTTTGGAATATATGGTGATTTGTCAAAATACGAAGGATTTTCAACTAGATCAAAAAAAGTTATTTTCCCGTCTTTATCTTGAGACAGACTTTTTATTTTATATGGTCCTGATCCTGTCGGGTTTAAGTTGATCGGGGTAAAAGGAAAATTTTGAGGGGAGATATCTTCCCAAATGTGTTTTGGTATTATTTTTAAAGTGCTATTTTCCAAAAAGATAGAAGATGGGTTTTTTAAAACAAAACGTAAGCTAAGATCAGAAATCTTTTCGACTTCTATCCCTAACCAGATAGATCTTAGAGGGCTTTTAATGTTTGGGTTCTGAATTGTCTCAATGGTAAAGATTACGTCATCAGCTGTCAAGGGTTCTGAATCCTGCCAGAAGACATTTTCTTTTAAATAAAATTCATAGACTTTCCCTTGCTCCAATATTTTGTAATCTTTTACGAGATCAGGCTGAATCTTGCCCGATTTATCGTATTTCATTAGGCCTGAGAAAATTAGTTCAGTTAAATCTCTATCAACATCTGAGACAGAAGCATAGATTGGATTAATAAATCTGGGATATCCCACCACTCCTTCGACATACATTCCTCCGGAAGATGGAGCTATTTCTGTTTTGTTAAGGTAAAAACCAATGAAGAGGAAAAAGAAAGAGGTGATAAACAAATAAAAGAATATAGAGAAATAGATACTTTCTTTTTTGCTTAAAACTTTAAAAAATTGTAACCATCGTTTTTTTGAAGGCCACTTGGAAGGCAATAATTGAGCCATAATTAAAAAGCTGTCTTTTTTAACTCCCTTATATTTTAAAATAAGGTGAAGAGAAGTTGTTCACGTTCTATTTAATACTAAATAATGAGATTAAGTAATGCTAAAATTATGAAAATTGTGCCAAAAAATACTGTTGCCCAAAAGATCTTTTTCTCCATTCCTCTCCTGATACCATAAGATTCTCCTCCGCCCCCTCCAAAAGCCTGACCTAAACCAGACCCTCTTTGCTGCAAGAGTATTAAAATTATTAGAAGTGTTGCCACTATAACCTGGGCAATGAGTAAAATATGATTCATCTCCTAAGTCCTAAAAGAGAGCTTATTAACCAAATGATTATTGTAGTGAAAAATAGGGGAATTAAACCTGCAATCTGAAGTTCTAAGAATAAAATATCCAAGATCCAAATTAAAAACATATTAAGTATCAAGGAAGATAAGCCAAGAGTTATAATTTTCAGGGGTGAGGTAATTTTGTCTAAAATCGGTTTGATAAAAAAGTTTATTAGTCCTAAGATTGCCCCAACCAGGAATAGAATCTGCCATTTTTCAGTGAACTCTACCCCAAAGAAAGAACTTTCTCCTAGAATAATCTCTAGATCTACCCCTGGAACAAATCTTACAGCCAGGAAGATCCCTAAAGTTCCACCAATGATTTGCCAAATTAGTGCCATCATAAGACTAATGTAATTTCTTAATAATAGCAAGGAATAATTAGCTTAGCAACTCTTTCTCCCTTAGCTTTTTATGATAGGTTATAGCAAATCGATGAGCTTCATCTCTTAATTGTAAGGTTAAATTAGAGATTTCCCTTGGCAGGTTTTTTAATAAAAGATATCTTTTCTGACCTTCAATATATAACTTATTTTCTCTTTTTGCTAAACTTACAACTTTCATATTCCTATCTACTTCTTCTTGCTCCTTGATCTTTAAAGCAGCGTTAAGCTGAGCCTTTCCTCCATCAATCAATATTAAATCTGGCAAGGTCCACTCTGGATGCTTAAATCTTCTTTCTAAAACTTCCTTTATCATTGCTACATCGTTTGGCTTTCCAGAAATCTTAATTTTAAAACGGCGATAAAAATTCCCATCAGGTTTTCCGTTAATAAAAACCACCATAGAACCTGTGGCTTTTTGCCCTTGAATGTTAGAGATATCATAAGCCTCAATTCGAGAAATTGACTTTTTTGTTTTTATAATCTTTTTCAGTTCTTTTTCCGTTTTTCTCCATTCTTTTTCTTCTTTTTCAAGAGCTCTGAATACTTTGGCATGGGATAGTATTCTTTCCAAGGCTAAGAGCTGGTCTCTAATTTTTCCCGCTCTTTCATAATCCTGTTTATTAGATGTGATCTTCATTTGGTTTTTCAATTCTTTAAATACTGTTTTGCTCTTTCCCTTTAGTATAAAAATCAAGTTTTTAATACTTTTTTTATATTCCTCTTCATTGGGGTTTGGACCCGGGCAAAGGTTTATTTGACACCAGGTGCAGAGTTTATCGGGATGATTTTTTGATGTGTAATAGGGAAATATTCTTCTCAGTAGTTTTAAAGTTTTTTTTAGTGCAAAGCTATCTATAAAGGGACCAATATAGGTAGCTGGTAACTTATAGCTGATAGCTTGCTGTTTTGGTCGGTGAGTTTTAAAAACTCTTGGCAATCTTTCTTTGGTAACCCCGGCATAAGAGAAATATTTATCGTCTCTCCACATTATATTGTATTTTGGCCGATATCTTTTTATTAAATTGGCTTCTAGTATGAGCGCTTCTATTTCTGATCCAGTTTTTATGTATCCTATCTTTTCTGCATTGTTTACAAAAAGGTCATCTCTATTGGTTGATTGTCGAAAATGGCTCTTTACCCTTACATTAATATTGTTTGCTTTACCGATATAAAGAATTTTCTCCCGATTTTTAAAAACATAAACCCCAGTTTCTTTAGGAAGATCGGAGGAATTTTCTTTTTTTAAATATTTAAATTTTTCCATTTCAATCAAATCTTACTTTAAAAATATTAACTTTTCAATTCCAAAATATTGACAGTATTTTAATAAAGTGATTTAATTCTTTTATGAATAGCACATTTACAAGCTTAGAGGCTAGAAAAAGAGAGGCTCCCAATGAATATTTTTCAAATACTGAGAACTTCTTTGAATCGATCAAACCAGATTTTATAATCTTTATTAATAGACTGCACTATAAGACACTAGATTATCTCGATAAGGCTAGTGCCTACGGAATCTTTGTTTCAAGAATAAGGGCATTGTTTGATGAATGGACGAGATTGGTGATAACAAGTATCAGTAAAGCTGATAAAAAATTCAGAAAGCTGTTGTGGCGATCATTCCTTACTATTTTAAATGTAGAAGGAATCATTGATGTTATAAATAGCAATAAATGGCTTCGGAAAATTATCATATCCAGAGCATGTTTCTCTACTTTTACAATTTGTGACTACTAAAGCTGATTTAAAATAATCAGTTTATTTTTTTATTCTCAAGATCTTGACAAAAATTTATAAAAATATAATATGTTATTGGTCCTTTCCCAAAAGGTCAAAAAGTAATATGGATAGTTAAATTATTGTACAGTATAGAAATACAAAGCGTTAATGAGAAAAAAGCGAGAGCGCTCGCTGAGGCTCTGAATAAAACACTTTCCGGTTTTATTGTTAAGGCCAGTGGGCTCTACTTTACATACATCAATGGAGAAGAACAAGATGATTTCGTCTATGTAATCGTCGAGATAGTTGAATTCGATTCAGAAATTCTCGAAGCGATAGAGGCAACGACAAAGGACAAATTCTCCAAAGTTAGAATCGAAGTAAAGCCTTCTCCTCTTAGAACTAGAAGTTTCTCATCATAAACAAAAGCCAATTATTTTTTTTATTAAGTTGGCTTCTTTTTTTTGAATAATATTCATCCTATTTTACGCTCTTTTACTTGAAATTTGTCTAATTTTCAACTATAATGAGCTTTATGCCAAAAAATAGCTTTATTAAAATAAGGGGGGCTAAGGTCCATAATTTAAAGAATATTAATTTGGATATTCCTAAAAATAAACTGGTTGTAATTACTGGAATATCAGGTTCAGGCAAGAGTTCCTTAGCCTTTGACACCCTTTATGCCGAAGGCCAAAGAAGATATGTGGAGTCTCTTTCTGCTTACGCCAGACAGTTTTTAGGAGTAATGCAAAAGCCCAATGTTGATAAAATTGAAGGGATATCACCAGCTATTTCAATTGACCAGAGGAAGGCAGCCCACAACCCAAGATCTACTGTGGGGACAATTACTGAAATTTATGACTATTTAAGACTGCTTTTTGCTAGAGTTGGGATTCCTTATTGTCCAAGATGCGGGAAAAAGGTCTTGTGTCAGACAATAGACCAGATTACAGCCCAAATTTTAAAACTACCCAAGAATAGAGAAGTTACGATTTTTGGACCTGTAGTTCGAGGCAAAAAAGGAGAATATCATGGGGTTTTGGAAGAAATCCAGAGGAGTGGATTTGTCAGAATAAGAATAGATGGAATTATTCATCTGACAGAGGAAGCTCTGAGGTTAAAGTTAGCAAGATACAAGAAGCATGATATCGAAGTAGTGGTAGATAGATTAATTTTGAATAAAGAATTGGATAGATCAAGAATGGTTGATTCTCTTGAAACAGCCCTAAAATTAGGAAAAGGAGTTGCAATTGTTGGAATTGCCGGGAAATCAGACATTATTTTCAGTGAACATTTTGCTTGTGAAGAATGCGAAATATCTCTGCCGGAACTAGAGCCTCGGATTTTTTCATTTAATTCTCCTTATGGCGCTTGTGATTCTTGCCACGGTTTGGGCGAGAGATTAGAGGTTGATCCGAGCCTGGTTTTGCCCAATAAAGATTTATCAATTGCAGAAGGGGCAATTTTCCCCTGGGCTCATGCTTCTCATAAAATCGGCAGACAAGGTTATTTCTGGCAGCGGTTAGAAGAATTGGCAGAAAGAAATAACTTTTCACTAGATAAACCAGCAAAGGATTTATCCAAGAAAACGATTGACCTCATTTTATATGGCGACGATGAATTTACCGGAGTGATTCCCTGGTTAGAGAAGAGATATCATGAGACAGAATCAGATTCTGCCAGGGAAGAGATAAAGCAATATATGATTGAAAAACAATGCGAAACTTGTGTGGGTGAAAGATTAAAAAAAGAATCACTGGCTGTTAAGGTAGCTGGAAAGTCAATTGCCCAAATTGTTGAAACACCGATTGAGGAAACAAAAGTTTTTTTCAAGAAACTACTCAGTTCTAAAAAATCTGCTAAAAACTCTAATGTTTTTAAGATTGGTCAATCAATTATCAAAGAAATTTTAAATCGGCTTCAATTTTTAACTGATGTTGGCTTGGACTATCTAACTTTAGATAGAAAAGCTGCTACCTTATCTGGGGGAGAATCAGAAAGAATAAGGCTGGCTACCCAGATTGGCTCTAAATTAACAGGAGTTTTATACATTTTAGACGAACCCTCAATCGGACTTCATGCTAGAGACCAGGAAAGATTAGTCAACACACTTAAGAAATTAAGGGATTTGGGAAATACAGTTTTAGTAGTAGAACACGATCCCCAGACAATTTTGTCTTCAGACTGGGTTGTGGATATAGGTCCTGGGGCTGGAAAAGATGGTGGTAAAGTAGTCTTTCAGGGAACGCCAAAAAGACTAATCAAATCTAAAACTTTAACAGGAGATTATCTATCTGGCCGAAAAAGAGTTGACGTTGTGGGTGAATTAGACTTTGATTCTTCACAACAAAGAGAGGCAAATAATCCCAAATCACAAAACTATTTAGTGATTAAGAAAGCTGCTCAAAACAATTTAAAAAATATTAATGTTAAAATTCCTTTGGGAAAGTTTGTCTGCCTCACTGGCGTTTCAGGATCAGGCAAAAGCTCTTTAATGAATGATATATTGGCTAAAGTCTTAATGAAGAAGTTTTACAATGCAAAAGAAGAACCTGGAAAACACAAAGAAATTTTAGGAACAGAGAATTTAAATAAAGTAGTTTTAGTAGACCAATCTCCAATTGGCAGAACTCCAAGATCAAACCCAGCCACCTACACTGGAGCTTTTACTTATATAAGAGATGTGTTTGCCCAGACAAAAGAAGCTAGGATAAAAGGATATAGGCCTGGCAGATTTTCTTTTAATGTTAAAGGCGGAAGGTGTGAGACTTGCCAGGGTCAGGGACAAATCAAGATAGAAATGTATTTTTTACCAGATGTCTACGTTCAGTGCTCAGACTGTAAGGGGAAGAGATTTAACAAGGAAACCTTATCTGTTGAGTATAAAGGTAAAAATGTTGCTGATGTTCTGGAAATGACCGTGGCAGAGGCTTTAGAGTTTTCCAAAAATATTCCAGGATTGTTTCATAAATTGAAAACCTTAAATGATGTTGGCCTAGGATATATTGAGTTAGGACAGCCAGCTCCTTATTTATCGGGAGGGGAGGCTCAAAGAATAAAACTGGCCTCTGAGCTTTCCAAAAAAGCTACAGGTAATACATTATATATATTAGACGAACCAACTACTGGCTTGCATCCTGACGATATTAGGAAATTAGTCTTAGTTTTGAGAAGATTAGTGAACAAAGGCAATACCGTTTTAGTTATTGAGCATAATTTTTCAGTTATAAGAAATGCTGATTGGATAACTGATCTGGGCCCTGAAGGCGGTAAAGAAGGGGGGTACATTGTAGCTGAAGGCACACCTCTTGATATCTCTAAAAGCAAGAAGGCTTATACGGGGAAATACTTAAAAAAAGAGCTATAAAATTCTGTCCTTTTTAGATCTATTAGTATTTGACAATGGTCTTTAATCATTATTTTTTTAAAAGAATTTTAGCAATCTTTTTTTTATTTAATAAAAATACTTGACAAGATTATTTTTTCTCTTAATATATAGGATAATGAAATTAGCACTCAAAGGTCGAGCTTGCTAAAATATCAAAAACAAAATTATGAATATTAAACCATTAGCAGATTATATTTTGATCGAACCAATAAAAGAGGAAGAAAAAACAAAGTCAGGGATTTTGTTACCAGAGACAGTTGATAAAGAAAGGCCAGAAGAAGGAAGAGTAATTGCCGTAGGTCCTGGAAAGAAAACAGATTCCGGTAAAGTCATTCCTATTGATGTAAAAGTTGGACAAAAAGTTTTATTTACTAAATATAGTCCAAGCGAAATAAAAGTCGATAACAAAGAATATCTTATCGCTAAACAAGAAGATATATTAGCAGTAATTGAATAGAGTTATGGCAAAAGAAATATTTTATAAAGATTCTGCCCGTAAAAAATTAAAAGCAGGAGTAGATAAGTTAGCTGATGCTGTAAAGGTTACCCTAGGTCCTGGAGGAAGGAATGTTGTTTTAGATAAAGGCTTCGGAACTCCAACCATTACTAACGATGGAGTTACAATTGCAAAAGAGATTGAAGTAAAGGATAAAGCTGAGAACCTGGGAACAGAAATTATTAAAGAGGTTGCTGAGAAGACTAATGATACCGTTGGAGATGGTACCACAACAGCTGTGGTTTTAGCTCAAGCTATGATCTCAGAAGGTTTAAAACTTGTTGAAGCAGGATTTACTCCAGCTGATATCAATAGGGGTATAAAAGACAGAATGGAGGCTGTAATAAATTTCTTAAAAA
>JANBVM010000010.1:0-10938 GCA_024239015.1 Patescibacteria group bacterium | reverse complement strand
TAAAAATAAATAGCAAAGAAGATATAGCTAAAGTGGCTACGATTTCTGCTGAAAGCAAAGAGATCGGGAATTTAATTGCCGATATTATGGAAAAAATTGGTAAAGACGGAGTAATTACGGTTGAAGAATCAAAGGCTTTTGGGCTTCAAAAAGAAATTGTAAAAGGCCTCCAATTTGATAAAGGATATATCTCTCCTTATATGATTACTGATCCAGACAGGATGGAAGCCAGCTACGAAAACCCTTATATCTTAGTGACAGATAAAAAAATATCAAGCATTCAGGAAATTTTGCCTATTCTGGAAAAGATATCTCAGACTGGTAAAAAAGAATTAGTTATTATCGCAGAAGACGTGGAAGGAGATGCCTTAGCCACTTTAGTGGTTAATAAGTTAAGGGGGATTTTTAAAACTTTAGCTATTAAAGCTCCTGGTTTTGGCGATAGGAAAAAGGAAATACTTCAAGATATAGCTACCATTACTGGGGCGGAGGTGATTTCAGAAGAGATTGGTTTGAAGTTAGAAAGTACTGATCTTGATAAATTGGGTTCAGCTAGAAGGATTGTGTCTAGCAAAGAAAAGACCATTGTTGTTGAGGGTAAGGGCGAGAAAGAGAGTATTGAGAGCAGAATCAACCAAATAAAAAAAGAACTTGAAACTACTGAGTCTGATTTTGATAAAGAAAAATTACAGGAAAGATTAGCAAAATTATCAGGAGGAGTAGCAGTAATTAAGGTTGGAGCTGCGACTGAAGTTGAACAAAAAGCCAAACAACATAAAATTGAAGATTCATTAGCTGCTGCAAAAGCAGCAGTAGAAGAAGGAGTTGTACCTGGAGGGGAAGTGTCTTTGGCAATAGCAGCTTTATTAACGGAATCTCAAAATCAGCAAGAAGGATCTGGCCCATCAGACCCAGAGACAAAAGGTTATTTTGTCGGACAAAACATAATAAAGAAAGCATGTCAGGCACCTTTGAGGCAAATTATAAAAAATTCTGGAGCTGATGAGGTTGTTTTGTATAAAATCTTAAAAGAGGTAAATGAAGAAAGAGAAAAACAGACAAGAGAAACAGGTAAAATCGATTGGGCTTTAGGATATAATCCTGTAACTAGAAGAGTTGTTAATATGATTCAAGCTGGAATTCTTGATCCTACCAAAGTGATAATATCAGCTTTGGAAAATGCAGCTTCAGCAGCTTCCATGTTTTTGACGACTGAAGTTGTTGTTTCAGAATTGCCAGAAGAAAAGAAAGATGCCTCTCAAATTCCTCCAATGGGAGGTATGGGGTACTAAAATATCTTCCCAATAAAAGCTCTTACACCACCAGTTTAAAAAGCTGGTGGTTAGCTTTAATTAAGACCAAAACCGAGGTATAATTAAAAAAAACAAAAAGGTCGGATATATTCTTTAAAGGCCTTAATTTCGATACTAAAAATGATTTATCAAATTATCCTAGGAGTATTAATTTTGGTGTTTTTGTGGCTGGTGTTTACCTACAATGGTTTGGTAAGACTTCGCAACAGAACAAAGGAAGCCTGGGCTGATATAGATGTTCAGCTAAAAAGAAGATACAACTTAATCCCTAACTTAGTAGAAACAGTAAAGGGATACGCTAGTCACGAAAGAGAGCTTTTTGAAAAAGTAACTGAGGCTAGATCCAAAGCAATGGGAGCAGAAGATTTAAAAGAAAAAGAAACAGCAGAGAATATTCTTTCTTCAACCTTAAAATCACTTTTTGCGGTATCTGAAGCCTATCCTGATTTAAAAGCTTCTCAAAACTTTTTAGAACTTCAAAGAGAGCTTCGGGATGCTGAAGATAAAGTTCAAGCAGCCCGTCGATTCTATAATTCAAATGTTAGAGATTTGAATATTAAAATAGAGATTTTTCCAACAAATCTGATAGCTTCTTCTCTAGGATTCAAGAAAATGGATCTTTTTGAACTAAAAATAGCTGAAGAAAGAGAAACACCAAAAGTAGCTTTCTAAATCATGCCTACATTATATACTCATGCTGACTCCAACATTCGCAAGACTTGGCTGCTCATTATTTTATTTTTAGTGCTTATTATTTCTTTAGGTTGGCTATTTAGCTATATATTAGACAACACTATATTTTTAATCTTGGCTTTTTCGTTCAGTGTTTTACAAGCTTTTGCTAGTTTCTGGTATTCTGATAAGATAGTATTGGCAATAACTAGAGCTAGGCCCATTAAAAAACAAGATGAACCAGAGCTCTATCGAATCGTTGAGAACCTGTCTATTACTGCCGGTCTTCCTTTGCCAAAAATCTATATAATCGATGAATTACAACCCAATGCTTTTGTAACTGGTCGTGATCAAAAACATGCAGTGGTGGCTGTGACAAGGGGGCTTTTGCAAAAACTAGACAGAACAGAACTGGAAGGAGTAATTGCCCATGAACTCTCTCATATTGGAAACAAGGATATGCTTTTGGGCACAGTGGTTGTGATTTTGGTTGGTGTCGTAGCTCTCCTTTCTCAGTTTTTCTTAAGAATAAGTTTTTGGGGAGGGGGCAGAAGAGGTAGAGATTCAGGGAGAGCCGGTATTATTTTAGTGGTTTTGGGAATATTGGGTGCAATTTTAGCTCCTATTGTAGCTGTATTAATACAGCTTGCAGTTTCAAGAAAAAGAGAGTTTTTGGCTGATGCTACAGGTGCTCTTTTAACAAGGTATCCAGAAGGTTTAGCCAGGGCTTTGGAAAAGATTTCAAAAGATAATACCCCCTTAAAGAGAGCTGATACATCAACTGCTCATTTGTACATTTCAAATCCTTTTAAAGAAAAGAACTGGTTGACAAGATTATTCTCAACTCATCCTCAGGCCGAAAAGAGGATCAAAATATTGCGAGGGATAAAAGTTTAAAAAATTGTAAAATATGGAGAGGTGCGCCGAATTGGTAAGGCACTTGTTTGGAGAACAAGCACTCCGCAAGGGGTTTGTGGGTTCGAGTCCCACCCTCTCCGCTCTTATTCAAATAATTTAATAGTTTATAAATAATTATGAACATACAAACTATCATTCAAAATATAACATCTTGGTTTTTAGCGCATGGCATAAAAATCACTCTGATTTTAATTACAGCTTTTCTGATTAATAAATTTTTGAAAACCTTTATTAGAAAAGCAGTAAAAAAACAAATTGCAGACAAAATGTCTGAAGAAGGAAAAAAGAGGGTAGAGACCTTGATAAGTGTTTTTGAGGGGACTTTTAGATTCATAATCTGGATTGTAGCCCTTTTAATGATCTTGCCAGAGCTTGGAGTAAGCACTGCTCCAATTTTAGCCAGCATTGGTATTGCAGGTTTGGCTGTTGGTATGGCTACTAAAGACATAGTCTCAGACTTTATATCCGGTCTCTTCATTATCATGGAAAATCAATACGATATTGGAGATAAGGTGAAAATAGCTGGTCTTGAAGGCAGGGTAGAGGAGATAACTTTAAGGAGAACAATTATTAAAGACGAAGAAGGCACAGTCCATTCAATTCCTAATAGCAAAGTAACATTAGTGTCTAAAAAATCATAAAGAATCTATGCTCAATTCTCCAGCTGATGAGATAAAATCAAAACTCGATATCGCAGAAATCATTGGGGGTTATATTAAATTAAGAAAGGCTGGGGCGAATTATAAGGCCGTTTGCCCTTTTCATTCTGAAAAAACCCCCTCTCTCTTTGTTTCACCTAGCAGGCAAATCTGGCATTGCTTTGGCTGTGGGGCTGGTCATAGCATTTTTGATTTTGTAATGAAAGTAGAGGGTGTTGAGTTTGGAGATGCTTTAAGAATGTTGGCTCAAAAAGCAGGGGTTGATTTAAAACCAATAAGACCTGAGTTAAAAACTGAGAGGAGGAGATTGTATGAGGTTTGCGAGCTGGCAACTAAATTTTTCGAAAAACAATTGCAAAACAGCTCAAAAGGGAAAAAAGCAAAAAGCTATCTTTTGGAAAGGGGGATAGGCGAAGAATCAATTAAAAAATGGAGATTGGGTTGGGCACCAGATACCTGGCAAGGTTTGTCTGATTTTTTAAACCAAAAAGGGTATAAAAAAGAAGAGATTGAGAAAGTTGGTTTGTCTATAAAAAATGACCAGGGCGGACATTACGATCGCTTTAGGGGAAGAGTTATGTTCCCTGTTTTTGATTTTAATTCTCAGGTAGTTGGCTTTGGAGGCAGAAGTCTCAAAAAAGATAAAGAAATTGCCAAATACATTAATATTCCCAATACTCTTTTGTATGATAAAAGCAGGATTTTATATGGACTAGATAAGTCAAAAATAGAGATAAGGAAAAAAGATCTTTGCATTCTGGTAGAAGGCTATGCTGATGTGATTATGGCTCATCAATCAGAAATGGGTAATGTTGTTGCTACGTCAGGTACAGCTTTAACTCCTTACCAACTAAGCATCCTTAAGAGATATTCTGATAATTTATTTTTGGCCTTTGACATGGATATTGCTGGCGACGCAGCCACAAAGAGAGGTATAGATTTGGCTCAGTCAAAAGGTTTTAATATAAAAATAGTTAGCCTTCCGGAGGACAAGGATCCAGCTGATGTTATTCATCAAAAACCTGAACAATTTGGAAAAATGGTTGAAGAATCTATTTCAATTTTGGATTTTTACTTTCAGAATGCATTTTCCCAGTTTGATGAAGAAACCGCAGAAGGCAAAAAAGAAATCTCAAAGATTTTACTGCCAGTAATACATAGGATTCCAAATAGGATTGAGCAATCTTCTTGGGTTCAGCAATTAGCCAGAAAACTTAATGTTAGAGAGAAGGTCGTTGAAGAAGAGCTAAGAAAGATAAAACCAGAGAAAAGCTTTGATGAAGGAGTCTCAGTCTTGACACCCCAAAGCCCTCCGATTCTAAAAAAAACCAGAAAAGATCTTTTAGAAGAAAGACTTATAACTTTAGTTTTAAAAGCACCTCAGCATTTAGGAGTTTTTAATAAAGAGACTATTTCTCTTTTTTCTTCTAGAACACAAGAAGTTTTAAATGATTTTGATAAACGAGAAAACCTTTCTCAAGAATTAGTGGATTTTATCTCTTATCTTAGCCTGAAAGCTGATGTTGAAGAAATTGAAGAGGAAGAGATTTTGCCTGAAATTGAATCTTGTTTAAAAGAGGTTCAGTCTCTAGAGATTAAAAGCAAATTAGACATAATTTCCTTAGATATAAAAAGAGCTGAAGAAGAAAAAGATCTTGAAAAAATTAAGGAACTAACACAGAAGTTTAACAGCTTAACAAAAAAAGTTATAACTAGTTGATTAATTTTTATGCCAAGAGGAAAAATAAAACAAAAAAAAGTAAAAACAAGAAAAACGAAATCAAAGCCTGAGGGAAAGAAAGCCAAGATTAAAAAGCGAGCACCAAAAAAAAGGAGGATAAAAAAGCCCAAGCTGAAGAAAAAAACAAGAAAGAAAACAGTAAAGAAAGGAGGAGGGAGGAAAAAGGTTGAAGTTAGAAAGAAAACAAAAAGGTTGGTAAAAGGAAGAAGAGGTACTGTCCGTGGACGTCCCAGGAAGATTTTCATTGAAGATAAAATTAAAGAGTTAGTTGAAAAAGTTGAAGAGAGAGGTTTTGTTACTACTTCTGAAATCTTGTATCATTTCCCAGATATAGAGCAAGATATTAAGGGTCTTGAGGAGATTTACGATATTTTTGAAAAAAAAGGTATTGAGGTTAAAGAAGTAAAAGAATTCTTAGCCCCAGAAGGAAAAAAAAGGACTAAGATCACAATTAGAAAAATTGATCCAGTCCAGATGTATTTAAAAGAAATCGGTCGAGTTTCATTCTTAACAGCTGATCAAGAAAAAGAGCTTGCAAAGAGAATTGAAAAAGGGGATTTGGAGGCAAAAAAAAGACTAGCTAGAGCTAATCTTAGGTTAGTAGTTTCAATCGCTAAAAGATATATTGGCAGATCTCCGAACCTGACTATTCTTGATTTGATTCAAGAAGGGAATTTAGGTCTTTTCCGAGCAGTTGAGAAATTTGATTGGAGAAGAGGATATAAATTCTCAACCTATGCTACCTGGTGGATTAGACAGTCAGTTAGTAGAGCTTTGGCTGATCAGGCAAGGACTATTAGAATACCAGTCCACATGGTTGAGACTCTTACAAAGTATAATAAGGTTAAAAGAAGGTTGCTGAAAAACCTGGATAGAGAGCCCCTGCCAGAAGAAATTGCAGCTGAAATGGGAATAGAAGTTGATAAAGTCCGCCACTTAATAAAAATTTCTCAGCAAACAGTATCTTTGGAGACGCCGGTTGGTGGCGGTGAGGAAGATTCAGTTTTGGCTGAATTTATAAAGGATAAAAAGACAATTCCTCCCACCCTAGAAGCAGGCCGAAGTTTACTTAGAGGAAGATTAAGGGAGATTTTGGTTGATTTAACTCCTAGAGAGCAAAAGATTTTAGCAATGAGATTTGGTTTAGGAGATGGTATTACCCACACCTTAGAAGAGGTTGGCAAGGTGTTTGGAGTAACTCGTGAAAGAATTCGTCAAATTGAGGCAAAATCCTTGGAAAGAATAAGGGAACACAAGTTTTTGAAAAAGCTAAAAGGATACTGAAATATTTCACAAATTTCAAAATTTAGAGTATACTAAGATACATTCCGGCGTAGCTCAATGGTAGAGCAATTGACTGTTAATCAATGGGTTGTAGGTTCGAATCCTACCGCCGGAGCTAGCAAAATCGCCAAGAAGGCGGTTTTTTGGTAAAATGAAAATAGTATGGAAAAACTAAAGATTGCATTTTTTGATATTGAACCCTGGGAAATGAACCATCTGAAACTCAAACTGAGAGGGTTTGATTTAATATTTTCTGAGGACAAGTTAGAATCCAAAGACCTAAAAAAAATATCCGAAATAAATATTTTATCTCCTTTTATTTACTCTGAAATAGATAGAGGAACCATTAATTCTTTGAAACACCTAAAATACATAACAACCCGCTCTACTGGTTTTGATCATATTGATATAAGGACTTGTAAACGAAAGAATATTTTAGTCTCAAATGTACCAGTTTATGGAGATAATAGCGTTGCTGAACACACTTTTGGACTAATTTTAGCTCTATTAAAGAAAATTTGTTCTTCTCGGGAGAGAGCAAGGAGGGGTGACTTTTCTTCAGAAAACTTAATGGGCTTTGATCTAGAGGGAAAAGTTTTGGGTGTGATTGGTGTTGGTAATATTGGACGACATGTAGTCAAAATTGCAAAGGGTTTCGGGATGAATGTCTTAGCTTTTGATATCAAAAAAGACCAAAAATTTGCCAAAAGAATAGGCTTTAAATATGTTCCCTTTAATTATTTACTTAGAAATTCTGACATTATTACTTTACATGTACCTTACAATAAAAAAACACATCACCTGGTAAATTTAAAGAATTTAAAGCTTTTAAAAAAGGGATGTTATTTAATAAATACATCAAGGGGCGGAGTTTGTGATACCACAGCTTTATTAAGAGGTTTACAAAAAGGGATTTTTGCTGGGCTAGGATTGGATGTTTTAGAAGAAGAATATTTCATTAGAGAAGAAAGAGAGCTTTTAAGTGCATCTTTTAAAAAGCAGTATGATTTAAAGACTGTACTTGAAAACCATGTTTTAATTAATCAGCCCAATGTAATTATTACTCCCCACAATGCATTTAACACTAAGGAAGCACTGACTAAGATTTTAGATACGACGGTCGAAAACATAAAAGCATTTATAAAGAAGAAACCAATCAATTTGGTAAATAAGTAAACAGAATATTATTTTGTTTAAAACCCTGGGATTTTTATCTCAGGTTTTTATTTCTTAATGATTAAGTTATGATAATGAAAAAGCATAATTTCTTATAATAGCGATGAATAAAAAGTTTTTGTTTTCTCTAATTATTATAATTTCTGTACTGTTTATTGGTTATCTTTTCCGAGGAATTTTAATAAGCCAATTTTATAAACCTACCCCAACAATCATTGAATCTGGATTACAACAGAGTGAAATAGAACCTGAAACAGAGCTTCTGCAAATTGAGGTCATTGCGGAAGATCTTAGGATCCCTTGGGAACTAGCTTTTTTACCAAGTGGTGAAATATTAGTTACTGAACGGCCAGGCACACTGCAAAAGATCGGAAAAGAAAAAGCACTAATTACTATTGAAGGAGTTGAACATATTGGCGAGGGAGGTCTTTTGGGATTGACTCTTCACCCAAATTTTGTTGATAATCGCTGGCTCTATCTCTATCTTACCACCGAGATTGGTGGGGGTTTGATGAATCGCGTAGAAAGATATCACTTAGAAGACAACCAGCTACTTGATCGAACAGTGATTATAGAAAATATTCCAGGGGCTCTATATCACGATGGGGGGAGGATTGCATTTGGGCCAGATGGCCTTTTATATATTACTACTGGGGATGCAAGGAATCCTAGCCTTGCTCAAGATATTAATTCTCTGGCAGGTAAGATTTTACGCTTAAAAGATGACGGAGGTATACCCGAGAATAATCCCTTTGGAAACGCAGTATACTCTTTTGGGCATAGAAACTCACAAGGCCTTGCCTGGGATGATAAAGGTCGCCTTTGGGCTACAGAACATGGTAGATCAGGACTTCTATCGGGACTTGACGAACTAAACTTAATTAGAAAAGGAGAAAACTATGGCTGGCCCAATATTCAAGGAGATGAAAGTGGTCAGGATATGAGGAAACCAGTAGTTCAATCTGGTCCAGACGAAACCTGGGCACCAGCCGGTGCAGCCTATCTTGATGGAAGCATTTTTTTCGCTGGATTGCGTGGTGAATCACTGTACGAAGCCAAAATTTCTTCTGAGGGTACTATTGAATCTCTGGTCGTCCACCTAAGGGGAGACTTTGGTCGTTTGAGAGCCGTTGTATTAGGACCTGATGGATATCTTTATATCACTACTTCAAATACTGATGGGCGAGGAAGGATTAGGATAGGAGACGATAAAATTATTAGGATCAACCCAGGAATCTTTTAATCAAGATATGTTTTCGTGGTAGAATTAAATAAAGAGTCGATTTTCTTGATCTTCTTAATATTTAAAAGACAGACCATGAATCAAAAAGCATTTTCTTTAACAGCAGGAATAATTTTTTTTATAATAGCTCTTGTCCACCTAACAAGGATTATTATGGTGTGGAACGCAGTTGTAGGCAGTTGGGCAGTACCTATGTGGGTGAGTTGGATAGCAGTCCTGATTGCAGGATATCTAGCCTATCAAGGGCTAAAATTCGGTAGGAAACCCCAATAGGAAGACAGGCCATAAGTGAAGATAAAATGAGAAGCTTCACAAGCGATGATTTTTTATAAAAAAAGACCCGATATAAAAATATATCGGGAGAGAACTCACAAAGCTTTCATTCCAGCTTTGTACCGTTAGGGCGGATAAAGAATTCTTCGCCATGTTTTTTGACCAAGGCTTTGCCCTGCTCAAATTCTCCAACATAGTCAAAAGTTGTTTGATATGCTCGGCTACCGTCAGATTGGACATGAAAATGTTCATGCTGCTCCTCAGCACCATCGCCAGTTGTGCGATGGGCAACAGCTAAAAGTTCTCCTGAGACCTTACGAAATGGTCCCACAGAACAATCACCGCCGAGCATTTCCATAACCTTTTTTTGAAGTTCTTCTTGATTAAATTCTTCTTCCTTATTTTCAAGGTTCATTTTACTGCTTCCTTATTAAGCTACACTTGTAAACGTATAGCTCAATTACTGTATTAAAGCATAATATATTAAAGTGTCAAGCATTTACATTATAAGCTTGAAGCTGTTGCTTTTCTATAATTTTCTCCTTGGGTTTTTATGGTAGTATAAAGAAAAGGTCAACAAAGGGTAGAAAATAATTAAATAAACTATGAAATCAAAGGATTAGTTTTTATCAATAATAGAGGCTGCACTGTGGTATAGTGTTATCTATTATTTTATCTATAGTATCAAAAACCCAGTCAATATTTTCCAGAGCGCTCTAGTTATATTAGTTCTAAGCTACTTAGCTACAGTGGCTTGTCCTTGGTTCAGGCATACTCACGCATGGAAGAAGATGTGGGGAGGGGAACAATAAATTTAAACATTTACGGAAAGTTTCTCTCGGATTTTTGTTTTATTGGTAAATAAGCTAAAATAAAAGTAAAAGATATGAATAATCGATATCTAATAAATC
This sequence comes from Patescibacteria group bacterium, assembly GCA_024239015.1. Classification (GTDB taxonomy): domain Bacteria; phylum Patescibacteriota; class Minisyncoccia; order Minisyncoccales; family JANBVM01; genus JANBVM01. The sequence goes on along the minus strand of JANBVM010000010.1, from coordinate 748 downwards.
TAATCTTGTGAAAAAAATAATACTTCTAACAACTATTTTATCATTTTTATTTGGGTCTATAGTTTCTGCCCATCACGCTCAAGTTCCTGAAGTTGTGCTACCAGAAGCTGGTATTACCCCAGATAACCCGTTTTATTTCCTTGACCAACTGGGAGAGTTCATTCAAGAATTTTTAACCTTTAGCCCTGAAGGTAAAGCTCGTCTACAGATTACCTTTGCTGCAGAAAGAATAGCCGAAATCAAGGTAGTTTTAGAGAGCAAAGGAGTTGAGGCTAAAGGACTTAATGTTGCTCAATCGAGGCTTCAAGCGCATTTGGCTAAGGCTGCTACCATAGTTTTTGATCAAAAAGCAAAAGGAAAAGATGTTAAAAATCTTGCAAAAGAACTGGATGATAACTTCGATGGACCAAAGTCTGCTCTTGCCAAAATATTCGATGATCAGGAGCGAGTATTAGAAGCTCGGGAAGACGAACTTAAAACACAGCTCAGAGCTGCACACCGAGCAGGCGACATTACAAAAGAAGAAGCCATAGCTTTAGAACTCGGTCAAGTAAAAGCTCAATTAGAACTCCTTGATTTAAAAGAAGAAGATATTGAAGAGCAGTTGGAAGCTGAGGAAGAGAGGATTGAACAGGAAATGGGGGATCAACACAGTGCTGAGGATGCTATTGCTGATGCAGAAGAAGAGTTAGAAGAACTTCAAGAAGAAGCTATAGAAGAAGGCGTTGAGTTTCCTTTAGAGGCTTTA
>JANBVM010000009.1:28181-32209 GCA_024239015.1 Patescibacteria group bacterium | reverse complement strand
CATCAGATTCATGTTTGGTATTAATAAGTGCGTAAAATCTGTCCCGAAGCCATCGCCACTCTTTAGGGAGGGGTTTATTTGATCGTTTAGACATCCCTGCAAATGCTTTTACATGGGCAGAGACAATCCATTTCACATGTGTCAAGCAGTTCTGCTGAATAACATGCTTAAAACTCTTCGTTCTAAATAGACCGCCTAGATTAGTCGTGCAATCCTTTACTATCCCATTAATCCATAGCTGACAGTTTTTCCTTCCCTCCATTAAGACTTTTCTGCCAGCCTTACGACCCATATTTTCTGAGATCTTAGCTACGGGAACGAATCGAGTTATTACATCTACAGTATCTATGGCATACATCCGTTCTTTGTTAATCCTCAAGTGAATTTCATCATAACCCCAGTACCCACTGGAAGGTACAGGGGTAGTATGGAGCATTTCTCTGAGCGGTTCTCTAACCTCTTCAATCCAGTTGACGATGGTTGTTAAGGAGATTTCAATGCCAAAATCGATTCTAAAGACTCGTTGTATCTGCGAAGGCATTAATCCTTCCATATAATGTTGCCGGGCCCTTTTTTTATAGCTCTCGTGGTAATTTCCGTTTTTAGGTGCAAGTTTGGAGTAATCTGGTTTGATTTCTCCGCAATAAGGACAGCGCTTCCTGTGAACTTGAAACTCGTGCCTTCCAAGCCCGTCCGCCAAAATCGCTATTCTACGATTATAACCATTCTTAATTATCCGCCTCCCGCAATTAAGACAATACTCCTCTTTAATGTAAATCGTACCATCATGTTTCATTCTTAAAGTATACCCTTCATTAACTGAAAGGCTATTTATCTGCTTCAATCTTTTTATTAAGCTATGTTCTTTAGGTTTAGGTAATTCTGGGAAAAATTTATTTAGAGTGCATTGTTCTATCTTTATGGGAGTGTTTCTTCCTATTTTTTTGGTTATTGGCATAATTAAATTAATGGGAAACCTCCCTTTAAATCTTTCCTTTATAAAAATCCTTTTATCGAAAGAAATCAAGGTTGACCTTTTTATTTCGACTGGAAAATAATCAAGTTCACGAAATTGGAAAGGCTTTATGATCCAATCATTATGCCATCACTGAATTTTTTAACTAACCTCATTTTTTTCTTTATATATTCACGCAATAAGAATTGTGTATGATCAACCATATACCAAAAGTATTATATAAAAATAAAATAACTGATGTAATGGATGATATCCGTTATAATTATGGCATTTTAACTAGGAAAGGAATTATTTACGGAATAATCGCAATAGATCAAGACGCAAAAATTATCGCAGTTGATTCTCGGTTCGATAGGAAACTAAATTATTGGGATCTAAGCTCAATTGGAGCTGCCCTATATGGAGTCGCACGACAAGGTCAGGATTTTTTTGAAACTGACAGTCTTGAAAGAGCCACCATTATCTATAGTGACATGCGATTATTCGTAAAGTCAATTGGACAAGTTAATCTACGGGAAAAAGGTAAACGAGATATTTTGATTGTGCTCCTCACCGATAATGATGTGAATCTGGGGGTAATATTTCTGCAACTTAGCAAATTTGCGATGAAGATCAAAAAAGAGATCCAAGAAAGCCAATTAGCAAAGAAAACAATGAAAATGTCTGAGAAAGAGTTAAAGAAACATATTAAAGAGTTAAAAAAGCAGATGTTTTCAGACAAACTCGGTATTATTTCATAATTTTTTTTAATTAATATACAAAAAATTAACGGTGGTTTAATGGAATTACAAGAAAATAAAAATCAGTTAGAACTTGGGAACGAGTTCGATTTTAACGATAGAAGTAATATGCTCCAGTTCAAGATCGTGTATTGGGGGCCGGGAGAAAGCGGTAAAACAACTAATTTCCTTCAATTACGCGAAAAGTTTGATTTATTGCGCCTCTCCAAAGGATATTCAATAGAGACGACAGAAGGGAGAACACTATGGGAAGACTCTCTTTATCTTTTATTCGATTTTGTGCTAAAAGATATAAAATTTAATATTATTACCCACGTAGTCACATGCACAGGTCAGGAACGGTTTTTATCTACAAGAGAATACGTATTAGAAGGGGCAGATGGGATAGTGTTTGTTGGAGATTCTGATCCTGAAAAATTAGAACAAAACAAAAGAAGCTTCAGAGAATTAGTGGGTTTTGTTTCTGCCAAAAACATCCCATATCAAGTTCAGTTGAATAAACGCGACCTTGAGGATGCTATTGAAATCACCAAATTCAAAGTCTCTCTTGGCTTGCCATTGCTTGAATCATATCCTGACGGTACAAGAGTAGTATATCCAACCGAAGCACTGCAAGGCAAAAATGTTGTAGAATGTTTTAAACATATCGTTCTTCAGGTTATATTTGAATATTTTAAAGATTAGACAAGGTGAGATAAATAGACAACGGAATCGATTTTATTACCCCTGAATTTCTCAATGTGTTATTTTTTCAGCAGAAGAATATTGTTATATTTCCCTATGTTGATTTAAAACATCTCCATTCACTTGAAATTTTTGCTACAGGGCATAGTATCATAGATTTAGAGTCCACTGCCCTACATAATCTGAAGGAGATATTGGAATTCGAATCTACGAATACCTATTCCCAGATGCCTTCGCTTTATTTTATTTACAACTTAGATAAGAATAAAGTTAAGGAAGTTATGAGTTTGGAAAACATCCGATGTGTGTTAAACGCCCGCGAAAATATCTCTGATATGGTAAATGGAAGTAAATTTGTATTTTATAATAAGAAAAACAATCAATTTCTTAATTTAGAAGATCAGGATTTAGCGTTTGAAGAATATTTAATCAAGAGTTCAGGGTCGAAGGAAATATTACACGACACAATTCAGAAAATAAAATTGATTTCCTCACAAATTTTCCACGAAATTAACGAAGATCCTTCGCTAGGCAGCCTTCCTCAATTATTAAAAGATTTTGACAAAAAATACTGGAACAGAATCCTTGAATTTACCGCTAATTATTTTGAGATTGAAATCCCTCCTTTTACTTTTTCAAAGGGAGCTGAATCTTCTACTCAAATGTCGGAGAGTAAAGAGGAATTAAAGGATTATTCTGACGAATATACTATTCTTGTCTCTACCAATAAAAATATTGGCAAGGAGTTTATCCAGTTATTACATGATTACCGGAGTAAAAGAGTTAATCCTTCCCATCTGGTGTTAGAACAGCTTTTTAATCCCCAAGAACTCTATAATTACTTGCGAAACCATCATTGGAGCGAAGGAATTCCCGATACTTTTGTGAAAGAATGGTCGGAAATGAACCTTTCCCAATATAAATTAACCGAACAAGATCAAGTTGATTTTGAAAATATTCTAAGGCTTCTAGGTCTAAAATTGGTAGTAATTGATGCCCAAAAGGAAAGAATGACCCCTTACAAACAACTCCTAGCAAAGAAGAAGGCAGTGAACCCCCCCCAAAGTCCACCCGTTCTTGAGGAGGGTTGGGAAGGATTTCAGCAGTGGATAATAAATCATATCGAGGAGTTAGAACGATTTTCAGAGAAAGCTTCTCAGATGAAACCAAAAAAAATAAATGGAACTACTTTAATAATCAGCAACAAGTTCAGTCAAACGATTCACGACATTTTTAGAACCGCTGAGAGCCTTTTCGAAGTATATCGAAATGATCTGAACATTAAAGACGCTTCCTTAGTTATCGCGGAGTACGGAAAAGGGCTTGAAACCATCTTACATGAAAAAGTATCACCTGTATTTTCTGAGGTGATTAAAAAGTATCGTCCCAAGTTTAAAGCGAAAAAAACCTCTGTAGAGTTCGATAAAAAGTTTAGGACCCTCATGACCTCAAAATCGATTAGTCTTGGAATGTGGGTAAGTATTATCGAGAAGTGTAACAGAATTCATAAATCTGAAGAATCAAGAGAGTTTTATAAATGCCTTAATAGCCAATTTGATATGACTGTACTCAATAGCATAAAAAAAGCATGTGTTTTCTTAAGCCCCTGGCGAAATAAATCGGTCCAA
>JANBVM010000009.1:0-28171 GCA_024239015.1 Patescibacteria group bacterium | reverse complement strand
GGATTCTATCTTATTCCTTTTTTCTTTATCTTCTTCTTTAACATGATCGGGAGCGTGAGGTGGTCCATCTACAAATAAATAAATTTCATTTCTATCTTGTTTATAATAAAAATCCGCTGTAGCTATTGGAATATCATTTTCAGTAAATAATTTTTGTGCCTCATCTGGTAATGGTAATTTTTGCCGTAATATTTCTTCTAAAACCATTTTTTCTAGTTCCGAATCACAATTTTCCTTAAGATTTTCTAATTTTTCTGTCAGATCAAGCTCAGAAACTTCCGAGATTCCTTCTAATTTACTATTTTTTAATGATTTTATTAAAGGAAGAATTATTTTACGGTTTAAAAGATTATGTTCAAATTGATTGCGAAACCTTAATAGACAGTTATAATATGCGGTTATACAAGCATCCATAGTTTCTTCATAAGGTTTTAGCGTTTTAACATGTAATATTCTAAATAAGTTTTCAATAAATTTATCAAATCGGTCTAGTGAGGTATTTAGCAACGATTTTAATACTCCCGTGCCTCCTTCTTCTGTTTCAAAAATAACAATCGATTGTTCTTTCTTGCCTGGAACTGGGTTGAGAAAACTACTTATTTCTGATTCTTCTAAATTATAGGTGAGCATTATACTTTGAATAATGGCTTCCTTTAAAGTAGTGTAATAAGAAGTTGGATCAAAATCTCCAATTAAAGGAAAATCAAATACTACTACATCGTGATTTCCATCAATAAATAACCAAAAATCTTTTTGGAGATGACGTTCGCTACCACCCTTAGGACACGACTCAATATGGCAAATTTCCCTCGTTGTAAGTACAGGCTAATCTTATTTGCTTTGCTTCAACAAATTAGTGTATTTACAACGAATGATTAAGAGATAAATATTTAAAAATATACAAATAAAAAAATCGAAAAAAATTTAGTTATTCTATTCTTTTCCTTTTGCGTCTAATTAACAGTAGGGTTGCAACACCTATTATAGCTCCTCCACTAATAACCGAAATTATGATAACTAATTCCAAAGGAAATCCTCCACCATCTTGAACTGAAATTGGACATTTCATTAGTGGAAAGTTGTCTTGGCTTTCTGAGGAACCCGAAATATCATAAGGTGTATCTCCTATTCCATCTATTAATCTCCAATTTCATTTGATCTTTTCCTTACTTAGTTTTTTTAACATAATCATCTATTGCTTTTTGTTTCTTAGGCGTAGTTATTTTTATCCCTGGACGGCCCCAGTTCAGCAATCCTTCAAGCAAAATCCTTTCTGAATCTTTTAAATCCTCGATCATTTCACATATGGCTTGTGCCACAGTCCAAAACAAATCATCATCCTGTAAATTAAGAGTTTCTACCATTTCCGCAGCACTATTAATATCTCCAGATTTCCAACGAATCATTAATTGATGCAACTTATCAATGAGGGGAGCATCATATGAAATATCATACACTATTTTTTTTCTTTTTTCATATGAAATTAATTTAAAACCCGAACCGGAAGATCCTTCGAGTATGTTATAATCTTTCTTTAAAATATTTAACTCAAGATTTAATCCTTGAGCTAGAAGTATACACTCACCATCAGGTGCTTTTGAAAACTCAAAATTTTGTCTATGTATTAGATAATAACGCGTTATATCATCTAATTTTTCTGTTGTCTTCTCATGTAATACTTGATATAAGACAAATTCAGAGGTTAATTTTCTGACCTCTTTTAAAAAATCGTTTACTGTATATTCAGAACCACCCGCTTTTTCTACTGTATCATAGAGAGAGTAGCTCTCTAAAGCTGGACCAACCGCGGCCCACAATAAATCGGGTCCAACAATTCCATTATCCCAAAATGTTCTCAACTTCATTTTAATTTTATCTTTTAATTCTTTCATAACAGAGCGATAATCGCCAATTTTTTTTTCCAATCGCTTTTTACACACAATCCAAATAGTACTTCCTAAAGAAGACCTTCCGAAATTTCTCCTTCCTCCTTTTTTTGATGTTTGTATCGGCCATGATGAGGTTACAACAAATCCTGTATTAATAATTGCTTCAATAATAGAGATCCAAGCTTCTGGATCTTTTTGTGCAAATACAACTACCATTCTTCCAGATTTTTTTAACACTTCATGAGCAGTTTTAAAAGCTTGAGTCAATTTTTCTTGATAAAATGCTTTTGCTTCATCCTTAGTTTTTATACCTTTTACAGAATACATGATAATTTCATTATCTTTAGGGGATAATTTTTGTTTGAAAACTTCGGGAAATACATCAAATAAAATTCTCCTAGCGAAAATATAGAATAAATCAGATAATCCTGCATATCCAATAGCGTTATAATAAGGCGGATCAAGAAAAACTAAATCAAATTTGTTTAATTCGCTCGAAAAGGATGATAGATCTGATGCGTCACGCTTCAGAACTTTAGCTGGTTTTTTATTTTTAGCAGTTATTAAAAGATATTTTAATGAACCGATAACATACTTAGCAGCACTTTCCCAAGATCCGGATCCAGAGATAAAAGGATTACTCTCTGGAAAGTCCCAAACAATTGGAAGAGTATTTTGTGCAAGGGTTTGTTCAATTTTTGTTCCATTTGTATTCCAGATGCATAATGTTGTCATTCTATTTACAAATTTATCCAAAATAGTAGCTAAATATGACATTATTGCCTCTTTCCACTTTTTTGGATATGATTTCATAAAATTAATACTCTTTCTAATATATTTTAAAAAGGTTAATATTGCTAACATTTGTCTGTTTGTGAATAACATATCCCATCGATCCATTCCATATAGTTGGACTCTATATCCTAGACTCGGTTCTAATTTTTCTTTAGGAATACCAAATGGAATCTCATTTTCTATAGATTTGAGTCTTTCATCTACATTACACATGATATCAATATAGTCTGGGGGAGAATAATAATTTCCATTATCCATTCTTATTGCCGTTAGTTGATAATCCATCATATTATTTTTACCACAATTTTTAATATGAACATCTTCAATTCCAATTGGAGTAGGATGTAACGGACAAAAAGCTTTAGCACCTTCTACAGTTCCTTTTTCTATTTGTTCTGAAGACATAACTTCAAATTTGATTTCTCTGTTTTTCTTATCAACTACTAATTTCCTTGTAATTTTATTATTCTTAGAGTTATTTAATTTCATCATTTTAACTAACGGTACCTTAGCTTTACAAGATGGATCTTCACAAGGAACAGTTCTAGCCCAGAAGAATACTGAAATGTTGTTGTCATTAAATTTGGGGAAAAATTGGATTAAATCATTTTTAGTTTTTTTAAAGACCCAATTCTGCCAAAAATCAACATGGCTAGCCAAATCATGTTTCACGGAAGTTAAATTTTTATAATCAAGAGTTTTACGTTTTTTAGGTAATTCAATTTTTTCTTCGCTTAATAAGAATGGAAATTCTAAAGTACATTTTTCAATTAACCATGCTACTGGATTTAAATCAGATGCAACACAATCTCCACCCATACGTAGTGCTTCTAAAATAATAGAACCAGAACCAGCAAAAAAATCAATAATTTTTGGGGGAACTCCATATTCCTCTATAATTTTCTTTCTTAATATTTTGGTTGTTTCATTAAATTCACTTTTCCATCTTAATATTGATCCAATTTGATCAGATAATTCTTCTTTTTTTTTTTTGCTCTTAGGGGATTTTAAAAGTGTAGCTATTAGAACTGCGCGACTTGCTGCTAAAACCATCCTTGCTGGCCAAACATGAAGTGCTCTTGGGTGTTTTTGAGTTACTGGTATTTCTTTTTTGCATGCCATATTGGTCTCTAATAATGGAAAAATATCATCTATTAGTCTTTTATCATTATCCATAATATCTACTTTATTTCTATCTTTTTATTTAATCTCGTTTAAATTTATGTTCAGGCCAATAAAGTTCCAAGATTTGATTTAATTTATCTAATAGCTTTTCATCAATGTCTTCTTTTACTAAACTTAGTTTAATGCCTAAATTCCAAGTAAAATCTCCTTCATTTTTTATTTCTTCAATCAATTTATTCAAATCTTCTAATTCAGCTATGCTCGGTGTTAAATCAACAATTAATTTCGGGGACGGAATTGTCTCTTCAATTTCTTTTTCTTCTTCTTCAGATATATCTTTAGGTTCTATCTTCTCTCCTTTATGAGATTCTACTTCTTCTGAAGTTGTTGATTCACCTTTAGGTTGTGTGTCGATAATGATTTCTGTTTTCATTTTCATTACTAAATTAAATCGATAACTCGATATGTCAACATTAGATTTAGGAGGCCAAGGAGTAGTTTTTGGTTCAAGTTCAATTTTATTAGATTTCATAGCATTCGTTAATGGTTCAATTAAATATGAAAGTGGAATAGGGGATTTTCTGCGCTCTGAAATAAATTTAACAAGATCTAGAACTTTTGCTGTATTATTTTCCCAAATATTATTATCATAAGCATCTTGAATTACTTCATTAATTTTTACTGATGGGGGTGGTAATGTAATTATAGAATTTTCGATTTTTTGATTTTTAATAGAAAAATCTCCGCAATATGCCTCATCTTCAATAATAAGACATAATTTCTTATTTTTTACCATTTCGACTAGTTTTTCTTCTAAAATCTTTGTACTTTGAAGTTTAGGAATAAGAATGCCATCAAATTTTGATAGAAGATGTGAGAAATTAATATCCTTAATTGGTGGAGTCCAAATCGTATTAGTAGTATTCGGAAGAATAATATCATCGTTTATTGAATTCAATTCGGCTCCTTTTATCTGAATTAACTCGGCCGTTTCTTTATTTAACAATTTACTCTCAATTTTTTCTTTCCAATATGTAATGACAGAATTATCTGGCCTAGTTATTTTTAGGACTATTTTTCCTTGTTCTATAAGAGATAGAATAGATTGATAAATTAAATTTAGACTTTCTGGAAACGGAAGTCGTGGAAATCTATAAAAAACATTTATTAAAAATTGTATTGGTAAAGAAATCGCATCTTTATCCCATAACATAAGACCGCCATTAGGTAGTAGTTTATCTGAACGTAAATCCTCTAAAATACGATCTTCTTGTCGTAATATCTCTACAATCTGTTCATAATGGGTTAAATTCATTCTATGCTTGAGAAGACGATTTTCTATCATTTCATTAGGCATAAATAAAAAAACTGTAGAATAAGTTATTCTCACCATACCAAGAATTTGTTTCTTTTCTTGTTTTATCATATTTGTAATCTTAGATTGCTGTTCTTTAGCTAATTTTTTATAATCAGCAGATTTCTTAAGAATCTCCCAAGCAACCACAGAGCTACATTTTTCTTTTAATTTTGGTAAGTGTGTTATATCTGGAACTACCACCAACAGACCATTTTTAAAAGTTCTTGCTTTTCCCGATAGTGTTGTAGTATTAAATAATTTTGAAATTTCATCCGGCACATGTTTTTGATTAATAATTTGAATTGGTTTAGGTTCTAGTATACCTAAATGAATGCCAGGAGTGTCATCAATCGATTCAGGACCTCTTGTTAAACAATGAACTTTAACAAATTGTTTCTTATGAGTTGGTACCCAATCATTCTTTCCAATATATTCTTCCATTAAGCTCACCACTTCTTTTAGCTGTTCTTCCGTCATTGAATTAATAATTGAGTCATGAATACTCACCACATTTTTCTTTTTAATAAGAGCTAATTCTTGTTCACCTAATGTATCATCAAAATACCATGATTTTGATTTCCACTCATCAATACTAATCCTTAATGACGAGATCTCTTGTAAGTCAGGATGGATTAATAATCGTAGTATATCATTTAATTGACCTTTACGACCTTCTGGTTGAGAATAAAGAAAAGTTGATACTACTAATTGCTCAATTTCTTTATTCTTAATATTTAATTTTTGACTCTCTAACCTCTTTGCAAGTTCCAATTCATGCTGAAGAATCCCTGACCAAGTAGCTCCATCATCAGTCCAATCTACTAAAGTTGATAAACCTTGGGAATATTCCTTATCTTCAGGTCCAAGCAAACAAGATGGCCCGATTAATACATTTTGATCTCGATTACGTCCATCGTTTAATATGATAGATAATAATTGTAGAGCTCCTCTTGTTCTTTGAAATTTTGGTAATTCAATCCATCTACCATATAAAACATCTATAAAATCGGGATGAAATGGATAAGATTTATACACTCGATCTTCTAAATATTTCTCTCTATCAATTTGAGACAGATTAGGAATTAATTCCCAGGAAGCAATAACTCTATTTACGATTTGTTTCCGTTCATCTTCAGAGGGAATTTTCCTAAATAATCTCCGTCTTAAAATTTCTGCTACATCTGCATGTGTTATAGGTTCAATCGTTTCTGGACCCATTCTATCAAAAATTTGAGTTAACTCTGTTAAAACTCTTTTTCCTACTGCATCTGCTCTTTCCATACCTGTATGAAGAAGCGTTGCAACTATAACTGTATTTTCTAAAGCTGAAGCTGCTTGAGTTAAATATTGAAAAAAATCTTTAAATGGTCCAAATTTTCCCACCATATAAAGGCTCCGTCCGTAAATTGAAGCCTCATCAATAATTATTAAAGTACTTTCATTATTTTTGTGAGGATAGGATAAAATTTCCTCCATAATAGGCTGTGCTGGAGAGATACCCGATTTTTCATGTTTAATAATTCTTTGAAAAAGATTCTTTCCACCCAATTGGAATGCTAAAGCTCCCCATGGTGTCATAACTTTTTTCTTTTCATTGTTTGGACCATAAACTTCTAGTCCCTCATGGACATCAAACTTGTCGAAAGGGAGAATTGCTATTTTAGTTTTACGGGGTCGTTCAATTTTTGAAAACTCCAAGAATGTTTTTACTGTCGAATTTTGGAATAATTCTGGTTTTAAAGTACAAAGATGAAATACTGTAAGCATAGCGTGGCTTTTACCTCCTCCATAAGCAATTTGAGTTCTAATAATAGTTTTTCCTCCAGTTAGATTACTTAATCTGCGTAAAACAAATCGCACCAATTTCTTTAAATCTGGAGATGCATAAGTTCTATCAAAGAATATATCCTGCTGTTGATAAACAGGTAAAGCATCACCTAATCTAACTTTCCATATATCAGCAACAAACTCTTCTTGAGAGGGTGTTTTTCCATCTAGCTCCTCTCTTAATAAGCAATTTTCCCACCAATTTTTAATCGTCATAATATCTATTAAGATTTTGTTTTTGGAATAATTTACTATATAATTCTATTATCAATATAGTTAAAATAATATTTAACGTACTTTAATGCCTCCTTCTTTAATCTGAGAAACATTTATTGTTATTATTGTTTTTTGTTTAAATCGAATTTTTCCAAATGGATCTTGGTAAATCCATAACTCAGGATTCTCTTCCTTACAATTGAAAACTAAATATAAAAAATACCTTTCTCTTTCAATAGCAGCTCTTGCCCATTCATTATCAGTTAAATCAATAGAATTGATTCCTAATCTTCCTTTTACTTCAATAAATCTAGTTTCGTTTCCTCTTTCTGAAATAATATCATATCCCGCACCTGTCCAAGGATTTTCAACTCTTTCAAATTTAATTGCTCCTTCATCTTTTTCATATTGTTCAACTAAATTCATTGCTACAATTTCGCTCCTTACACAATCGAATTTAATTTTTTCACTTTCCTCGTCGATATTAGTGGGTAGAACTGCGGCTATCAAAATATTTTCTGGATTTCCGATTTTAAATTCATTTGATTTACTTGAAAATGTTTCTAGATCAGATTTTAATTGTATTTTTAAATTTACTAATTTTTTCGATATATCTTTAAATTTCATTCTGGATAGAGGTTCATCATTATTTATTGCTTCTCTTAAATTTTTCTTAATTTTAACAAGATTATATTCTTCTAAATTATAAGCCGAACGTATTGATTCTCGTATCTTATTTTTATAATTCTTAGATTCTACTTTAAGGGTCGATATTTCGTTATTTAAATAGTTATTATTAATGTAATTATAGATTTTGTCTAAATTATCTAAGGAATCTATTAACTCCGAGGGAATACGATCTCTTACATTAATTGTTGATTTTGAGGATGCTGGTATGAATACCGGAACCAAGTCAAGAAGATGATGGATTTTAATTTCTTTAAAAACACCATTAGAATCTCTTTTAAATGCAAATAAAAATGATTTTATTACATCTCTAAAAGAGTTTTCTTGAGAGTCAAATTGACCATTTGGAGGATGTTTATAAATATTTACAGAGATCAGATTAAATAAATAAGGTTCTTGCCCTCCAGGTTCAAGAAAAAGAGCTCCCTTTTTTGCAATTGTTTCTGTTCTTGATAAGAATAAATCTTTAATAGCTTCAAACACAGGTTCACTAGGATGTAAAAAAATGGCCTTTAATTCTTCAAAACTGTCTGGTAGTGCTTTTTTAGGGTTAAAGGAAAATTTATTTTGAATTTCATCAGGATAAATTTTAGAAATACTTGAAATAAAATGATCATATGGTTCTACTGAGAAAATTTCATCTGTTTCACCTTTTATTGAGTAACCTAAGAAATTTACAGCATTTTTAAAGAATAGTTTAATATACTCAGGCATTAACTTATATTTTTCACCTTCTTGTTGTATATCCTTAACTCTTCCTAAAAGATTTTTGACATTCTGATACCCACCCTCAAAATTTCGACTATTTTTTATAGAATTAAAAACATTATCAGCTTTTAGAGTTTCATTAACAATTTTTATAGCATCCATCTCATCCTTCAAATCTATAAAAGCTCTTATAATGATTTCATTCAATGGAATATTTACAAATTGTTCTCCAATTATATCAAATACTTTATCAGCCCCATTATCATCGGGAAACGATTCTATAAATGCTTTCTTTATAATATTCAATTTATCAAGGAGAACTTCTAAAACTCTACCCTCTCTTGAATCATGCGCAATTATATTAAATATTAGAACTGGATCATGTTTTTGTTTATATCTATGAATTCTTCCCATTCTTTGTTCTAAACGAGCAGGATTCCACGGAATATCATAATTTATAAGAACCCATGAAAATTGTAAATTAATCCCCTCACCTGCTGCATCTGTTGCGACTAAAAACCTATATCCTTTTGATTTAAATAATTTTATTTGCTCTCTTCTCTCTTTCATTTTCATTGTACCGTCTATTTCAGCAATCCTTCCAGTATATCCTATTTCATTAAGACGATCAATTAGAAATTTTTTTGTATCTCGATATTCTGTGAAAATTAATATTTTTATTTCGTCAGTTTTTTCTATATTCAGTGGATCTTTAATATTTTTAATAGCATTTTTCAAATGTATCCATTTTGATTCATTTTTTTGTTCTAATACCTTTTTTGAAAGTGTAATTAATACATCAATTTCGTCTATTTCAACATTTAATTCATCTAAAGAGTTTGAGTCTGTAGATCCCATTAATTCTTTTTCATTAGTTTCATTTTCTTCAGAGTCAGATGATGGTATTTCCTCTTCACTAGTCTTTTCAATTAAAACATCTTTAAGTTGATCCAGTTTCTTTTGAATCCTTTGATTTATTTGTTTTTTAGATTTAAGAGTTTCCTTGAAGATTAGTAATTTCTCCTTTCTATTCTCTAATGAACGTAATAATGAATATGTGGAACTAGCCATTCTTCTTTGAATAATAGTCATAGCTAGATTTACAGCAGATCTTTTTCTTTCTTCAGCTCTAGCATAACGTTCTGAAACATATTTAGTGACGGAATTATAAAGGGTCTGTTCTAAATCTGAAAACGGATAAGAAATTGATTTACATATCCGTGTTGGATATAAAGGTTCTCCATTATTATCAATCATATCTTCCTTTAACCGTCTCAAAATGTAATTATTCCGTTCTTTTGGTCTTTCTTGAAAGTATTTTTTTAAAGCCTCAGGATTTAAAAAAATTGAAGGTTCTAAGAGTTTCCATAATCCAAAATAAGGATAATCCTTACCTTGATGGGGTGTCGCTGTTAAAAGTAGAAGATGAATACACATTCTTGAAAAAACCTCAGCAATTCTATATCTATTTGTAGGTGATGGCATTCCATATTTATCAAGATCTACACTTAATTTATGGGCCTCATCAAATATTACAATATCCCAAGGTGTTGAGTTTTTTATTATCTCCTCAACTCTCCATGCAGTATCAATACTTAATATCGCGAAATCATCGAGTATTTTTTCCTTTTTCCTGCAAATCTCACCTGTTATTATTGAAAATGGTAATTGGAACAATTTTATTAATTCTTCATACCAATTAAAAACTAATCCAGCAGGACATATAATTAAAACTCTTTTAAATTTCTTTTTTTGGAGCATTTCTATTAAATATAAACCAGTCATTATTGTTTTACCTGCACCAGCATCATCCGCTAATAAGAATCTTAACCTATTTTGGGGAAGAAGATGATCATACACGGCGATTAATTGATGGGGTAATAAATCTATTAGAGCATTTTCTAATCCATAAACCGGATTAAACCAACATGATTTAAAAAATCTCCAAGCTTCAGCAATATTTCTTAAAACTAAAGGATCTTGGTCAAAACTAGGTTTTTTTTTAATTTTATTTTCTACCATTTTCTGTGATTAATTTAATTCAATTTTTGTCTCACTATGATAGTAATTATTGTATATTTGATATTTAAAATTTTGATTCTTTACAATTTTTTCTAAAAGGTTTATTTAAAAAGGTTATTTGTGTTTGCCCAGCTTGTTTTTATCTCTTTAATAATTTTTTAAAACTTTCGTAATTTATGATTTGATCTGCTGAGAATTGTAGATCAATTCCTTCTGCCATACAATCAGTTGATATTAAAATACCCCGTTTAACTTTCAAAAAGTCATCATAAACGTCTTGTCTATGTTGGGATGCCATTTGACCATATATATGAAAAACTTCAATATCATTATATTTCATTGGGCTTTCTTTTACCTTTTCTTCCAATCGTTCTTTAATATATTCAAGAGTATGAATATATCTCGTGAAAATGATTATCTTTTTAGAAATCTTAAACCTTTCAGGAAGAATTACATCTAATAATTCGATAATTTTTCTGTCACTTTTCATTAACTCTATTGCCGATTCTTTTATCTCAATAAGCATGTCTTTTTCTTTTTTTAGATCTGCCATCCTTTTTGTTAGGATTAGCTTATCGTTTCTTAAATCGAGCTCTTCTTCGGTTAACCTATCTGTCTCGTAACCATCCATGACAGATTGTGCAGCTTCATCTATGGATAAGAAAGAGCCTGTGTCTTCAATAGCTCGAAAATTTTTGTTTAGAACATTATCAACCTCTTCCAAACGATTTTCAATGGAACGCTTTAAAGCATTTGGAGAGCTAATAGCTCGTTTATGGAAGTGAAGTATAGTCCAATAGTTCAATTTTCTTTTTTCTAAGGGATCATCTTCAGATCGACTTAATACAAAATCAAAATATTGGTTTACTAGCTCGAAAGTCTCATTAAATTTATCAGAAGGTTTTATGTAAATTTCATCAGAATCTCTATCTAGGAAAATTTTTTTTTTGTAATTGCTTTCTAATATCCATTCGTGAACATCTTCACGTCTGCGCTGACAAATGTGACTTATAGCAAGATCTCTATCAATTTGAATATTATTAGAAGAATCTTTCGAAACAATTTTGGGATTAATCATTTCAAGCAGACTAGCGAAAGAATCCTTGTATCCATTATGTGGAGTTGCGGATAACAGAAGAAAATGGGGAAATTTATCTTCATTAGCTAATAATTTTGCGAAACCATAACTTTGCTTAAATGATTTAGATTTTTCGTCGTCTGTGCCTAAATGAGGGCGCATTACATTATGAGCCTCGTCAATAACAATCATATCCCAATCAGACTGAATAATTTCTTCTTTAATTCCTGATCTTTTACCGTAATCAATGGATGTAAATAAAACTATGAATCCCAAAAACGCAGCCTATTCGAGTGGTACATTTCTTTTACATGTTTGCTTTAACAAAGATGTAATGCAGAAATTTTATCAAAAACATGAAATATACACAATCTCAGAAGGACAAGGTATAAACGGTCCTGGATACAATATCCCCTATAATAATACTCCTGAAAATTCAATTATGGTTTATTTAGGTGATCTTGATGGATTACCAATTGAGGAATTACACTATTTTCAAGCTTATAACATCTTCTCACTTAATTCTTTTTCTTCAGAATAAAACATTCCATCAGTTGTATTTATTACCCCCTTGATTGAAATTGGTAATGTTATATTATTTTCAGCAAGATCTTCTTTTAAATTTTTTATAGGATAATAGGCTGAACATAGTTCACCATCTTGTAGTTTAATAGGAAGGCTTGTATTAAATCTAGTGCCTGGATGTAAATTAGGGGGTTGTATAAATAATCCTAGACCTTTATCATTATCATTTTTCACTTGAAATCCGTAACTATTAACTATTATAGGACGGATTGATTTATTCACACCATTGATACTTATTAACCGTTCTTTACCCAGATCTGGTAAAAATGTATTGATATGGATTCTTACTTCAATACGTTTTTTATACGGATCAGTTTTAATAATATATGAGTTTACTTCTTCCATAGAAATTTGTCTTTTACGACCATCTGAACGAATCCAAAATGAATATAATCGAAAATCAGGTTTATTTGAATTATTATTTCTTCGAATTGCGTATATTCCACTTTGTTTCGGAAAAACCTGCACTCCGAGAACATATAAATTGTTATTTAAATAGATTGGATGTGAAATGGGTGGGGGATCAAGTCGTGGGTCGATTTTTAGGTTAATTATATGGTCAATTGTATTTTTTAACTTATCAACTTCTCCTCGAATCATACCTATAAGTTCGAAGGGGTCATCTCTTATACCATATAAGATATATCCGCCAACTTCAGAATTTGCAAATGATACAATATCTCTTCTTAACTCATGCACATCCCTGTTATATTGCACCTTATATTCTATATTCATATCTTCTAAATTATACGGATCATCCCGTAGCACTTCTAAATCATCTTTAGTCCAAGTTAGTATAGATTTATCAATTTTCATTAAAATCACTTGATTTCAGAATAAAAGTTCCTTGAATAAAGTTTTATAATAGAGCATTTAAATCAAGACTATCTATAAATTTAGTAAGTTTCAAATAAGAAAATTGGAGGAGTTGAATTCGTTATTATATATCTTAGATCAAGATAAAATATTATTCCGATGATTTGATGGCTTTTATCGAAAATAAGTTTTATAGACATGATAGTTATACACTTAAGGGTTATGGAATGATGATTTTTCCTAGAAGTATCCCTCTTGAAGAACAATTCTGGAAGGTTTTTTATGGATATAAATAATTTATTCTTATAAATTTGAATAGTTATATTACTTTACATCCAGTCATGTTAAAACTATATTAGTAAGGAATCCAAGATTTTAACGAATCATATAAAAAATTATAAAAAGGCTATTCAAAACGAAAATGTAATTTAAACAAAAATTTTGTTGCCTAATAATGTCAGAGAATATATCAAATATTTATGCTAAACTTTTTAAACACTATCTTGAATTTCTTCCACAATATAGAAGGAATTTAATAGAATCAAAGGAAATGCATAAATGGCTAAAAGATTTAGATTTTGGAACACGATTAAATAATTATTCAGATTTTGTTATATATTTGGAGTTTTTAAACGCCCTTAATTTATTAAAACCCTTTTGTGTTGTAAATATTCCTAAACCCCCTGAGGGAACTCTTAATGTCATTAGGACTTCAAACATTGACATGCTTCAGGAGAAAGGGCTTATTTCTTTTCCAGAAAGAATATATAATATTAGAGTATCTAAAGAGGATTTGCTGAAAGTGAAACATTGGGATCATAGTAAATATGAATTATTGAGAAATGACATCCATGAGGGTTACATAACAACAGCAGATAAGTTTAAGTATTTATATCATCCTTTACAGTTTTTTAACCTTTTAACATATCTAGGAAATATCTATAGCAATATATCTCAAACTAAGGAGTACAAAAAATTTTATTGGAAGAGGAAATTATTATTTGATGACTATCTAGTTAAGAAAATAAAAAAGACTGTATCTGAAAAAGGTGGAACTATAGAAGACTATGTTAAAAAACAAATAAAATCAGGAAGTTTTTTCGATCAGTTTTTAGGCATCATGCTAGGGCAAAATAGATGGCTTACTCCAGATAAATTAGAGTTGTGGATAAAAATAGAATCAATATATCAACCACGATTCTTAAAACCCAGTAGTGTACATTACAAATTTTTGGAAATACAGTCATCCAGTCTAAATAAAAGGGAGGAATCAGTCAAGAAAATTAATAACTGGTATTCAAATTTAGATGAAAACTTTAAATTGATATTAAATAAGGAAGATTTTCATAAGATAAAAGAATTCAGGAAAAAATTAGAAATCTATCTTAGATACGATGGTTTAGAAAATTTTATTGACCTTTTCTTAATGATAAAACCTGAAAAAATTTTACTTAACAATTTTTTTACTTCATTCAATTTTCCAATATATTCTTCCATTAGGAGGCTCCTATAGTTGTAACTGTTTTAATAAAAAATGCTCTTTTTTATTCTTCTTCTTTATTTTCCAATTGATCCCCTATATATTGCTCTCGGTCTAATCCTAGTTTTCTAATTTCATTTAGATCTTCTTCAGAAATCTCTAACTTTTTAATCATCGTATCAACAGTATCTAGTACAGACTCAGCAAATATCTTTCCATTTAATTTCATTCCTCTATCACTCATTTCTTCTAATTTCGTGAAAAAACCAAATAATAAAGCTATAGTATATCTATTTAATAAAGCCTCATACTGAACAAACTTTTTAGGAGTATGAAATAACCCATGATTGAAAAATCCAAAAGGTTTCTTTTCTAACCAACATTTCTCTAAAAAAGTTTTATATATTTTCTCTTTTGATTCGAGAGGAATCTCTGAAGGGATTTTAAAATTAAGCTCATTTATTGATTCTGCAACCCAAACATGAATATATCTATAAAGTTGTTGTCTTTCATTAGAATTAGAATAATTAAATCCCATCTTTTCATATACTTCTTCGGTAGGTATAGGAGTGTCTTTGAAACAACAAGTCTCCTTAAACTTACTCTTAAGGGCATCTATATCGATTCTTGTTCTTCTAGTTCTTCTTTGCAGTGATTATGTCACCTTTTATTTTCAATTCTTTCTGTAAATGAATTAATATTTCTTTCATAATTTTCAATAATCGGACTTTCGTCTGCTCTGGATATGAATCAGCTAATCTTACGGTCATTTTCATAATTACTTGCTTATATATCTGAGTAAATTGATTAATTATTTTCATATCCAAATCAATAGTTTTTATTTCTGGTTTCTTTTTCCCTGTACCCACATCTACCATATAATCCTTAGTTAACTTTTGTTGTTCTTTCTGTTTTTTTAAAACTTTCACAGCTTCTTCTCTGAGTTCTGGTTTTTGTATTTCTGCTACTGTTTTTGCATCATCAACAGAAATATCTTCTCTAGCTACTCCCCTTATCATATCTTCAGGAAGTTTTGCTACTTCTTTTGCCTCTTTCACAGTTATCTTAGATTCTGGTTTTATAACTGCATTCTTTAATTCTTTTGGTAAAGCTATTACTTCTTTTGCTTCTTTATATGTAATTCTCTTTTCTTCGATTGCTTTCTTAACTTCTGGTTCTTTTACTTCCAAATCTTTAATAAATTCTTTCTCTTGAACTTTTTTATAAACAGCATCTACTCCAATATATCCTTTCTTAGCTTTTTCCCAATCTTCTGCTATTTTCTTGTCTTCTTTAGCTATTTCTTTGATTTTTTTAGCTTTAGCTAGTGTTGCTGAGCCAACCTTTACTTTAGGAGCAACTTTATCACGAGCTCTTCCTTCTCCCATGACTTCCTTTATTTCATCAATCTTTTTAGTTAAGGTCTCAGCTTGTCCTTTCTCTATTTTCTGTCCCTTACCTATAACTTTCCCCATTTCCTCGCCTATTTTTACTTTTCGTTCTTTAGCCAATTTCTCTTCTTCTTCAAGTAATAATAGTCCAACTTCACTTCTTTGAGCAATGGTTAAATGTCTTCTCATAATATTCTCAGAAATAACAAATTGTAATGGAGTTATTCCTGTCGCTCCACTGGGTTTCCACTCTCTTGTTTTAAGTGTAATACTAAGTTTTTTACAAGCACGATATCGGTTTCTCCCATCGATGATTCTTCCTTCAAAAAGAATTGCAGGTTCGATTTGTCCGAATTGCTTTATGTCTTCTACCAGAGCATCAAAGTCTTCTCCTTCCAATAGTGGAAGATAAGAAGAAACTTCGTGAAATAAGTAAGTTTTTGCTTTACTCAATACTTTTTTCCTCCTTCCCATGTAATTCTTTATAATAATAATTTTTGAGAATTTCAGCATATCGATCTAATCTTCTAAATACATCTCCAGCTACTTCACTTCTTTCTTTATCCGTCAGAAATTCTAATGAATGAAATCTTGTATTATATTTGTCGATCACATTAGACCATATTTCCTTTATTGGTTTAATATCATCTAATATTTCTTCAAATAATGGATAGGCTTTTGTTTTACTCATTTGTATTCTCTTTTCCTCCTTTATTTTCATCTATTGATTTTAATATGAATTCACGCCAAGTTTTATTTCCCTTTACTTTTGATAAAGCTTTATATTCTTTATCTTCTAATGGAATATTTAATGTCTTCATACATAGTAAATAAATAAGTTAGTATTTAAATAAATAGAGTATATTTATTTACAATAAAATAAACCATCTCATCTTCTAATAAGTTAGGGATGAATTTCCCCGACAAAAAATTTAAGTCTTACTTTTACTTCCAAAATGATTCTTATTATTATATGGGAGGGAAATGACCGGAGAAATATATAAAACTCATAATGAAGAAACAAATCAGGATAAAAACTATAACTAAGAGTACATTCCGAATTGCATCGTTAATTTTTTTAACATCATCAAGTTTTTTTCCAATTTTTTTTAATTCATCATGGATTTCATCATCAGTCATAATAACACCATTAATTTGTGATTTCAAATATAAAATATCGACATAATTTTTAAATCTTACTTTTATGTCCAAAATGATCAATTTTAATTAATTACCAGGTATTAGGAAGAGAAATAATAATGAAATTTATTGCAAATTAAAAAAAAACTCTTTGTTAATTTTTTGGATAATATTATAATTATGACATTCCCAATTCAGTTTTTAATTTATTTAATTTCAGAAGTTTTTCTTTGAAATGATTTTCTAAATCCATAATTAATTCCATTATTCTCTCTTGAGGGGCGATCAAATGTTTTGCAACATCATCAATTGACTTTTTTCCTTCGAGAACACTTATTAATAATTCTTTTTTTTCATTATAGGTAAATAATGCTCTATCAATCTGACGTAAACTAAATTCTCCCTTACAATTATCATATATCTTAAATATCTCTGTTCTATAATCTTTATAACTAACTTTTTCACCTAATAAATCCTTATCTCTTAATGTCCCTATAGTCCTAACATCCTTAATAGGAAACTTATCCGGATACATGAAATGTAGAATTGTCGACGCTACAGGGTCTAAAATACCAGATAGCTTTCTCCTTTCCTTTGTTTTCATATAAAATTTGATCTTTTCCTCATCCTTTAGATCGGAGATCTCATTAAAGGCAGATTCATATAACTTATACTTATTTAAATCTAAGTATTTTTTACTTCTTCTTGCTTTCCAATCATAAAGTTTTTGAAAAGTATTCTTATCGATACGCAGATCTTGTTCTTGAATTGTCTTAAGAATGGCTTTATACTTATCTTCTTCTGGATTGTCCTGATCATCAGGTATCCAATTTTTTATAAACCTCCTATTAATCATAATAAGATAATCTTAGAAATATTCATTAATAAATTTAAAAAATTTCGATCAGGGCTTCAAATCTAAAGTCCTCAATCTTCTTGTTAACCTCAGCTTCAGAGGGAACACAAATATATTCAATAATAGTATCCATTATCTTTCTCGTACAAGGGATATTTGTTGGTGAATCAAGTGAGCAACCTGCACCTATTAGGAAAGTAAGATTTTTAGGTGGACTAAATAATTTCAGAACCTCCGAATTTAAACTTATGTCTTCTCTCATATCATTCGACATCATAAGATTTTATAAAACTTCGTTTAGTTTAAGTGTTTTATATATGGGCAGAAAAATCTTAATTATATTTAAATATTCATCGAAAGAATAAATTTCATCTCCAATTTGTTCCACAATAAATTAACCCAGTTAATATGTAATTTTTTATATTGTTTTATCATTCTTACCAAATTTGATTTATACCAATTTATTTATGCTCACTTTTGGTAATTAAGATTTTAAGTAACACTATTTAAATATTTTGTTTAAAAGATGATTAATTTGCCTGATTTTTACCTGGTTAATAAATCATTTTTATAAAGCTCATAGAATTAATTTTATTATTATGGCTTATGATAATTATAAAGAAGAAATCAAGTATTATTTAAAGGAACATAGAAATATTCTCACTAATGGAGATTTAGATAATAAAATATTACAAGTAATACAGATTGAATATCTTAGTCTTATTACAGAGAAATTAGAGAAGATATTAGGAGCGATAAAAGAACTTAAGATTAAATTATAATTATTTTTTTCTTATTTTGGTCTAACTTATGAACCAATATTCAGACTCTTGTCCTATTGACCTTTAAAATAAAAGTTATCTTGATATGAATAGAAGGAATTTCACATAGGATTATATTTCACGTTATAAAATTATTTATTAATTTTATAATACAATAGTATTATTCAGTTTCACTATAAAGAATTTGAATTTTAAAGTCTTAATTATTAAATTTCTTCGTAAAAAATGACGAGATTTTCAATCTAAAGAAGCTTTTTCTCATATTTCTACATTTATTTTACTTTAGTTTTCATTAAGGGTCTTCTAATATCTTATAAAATTTCTAATGATTAATTAGTTTTTAATCTAGTTTTGCCAGTATAATAAAGAATTTATCATATAAATGGCTTAATCTTTCCGTTTCTACTCTATAATCCATTTTATGTTTCGTTTTATTATATGCATCTTTTATCTTACTACAAATCTTTGCTTCAAATTTTGTTAAGATATTTTTTCTCTTGCTTAAATATATTAACCACCCTAAACCCATATGATCTTTCAATTTATTAAGTTTGATTCTTAGTAAATGTTCTAACACGTATCCTATATAAAATGTTGAAAGGAATGTATTGATGTTAAGAATTTTCTTTCCTTCCTCTAACATTTCTTCTAATGTAATATCTTTCTTAAAACTGGCATATCTATTCTTAAGAGATTCATAGTTCTGAAGGCTTTTTTTAATTTCTACATCTAAATACTCCCATATTTTATCGAATTGGGTCTGCATTTGAATTATTGCATCCTTAATAATGTAATTGGTAATCTCGGTTAATAAATCTTGATTCTCCAATTGTTTTATTTTTCTTTTCCATCGGTAGTAAAAAACCTCATAATGATCCTTGAATTTTTCTACGAGATAATCTCCATATACTTCATCAGTTGCCCATACATCATTTTCAAGCAAAAAAGTAATTGATTTTTTATTATACAAATCACCCTTAAATATATGTTCTAAATTTTTAAATTCATCAGGCGAATATTCTTTTAGATAATTATTGATATCTGCTAAAAGTTTATTAAAGTGAGATTTAAGAGGTTTATCAATTAGTTTAAACTGAGGAATAAATCTAGGTTTATATATGAATTTTGAATCTAAATCTCGAAATTCTTCAATTCTACATATTATATTTCTTTGAGCAGGAATTTCTTTTAAAATTTTTTTTAATTGAAATAATTCTTTTTTGATTTCTTTACTTTTCTCAACAAAGTAATCGATCATACTTCAGTAGAATTTATGCTATTTTAACTCATTTAGTATTCTCCGAAGAAATCTATCTACTGTATATCCCTTATCTCTAAGTCTACCTGTGAAATAATTAATAATACCTTGAAGACAGGAATTAAGTTGAGAGCAATTTAATGTATTACAAGCTTTTTCAACCTCATCTCCTCTAATTACACCTTTTAAAAAGACGTCGAATGCATATTTTGCAATCTTAATTGCGTCTTGCTGGTGAGGTGATCTTTGTTTGTAAGATTTCACCTCCTTATATTCTTGATTAAATTCGCTTTGGGTTAGATATACTAAATCTATATAACCTTTTGGACTTTTAAAATCAATATGAATTGCATTTTTTCCCCTATTTATATCTACCTTGCTTCCAAAGCAATCTCTAGCTTTTTCATAGAGGGTATCTCGAATCTTATTTTTATTCATATTAGGAGAAGTACAAAATCCTATATCTAAATCACTAGATCTATGTGCTGTGCCTTTACCTATTGAGCCCAATTGTCCAACCTTAGTTATTGTTAAACCAGTGTTATTATAAAGAAAATTTGCTACTGTATGCCATTTAGATGAGTAAAGCTGGTTCAAATTTTTATTCATTTCTATCATTTTGAGGATTTTTTTCAACCTTGGATCATTAATAAAGATATTTACCATAATTTGAATGGATTTAATGTAAATTTTAGACTTATTGTAAAAATAGTTAGTAAATATATATAAATGCTTCTTTCTGAATTTCCCAGAGCTGAAATTTTTAAGGACTTCTTGCTGCTCTTTTAATGTTTCAGTTTAAAACGCAGAAATAAGACCAAAAGAAGATCCCGATCTGTTTAACCAGAAGTTAGACCAAGAGTATAATAGATTTAATTAAAAATGAGTGATGAATAATTTTTTTAACATTATCGTTTTGCTAAAAATTTAAATTCTGGAAGTTTTATACAGATTTCTCTTCCTAACGGATTTCTCCTTGCAATGATTAGTAATATTAGGATGAGAGAAAGTATCCCTTCTTCAAGGGAAATCAAAGATGCAGAAGAGACTGATGAATATTTTCTTGAATTTCCTGAGAGAAGAATATCTGTTGTACCCATTGGGACAATCGATCCCTCAGGAAAATTTGAAAGAGGAACAGATATATTGCCAACTGTTAATACACCTGTCTACGCTGTACATAAGAAATTAATTAATGATATCTATAAGTTTTATAGTATAGGTGACTTTTCAATTGGAAAATTATCATTAATTCCGGAACAAGATGCCAAAATTGATTTAGACGTTTTTTTAGGAAGGCATGCTGTTATTATAGGTCAGACTGGAAGTGGTAAATCTTGGACTGTTGCTTCAATATTGCAAAAAATAGCTAATTTTCCCAAATCTACAGTTGTCTTATTTGATTTGCATGGTGAATATAAAAATGCATTTAATAATGAATATATTGATTTTATAGATGGAAAAGATCTTGAATTTCCTTATTGGCTAATGAATTTTCAAGAGCTCACAGACTTAATGATAGATAGATCAGAATTTTCAGCACCAAATCAAATTGCGAAATTTAGAGAAATACTTCAGCAAGCAAAAGAGACAAATGAAGAAAATGTGACCTTAAATATTCCAAAAATCACTATTGATACACCTGTTTTTTTTAATTTTCAGAATATAATTGAAGAATTTAAGAGATTAGATGTTGAAAGAATCATTGGTGCTACCGGAAGAGAGAAAAATGGACCTTATCATGGACATTTCACAAGATTAATCATGAGAATTGAATCTAAATTAAATGATAAAAGATTTAATTTAATTTTTCGTCCTGTAAAATATAATACATCGGCATCAATGGAACTTTTGTTTCGTAAAATCTTAGGTGAAACCATCGATGATCCTAAAAAGATTGTAATAATAGATATAAGTCCTATTCCAATGGAAGTGAGGAATTCTGTAATATCACTTATTTTAAGGTGTATGTTTGATTTTGTCTATTGGTATAAACGTATCAATGAAAAAACATATCCAATCGCAGTATTTTTTGAAGAAGCTCATTCATATCTCAGTGAAAACGAGCGTTCAATGAAATCAACGCGTTTATCGGCTGAAAAGATTGCAAAAGAAGGGAGAAAATATGGAATAAGTCTAACGGTTATAAGCCAGAGGCCTAGAGAGGTATCTGCTACTATTCTTTCACAGTGTAATAGTTTTATGTGTCTACGTATAACTAACCCCGATGATCAAATTTATGTAAAAAGATTATTACCAGATTCAATACGCGGTATAGTAAGTATTTTTTCAACTTTGAGACGTGGTGAATGTATTCTATTAGGCGATTCTATTATGATGCCGACAAGGATTAAAATAGACAAACCAGATCCCGCCCCGTCAAGTGAGGATACTTCATTTTTCAATGAATGGAACCAAGAGCATGAAGAAATTGATGTAAATTCAGTATTAAATGCTTGGCGTAGACAAGAAGATTGATTGGTCTATTTAGTGAAAATATTTGAAATTGGATTAATTCTTTAAGATCCTTAAATGACGGTGGAAAATTTAAGAGTTCATTAGTTTTTAACCTGATAAATTTCAAAACAAGATCCTGTCCCATTCTCATCATTCATGGTCTCAGTTTTTTCTTGAATTTTGTTAATTATATCAAAACTAAATCTGTATAAATTTTTAAGATTTCTCTTATTTTTCTTTTTGTTTCTTTATCTACACTCATATTATTTTCTCCTTTTATTATTGGCAATTTAGAATATATTCAATATTATAAGTAAGGAATTGTTCCAAGTTTTTGAAAAATGATACATTGGCACTTAAAATGACCGATAATGGGATAATTAGTCATAAAATATAATAAACCACCACAATTCTGACATCTTCCAATGGGTAGAGCATTTCCAAGAGCATTAAATCCTAAATGCAAGATTCCAGTAACATCCACATTCTCAAAATCTAAAACGTAATCGTCTGTAATGATTGAAAGTATATATCTACAAATTGAATTCCAATATTCAATAAAACATTTCAATCTTTTTAATGCTATTGAGTCGTGTAATGTGTCGGAGTGATCACTTGCCGAAAGATATAACAGTTACATTTTACACTTAAAGACTGCTAATAAATTGTCAGATATTGAAGCAAAGAGGGAATCTGCCTTTAAAAGTCTAAATGAGACAAAAAAACAATCAAGACATCAAGGTCAATTACTAGCAGACTCGAGACCTAAGTTTGATAAAGAGGAATTTCTCAAAACTGAACAAGAAATTAGAGATACTGACCAGAATATCGCCGTTCTTAAAAGCCAATTAGCTGAGAAGGGTAAAAGTTTAAAGGAAAAGGAAACAAAATTGAAGGTTCTTGGTGAAAAAGAGAAAAAATTAGAGGGTCTAAAAACTCAAAGAGCCAAACTTAATACCATAAAATCGTTCCTAGAAAAATTACGGGTATGGATACGTGAATTTGTTCCTAAATTCAGAGCCGCTTTGATAGAAAAGATCAATATTATTGCCTCTGAAATTTATCGCAGCATCCGGGAGGAGGAAGATGCTGGGTTAAGGTGGCTGCAAAATTATGATATCGAGATTACCACTTCTAAAAGCAGTAAAAAGTTCAGTAAATTATCTGGAGGTGAAAAAATGGCAGCCGCTTTGTCGGTACGATTGGCAATTCTCAAATCATTTACGAATATTGATTTCGCATTTTTTGACGAACCTACAACGAATCTAGACCAAACCTCACGGATAAATCTGAGTAAATATATCCACAATATTAAGGGATTTGAACAATTATTTGTGATATCACACGATGATTCTTTTAAACGGCAAAGTGAATATGTAATAAAATTTACTAAAGATGATCAAGACCGAACTAAGATTGTAGTTCTCTAAATAAATATATTTCTTTAAATCTATTAATTAATAATTATTAAATAATTTTTACTACCCAATTTAAGACTCCATTGGTACATGATAACTGTGAAATCATTCTATATAAAGGGCTCATTCTTAGAAGAACTCTGAACAAACATCCCTGTAGATTGTCTAAAAAATATGTAAAAAAAATTTAGGAATTATAAATTTAAGCAATCTTATCTTTTTCAAGGATCCAAGAATCAATGAGGAAGATTTGGGCGGTTTTCTTTCCAAGAGAATAATGAGATTTTATATTCGATTTTGGAAACCAACTTTCATCTCGATCTTCTAACTTGAGAAGTATGTCTTTTTTAGTTTCTTTAGTAATTATTCCTTTTACTTTGGTGGTATTCTCTCTTGTGGTTATGCTAGTGGGTATACCTCTTGATTGTGCAGAAACTTGGTTATGTCTACTACTCACTTTTTACACTCTTATTTTAACAATTTAAACATTACCTACAAAATATGTCAGAGCTTATAAAGAAAAAAGTAAGGTGAAATAAATCGCTATTTTGTATTTATAACGAGGAATACATAATAATATTCCCTATTTTTCGAGAAGTCTTGATTAATTTTTCGGCTACTAACACCTTTACATAAGTTCTTACTGTATTTCTATGAATATTCAGACTATCAGAAATTTCTATGAGATTGAAATCCTTTGGATGATTCTTTTCCAGAAAGTGTATGATACGCCTTTTTGTTTCAGGATCCAACATCTTATTTGTGCGAGGGGGTTGTGCTTGGTAGCACAAGGTTTATAAGCAAAAATTTCTTTTTGTTCTTTGATAACCAATATTCATAAACAATATATTAATCTTCAGTAAAATGACAAAATCCGTTCGCATAGGAAATTCTAATAATTGCCCTGAATGTGGAGGTGTTATCACTTCTAGCCAATTTAGGGGTGAAGAAGCATGCTCTCAATGCGGTCTTGTTATAAGTGAAAGAATTTATAATACCTCGGACAACGGAAAAAAAGACCAATTTGAGAATAAGAAAATTACACCCCCTCTTAAATTACGAGGCATGAACGCTAATCAAAGCCGGGCTTTTAAGGCAAATAGTTGCTCATAATTTAAACCTTCGATCTGGTCAACCATCTTATAACATGAACAATCTTCAAGAATGAGAATATATTTTCTAGCATCTGAATCATAATCTGAATAAATTAGACTCGGAACACGGATAGGACTTTTGGGTGATACTTCGGTATAAAATCTTATCTCTTTTTCATAAACGTTGTATTGAAGTGCAACGGTTAAGGTTGTTCTAAAGCTTGTTGGCATTTATATTTAATTTACTATTCGTCCACAATACAAATAAGAAAGAAAATAAAATGATAATCTGCAATTTTTTTAAAAAAAAGTTGTATTGGGGAGAGGAATTTTCTGTTATTATATTTATAATACTAAATATTCTATATTTTAATTAAGACATAAAAACAAGAAACTGATGTAGAGTGAAATTAAATAATTATCTTTTTAGAATTTCATGCTTGGAATTGTTTTATCCTGTTATTGTTAATGACGATATTTATATAATCCCTAACTCTGATAACATGAGGGATAAATATGAATTAAATTTGAGTTACATTGATTTTAATCCAAGCTCATTTTCTTATCTATTAATCATGAGTGAAGAACCAATACACAGAGAAGAATTAGAGAATCTCGCAAAGAAAGTAATTTCAATGTTAACAATTCTTATTTTAAATCCTTTATATTTAGAAGAGTATTATCACTTTAAGTATGAAGGGGGCAATTTTTCGCTTGTAGAAGCTATAATTAATCCCTTTGAAGAACCAGATTTGAAAAAAAAGAGGAATCAACTTCACGGAAGGTTGAGTATTTTTTCTTTTAATAAAATAACAAGGGGTTTGTTTCAAAAAATATCTAATAATCCTATATCCGACTTTTTGTATATAATCATAATGTGGTATATCACATCCCATAGAGAACCCCTGACAGAAATAAGTGGTACAATAGCATGGAATGTAATAGAACATACAGCCTCAAGATATTGGAAAAGTCTTAGAAGACACAGAAGAGCACATATAATAAAAAAAATATTTATGATGTTTGATAATGAACATATAGAATATGAATCAAAAAGAGATTTAATTAAAGATATGTATAAAATACGAAACAAAATCTATCACGAGGGCTTAAGCTTAGCAGAAATCGAAAATTTACTTGGAAAAAATCCTATCAATGTTATAGTGAGTTTCAAACCTTTTTTATATAGAAAGATCTTAGAGTTTGTAGGTTTTATTAGTGAATTTTTAGATTATGTTTCAGGTCATTTAATTATTAAAAAAGAACTTGAATTGGATCCAAATATATTAGAGAGGGAACCAGAGATTAAAATCAAATTGGATGAGTATAAATTAGTCAAAGAATTGAAATCATTAGATAATTTGTTGGAAAGGTTAATAGGAACTGCTCTGAATACTTTTGTAAAAGATGAGGACAAAGATTATGAAGCAACCGCAATTATCTCTAAAAGGGAAGGAGAATACATCATTAAATTCTTAGATCCCCCACGGATTTTTCATTTTGGTTTTGATAAGCTTCCTTCTAAGGTTGAAAATTATCCAGAAGATATTATCAAGTATTTAAGGTCAATAATTTGTACATTCACAGATGATAATATTCAATATGAAATTGAATTCTATAATAGACCAATTGATACTAAGATTAAAATAAAGTCTGATCAATTTGGAATAAGGAAATGGGTAGCGGAGCAATATGGAAAAGAAATGGAGACCGAAGAGGAAGTTAGTGAGGTAGATTTTAAAATAAATAAAATTAATTTAAAAAAACTATGACTAATTTTTTGGAGGGAAGTTTGATCTCAGAATCAGAAAACTATTAATCTTAAGTTTTATATAGATAAAAGACTATAATATCTCTCAAAAGGCAATAGTAAAGCTAGTATGGATAATGGATATTCAAAGAATAACTGAGGAGATTAGCACTCTAATTAACTCACAGACTAATATCATTAATAAAAACCAGTCCTTTCGCGTTTATGTCCAGAAATGTAAAAAGAGGAGTATTAATGACGAAGAATCGGTTGTACAACCATTTACAATTTCCTTTTTAAAAGTTCTAAATTATATAAATCAACATAATCTATTAATAGAGGTTGTTCAAAAAGGAAATAAGCCAGATTTTCATTCTGACAGATTTATATTAGAGTGTAAATCTACAAAATTCACGTCTTTCGCAGAGGGAAAAGAAGAATCTCCCGAAGAACAACTTAAAAGATATCTTGAATCTCCTGAATTTTCTCGTGAATAGGGGATAATTCTAACATTAGAACGGGCCCAAGTATATAAATTAATTGATAGAGAGTTAA
Organism: Patescibacteria group bacterium; assembly: GCA_024239015.1. GTDB lineage: Bacteria > Patescibacteriota > Minisyncoccia > Minisyncoccales > JANBVM01 > JANBVM01. The sequence continues at coordinate 885 of JANBVM010000009.1, read as the reverse complement.
AAACAGTTGATCCTCTCTCTTTTTCTTTCTTAGACTTTTTTGAGAAAAATGATTCTAAAATTATGAGTTATTTCAGGTATTTGATAAATATGTTAAAAACCATCCCGAACTTGGTTATACTTTCACTTCGGATTTCTTAATTGAAATTCTACAATTTAACTAATTCATTTTTTACATTTCAATATTACGCTCAATTACTTAGAAAATTTAGAAAATTTTCAGTTTATAATGTGGTTTATTAGATTATATTTCTTATTTTATCATTATGACATACCAAAGATTTATTACAGCAGAATCTGTAACTGAAGGACATCCTGATAAAATATGTGATCAAATTTCCGATGCCATTTTAGATGCGTTTTTAGAAAAGGATCCAGATGCTCATGTTGCTTGTGAAACTTTTGTAACAACGGGGCTTGTGTTAATTGGAGGAGAAATTTCTGCTAAAAAGGGAGTGATTATTGATTATAATAAAGTAGTAAGAGAAACAATTAAAGGGATTGGGTATGATGATTCATCTATGGGTTTTGATTATCAAGGTTGTGCTATAATTAATACAATACATCAACAATCCCCTGACATTAAACAAGGAATAAAAAGAGATAAAATAGAAAAACAAGGCGCAGGAGATCAAGGAATTATGGTAGGCTATGCTATAAATGAAACCCCTGAATTTATGCCCTTGGCAACTCACCTTGCAAATAATCTTGTTAGAAGGTTAGCAGAAGCTAGAAAAAAAAATATTATCCCCTTTTTAAGACCTGACGGGAAAAGTCTCGTTTCTGTAGAATATGAAGAGGGAAAAGCAATTAGAATTCATGCAATAGTTATAGCTGCTCAACATACAGAAAATGTCTCAAGTGAGGAGATTGAACAAGAAATACG
>JANBVM010000008.1 GCA_024239015.1 Patescibacteria group bacterium | reverse complement strand
CGAAGGATAAAGAAAAATAATAACATTTGCTATTTTACATGATGCAATTACATCAAATAAAACCAACTCATAAAAGAAAAACCAATAAAAGAATAGGTAGGGGCGGCAAGAGAGGAACTTACTCCGGTCGGGGAGTGAAAGGACAAAGATCTAGGGCTGGTAGGCAAATGGTGCCTCCTATTCGTCAATTGATTAAAAAATATCCTAAATTAAGAGGCTATAAGTTTAAATCTAGGAAGAAAAAACCTGTTATAATTAACATTAAAATTTTAGAAGAAAAGTTTGAAAAAGGAGATTTAGTTTCACCTAAAACATTGCTTGATAAGAAATTAATCCGTAGAATAAGGGGAAGATTACCAAAAGTTAAGATTTTGGCTTTAGGATCTTTGACTAAAAAACTGACCATTGAAAAGATCCAGGTTTCAAAATTAGCTGAAGATAAAATAAAAAAGTCAGGAGGAATTATAAAATAAAAGTTAGCTGCAAACTAAGATGTGGTACCGAAAACTCATTCAACTATTTAAAATAAAGGACCTAAGAAATAAAATTCTTTTTGTTTTGGGTATTTTTGCTATTTTTCGTATAATGGCCAATATTCCTATTCCTGGAATCAATATTGAAAATCTAAAAAGTTTCTTTGAACAATTCCAGGTGTTAGGCCTTTTAAATGTTTTTACAGGAGGTGCTCTTGAAAGACTTTCGATTGTCATGCTGGGCTTGGGTCCTTTTATTACAGCTACCATTATTCTTCAATTACTGACAATGATTTTTCCCAAACTTGAAGAAATGTATCGAGAAGGGGGAGAGGAGGGTAAGAAAAAATTCGAACAATACGGAAGAATTTTAACTGTTCCTTTGGCTGTACTTCAGGCTTTTGGAATTCTTACTTTATTCTCTCGTCAAGGCGTTATTGGAGAACTTGATTTTTTATCCAGAATTGGCGCTGTAGTTACAATCACAGCTGGAAGTGTTTTCCTAATGTGGTTAGGAGAGTTAATCTCAGAGAAAGGTATTGGTAACGGTGTCTCTCTTTTGATTTTTGCTGGAATTATAGCTGATTTCCCAAGCAACTTAGGTCAACTAGTGACGACTTATGACCCTTCAATGTTTACTTCTTATTTACTGTTTGCGGCAATGGCTTTGGCTATCATTGCTGGAGTTGTTTTAATTAACGAAGCTAGAAGGAATATTCCAGTTTCTTATGCTAAAAGAATAAGGGGCAGGTTGGTTTACGGCGGAGCTTCTACCTATTTACCTCTAAGCGTTAATCCGGCTGGCGTAATGCCAATTATTTTCGCCTTATCGATTTTGACCTTTCCTCCGATGATAGCTAATTTTTTGAGCGGCTCTGAAAGTTTTTTGGGAAGAGCTGCTTTTACCGTAAATACTTTGTTTAATAATCCTTTGTTCTATGGAATCTTATACTTTACGACTGTTTTTCTTTTTACATATTTTTATACCATGATTACTTTTGAACCAAAATCAATTTCTAAAAACCTGCAAAAAATGGGTGGTTTTATCCCAGGGATCAGGCCAGGAGAACCTACTACTAAGTTTTTGGAATTTGTTATCAACCGAGTCTTGCCAGTCGGAGCTTTATTTTTAGGCTTAATAGCCTTAACTCCCTCAATCATTCAGATCGTAACTGCAATAACTGCATTTAGTTTCTTAATTGGGGGAACTTCAATCTTAATTATAGTTTCTGTTGTTTTGGAAACAATGAGGCAAATAGAAGCTCAATTAGAAATGAGAGAATATGAAACATTCTAAAAACATGACACTATGAGTCAAAAAAAACCATCAAATTTTGTTCTGATAGGTAGATCTGGATCAGGCAAAGGAAGTCAGGCCGAACTCCTAAAGAAACACTTCGGGAATTTGGTTCATATTAATTCAGGGTCTCTGTTTAGAGATTTGGCTGAAATTGATAGCGATATGGGGAAAAGGATAAGGAAAGTCATGGAGGAAGGGGGGTTACCTTTTGATGATATAGCAATCACTTTATGGATGTATGAAATTGCCTATAAGATTAAAGAAGACCAGGGAATACTGGCTGACGGTTTTCCTCGTCGTCTCAATGAGTCTGAAGCACTTGATAGGTTTCTGGGTTTTTTAGATAGGAAAGAAAACACCTTCATTATTTTAATCGATGTCTCAAGGCAAGAAGCTTTTGATCGATTAACAAAAAGAAGAATTTGTAAGGAGTGTGGACAATTAATTCCTTGGGTAGGGGAGTTTAAGAATCTAAAAGTTTGTGATAAATGTAGTGGAGAATTAATAACCCGTGTTGATGATAAACCCGAAGCCATAAATAGCCGGCTAGACTATTATGAGAATCGAGTGGTGAAGTCGATTAAATATTACCAAGATCAAGGAAGACTTATAAAAATTAATGGTGAGCAGAGCATAGAAGATGTTTTTAAGGACATATTAAAAGCTATAGAATGATTTCTATTAAAAGCTCCCAAGAAATTAAGATAATGAGAGAAGGTGGTAAGATTCTGGCTGGTATAATGGAGGAATTGAAAAAAAAAGTAGAGCCAGGGATTACTGCTAAAAAATTAGACAGACTCGCAGAGAGTCTGATTTTAAAATACGGTAAACCTTCTTTTAAAGAATACGAGGGCTATCCAGCTACCTTATGTACTGCAGTCAACCATGAGCTTGTCCATTCTGTTCCTTCTGAAAGAGAATTAAAAGAGGGAGACATATTGTCTATAGATATCGGAATTCTCTATAAAGGTTTTCATACTGATATGGCAATTACTTTACCGATAGGGGGTATTGAGCCTGAGGCGAACAGGTTATTGAAGGCAACAAAAAAGGCTTTAAAAAGGGGGATTAAAAAATCTAGAATCGGCAACACTTTTGGAGATATTTCAAATACAATTCAAAGATTTATAGAAAGCCAAGGGTTCGGGATTGTTAGAGAGCTTTGTGGTCATGGGATTGGAAATAAGTTACACGAAGAACCTCAAATCTTAAATTATGGGAAGAGACACGCAGGTCCTGAGATCAAAGAAGGTATGGTGTTTTGTATTGAACCAATGTTGACAATGGGAGACTACAAAATAAAAAAATCAAAAGATGGGTTTGGCTATGAAACCGAAGATGGCTCTTTATCAGCTCACTTTGAACATACAATAGCTATGACCAAAAACGGAGCTGAAGTTTTGACAAATTTGCAGTAGTTGGAAAAAGAAATTAAGAAATTAAACAAAAGCTACTCGTTACTGAGTAGTTTTTGTTTTATACTTTTTTGTGATAAAATAACTAAATGCTAGAAATTCATCTATCAGTTATAATCCCTGCCTATAATGAGGAGAAGAGGATAGCTAAGACTCTAAGGGAGATTCATAAATATTTAAAAACCCAAAACTACAATTGGGATATTTTAGTGGTTAGTGACGGATCAAAAGATAATACAGCTGGGGTTGTTAGAGGATTATCTTCTGAGATTGAAAATTTAAGATTAATTGATAACAAGGAAAATCATGGCAAGGGCTATGTTGTCAGGCAAGGATTACTGGAAGCTAAAGGAAGGTATAAAGTTTTCACTGATGCTGATAACTCAACTTCAATCGACCAAGTAGAGAAAATGTGGCCTGAATTTGAAAAAGGATTTGATATAGTTATAGGTTCGAGAGATATAAAAGGAGCTGTTCTTGCTGTTCCTCAGTCCCGAATAAGGAGAATAACGGGTGATATTTTCAACCTAATGGTTCAAATAACTAGTGGTCTTTTTGGGATATGGGATACCCAATGTGGATTTAAAGGATTTACCAAAAAGGCAGTAGAAAATGTTCTACCAAAATGTGTCATAGACAGATTTGCTTTTGATCCTGAAATTTTAGTTATTGCCAAAAAAATGGGATACAAAATAAAAGAAATTCCTGTTACTTGGGTTAATGATCCAGATAGTAGGGTGGGGCTAAAAAATATGGTGAAAATGGGGATTGATTTACTGAAGATAAGGTGGAATCTGATTACTGGTAAATACAGATAGAAATCCAAGATAAAATGGCCCCCAAAGCTTAAATGCCAAAAAAAACTAAACATGCCAAACACATTAAGTTTCCTTCTGAGCTAAGGTTCGATTTGGTTTCAAAGGATTGGGTCATAATCGCTACTGGCAGAGCTAAAAAACCTGAATCTTTCAAAAAAGAAAAAAGAGCAAAGATAAAAGTCTCTAAAAAGGTCTGCCCTTTTTGCAATATTGAAACACAAAAAGAACCTGTTTTAGTTTATTCTCACGGTAAAAAAATTAATTTTAGCAATAGAAAACCAATCCCTAAGAAAAAAATATGGAGTGAAGTTCCAAAAGATTGGTCAACTATTGTAATTCCTAATAAATATCCAGCCTTATTGCCTCATCCTAAATTAGAAAAGAAAAAAGAAGGTAAATTTTATCAAAAGATGAATGCAGTTGGATTTGCTGAGCTAGTTATAACTCGAGATCACGAAAAGCATTTCCCTCATTTAGAAACGCCCCAGATAAAAGAAGTATTTGATGCTTACCAGCAGAGATATTTAGATCTAATGAATCAACCTTTGGTCAATTACATTTCCATATTCCATAATCATGGAGTCGAAGCTGGTGCTTCCCAGCCTCACCCTCATTCCCAAATTATAACCACCCCCTTGGTTGATATTGATTTAAAGAATGCCCTTTTTAATTCAGAATTATATTATAAGAAGAATAATCGAAAATGCATCTATTGCGAGATGAATGTCTGGGAGAGGAAAGTTAAAAAAAGAATTATTTTTGAAAATAAATATTTCTTAGCAATATGTCCTTTTGCATCAAAGTCAGCTTTTGAAGTTATTGTTTCCCCGAAAACACACTCTTCATATTTTGAAGAGACTAGTGAGGAAGAAAAATGGTATTTATCCGAAGCATTTGGAGCCTCTTTTAAAGCTCTTTATAGAGGACTGTCTGATCCAGCATATAATTTTTATTTGCATACAGCGCCCTGTGACGGTAAAGAGCACCCTCACTATCATTGGCATTGGACTATTTTGCCAAAAACCGCTATTTCAGCTGGTTTTGAAATTGGCACTAGAATGGAAATCTCAACAATTGAACCTGAGAGAGCGACTAAATATTTGATTAAGCAGTTAAAGTAATTTATGGATAAAAAGTTGATTGTTGCGAACTGGAAGTGTAATCCCACGACTTTTAAAAAAGCAGAATTGCTTTTTGATTTAATAAAAAAGGGGCTTAAAAATATTAAGAATGTAGAGGTAGTAATTTGTCCGCCATTTGTTTACCTAACAACAATAAACAAGAAACGAGAAACAAGCATAAAGACAGGTGGGCAAGATTGTTTTTGGAAAAAAAAGGGACCTTTTACCGGAGAGGTATCTCCTGACATGTTAAAGGATTTGGGTTGTAGGTATGTAATCATTGGTCATTCAGAGAGGAGAAGATATTTTTCTGAGACCGATACAATGATTAATAAAAAGTTAAAATTAACTTTAAAGAAGAAACTAAAACCCATTCTGTGTATAGATAAAATATCTCAGGTCAAAAAAGATCTTAAAGGAATCTCAAGAGGAGAGATTAAAAACATTGTTTTAGCTTATGAGCCTCTTTTTGCAATTGGGACTGGTAAAACAGCTTCTCCCGAGAAAGCAGCAGAATTTAATCTTTCAATAAAAAGAATCTTGGGAGACAAAGTTCTTATTTTATACGGAGGTAGCGTTAGTTCTAAAAATGCTAGAGGGTTTATTCAAGAATCTGGATTCCAAGGCCTCTTAATAGGGGGAGCCTCTTTGAGAGCAAAAGAGTTTATCAGAATTGTTAAAAACATAGATTCTCTTCGTTAGAGATTGATTTTTCATTTGTTTTCAGATACACTGCCTATTAGAAGGACTGTAATCCTTTTTTTGTGAAATTATGAAAGATATTTTAAAAGGAGATTTCTATAATCCAACCGTAGGAAACCTAGATATAAATCAAGTCATTGAAGAGATTTTGTCTTATATAAAATCAAAGCCAGATAGGTTTTACGACATTATAGTTGGTTGTGACTCTCCTTCCGATGAAATTCCTTACTTCCCGGTGGCCGTAGTGGTGTTAAGGGTGGGCGAGGGAGGTAGAATTTTTCTTAAGAAGATAAGCTATAAAAATCGTAAGTTCTATTCTTTCAAAGAGAGAGTTTTAGAAGAGGTTTTGATTTCCTGCGAATTGGCTTTGCACTTTAAAGAAGAGTTATACAAAAAACTAGATAACCTAGAAAAGGGAGGTAATTGGCAGTTTCGCTATATTCATGCCGATGTTGGAGCTAATGGAGATACCAAAGATATGATAAAAGAAGTGGTTGGTTTAATTAAGGGTAATGGTTTTGAACCTAAAATAAAGCCAGAATCCTATGTTGCTTCAGTAGTTGCAGATAGGTACACTTAAAAGATGACTTCAAGAGAATTAAGAGAAAAATTTCTAAAGTTTTTTGAGCAGAGGGGGCACATAATTATCCCCTCTGCTTCTTTGGTTCCCGAGAAAGACCCAACTACGCTATTTACCGGATCCGGAATGCAACCGCTTATTCCTTACCTTTTAGGTCAGCCCCATCCTTTGGGTAAAAGACTTGTTAATTCTCAGAAATGTTTTCGGGCTGAAGATATTGAAGAGGTGGGTGATAATCGCCATACTACTTTTTTTGAAATGTTGGGTAATTGGTCGTTGGGTGATTATTTTAAAGAGGAACAGTTATCCTGGTTCTTTGAATTTTTAACTAAAGAAGTTAACTTAGACCCAAATAGACTCTATATTACTGTGTTTTCAGGAGATCCGAATAACAATATTCCCAGAGACGATGAATCGGTAGCAATTTGGAAGGAACTTTTTGCTGAAAAAGGAGTCAAGGCAAAAGATGTAGAGCTTTTGAATTCAAAACAGGGTGCTAAACTCGGCATGCAAGGTGGAAGAATTTTTTATTATGATTCAAGTAAAAACTGGTGGAGCAGATCAGGACTTCCAGAAAATATGCCCTCAGGAGAACCAGGTGGCCCTGACTCTGAAGTATTTTATGAATTCGTAGAAGTTGAACATGATTCTAAATTCGGTAAATATTGTCATCCGAACTGCAACTGCGGCCGCTTTCTTGAGATAGGGAACTCTGTTTTTATGGAATACAAGAAAAATGAAAATGGAAGTTTTGATAAACTTTTGCAGAAAAATGTTGATTTTGGCGGAGGATTAGAAAGGATTACAGCTGCAGCAAACAATAGTCCAGATATTTTTGAAATAGACCTGCTCTCTTCCATTATTAAAAAAATGGAAGATCTGTCTGGAATAGATTATGGGGGTGAAGGCAAAGAATCTTTCAGAATAATAGCTGATCACATGAGAGCTGCCTCCTTTATGATTGCAGATGGCGTAAGGCCTTCTAATGTAGAGAGAGGTTATTTTATAAGAAGGCTCGTAAGAAGAGCAGTACGTCACGCCGACACGCTTAAAATGTCAAAGGGATCCCTTGTCTCCCTTATTAATCCCATCGTTCAGAGTTATGCTGACGATTACCCTGAAATTGTCCAAAACAAATCTCTTATAGAAGAAACTATTAAGGAGGAGGAAGATAAGTTTAGAGAAACCCTTGAGAAAGGTTTGAAAGTCTTTGAAAAAATAAGCGTTAAAGCAGGAGGACTCATATCGGGTAGGGGGGCATTTGATCTTTACCAAACCTATGGTTTTCCTTTGGAAATGACTCTTGATTTGGCTAAAGAAAAAGGAATCAAAGTAGATGAAGAAGGTTTTAGAAAAGAGTTTCAAAAACATCAAAAGATGTCTAGGACAAGTGCCGATAAGAAATTCAAAGGTGGTTTAGCTGATACAAAAGAGGAAACGGTAAAGCTTCATACTGCTCATCACTTACTCTTGGCAGCTCTGCAAAAGATTTTGGGTCCCCAGGTTAAACAAAGAGGCAGCAACATTACTTCAGAAAGACTGCGTATTGATTTTTCGCACTCAAAAAAAATGACTACTGAAGAATTGAAGAAAATAGAGGATTTGGTGAACCAAAAAATTAAAGAAGGATTAAACATGATAAAGAAAGAGATGTCAAAGGAAGAAGCAGAAAATATTGGTGCTGAAATGGAATTTGGAGTTAAGTACAGTGATATTGTATCTGTATATCTTGCTGAGGATGATAAAGGAAATATTTTTAGTAAAGAGTTCTGTGGTGGACCTCATGTTAAAAATACAAAAGATTTAGGTCACTTTAAAATAACAAAAGAGGAATCAGTAGCTTCTGGCATAAGAAGAATTAAAGCGATTCTTGAGTAAAGGTAGACATTTCTGTGTGCAGCAAGAGAAAATCGCCTTTTTGGCGATTTTTAAATGAGATGAAGAAAAATCTCTATAAGGATTATCGTCAAAATAAGTTTTTGATTCTATCTGCCTGGAATTTCTTATTGTAAAAGTAAAAGCGTTTTTGATATAATAAAGATGATGACAAAGAAAATATTTGATATCTTACCTCCAGAGTCTTCCGAGACCTCACCTCAAAAAGGTCATCTTTTAGTTAAGAAGAAGCCTAGTTTAAAAAAAAGAAAAGGAAAAAATATATTTTTATTCCTAACTCCTTTATTTTTTCTGATTCTCATTAGTGTTATTCTTTTTGGTTTTAGAATGTCAAGAGCTGACATTAAGATTTCGCCAGAAACAGAAATTATTAGCCTCGAAACAAAATTAACTGTAGATGCAGGAGTTAAAAGCTCTAATTTTGGTAACAACGTTATTAAAGGTCAGGCTATTGAAGCTGAAAAGAGTGTTTCTGGTACCTTTTCTTCTTCTGGCAAGACTTTAAAGAAAGCAGAAGGTATAATAAGACTTTATAATGCCTATGCTACAAAGCGAGAGAATTGGCTGAAAGGAACTAGATTTGTATCTGATGCCGGAAAACTATTTAAATCAAAAGATAAAATATCTGTGCCTGGAGTTGCAATTAAAGATGGAAAAATTGATCCAGTCTACGTTGATGTTCCAGTGGAAGCTGCTGAACCAGGCCAAGATTATAATATTGATCCTTCTCATTTCTCTATTTTTGTTTTCCGGGGTACGCCAAGATATACTAAGTATTATGGAGAGTCCTCTGAAGCAATGACAGGAGGGGGTGAGGGACCTCAGGTTACAGAGGAAGATTTACAAAAGGCAGAAGATGTTTTAATAGAAAAAGCTAAGATAGCAGTTGAAGAAAGCTTAAACAACAAGGTTCCAGAGGGCTTCATCTTTTTAAAAGATGTTTTAGAGACAGAAATTTTAGAAAAGTTTTCTTTAACAAGACCTGGTGATCAGAAAGAACGGTTTAACTTTAACGTAAAAGCTCAGTCTGCTACTGTTATTTTTGAGAAAAAGGACGCTGAAAATTTTGTTAAAAAACTGGCACTTTCTCAAATTCCAGAGCAAAAACTGCTTTATGAGGAGAGCTTGAAGGTAAATTATACGCCAGAGGCTATTAATTTAGAGTCAGGCAAGATTGTTCTCTCTCTTAGTTTTTCTATTAAAATTTATCCTGAAATTGATTTGAATCTTTTGGAAGAAGGATTGATGGGAAAATCTTTAACTGAAACCAAGATATTTTTAGAGAGCCAACCAGGAGTTATGAAGGCTACAGCTAAGCTTTGGCCTTTTTGGATCCAAAGCGTTCCTAATGATTTAGATAGGATTGAAATCCAATATCCTCTTATTGACTAAATGTTAAAATCTTGGTAAATTATACAGATTACTAGTGAAAGAAAATAAATTAAAAAAATCTGGGATAATCACAGAAGCTCTACCTAATACTCATTTCCGGGTAAAGTTAGATGATGGAAATGAGGTTTTATGTCATTTAGCTGGGAAGTTGAGGATATATAGAATTAAAGTTTTGCCCGGAGATAAGGTCACGGTAGAAATGAGCCCCTACGATGATAAAAGGGGACGAATTGTTTATAGAGGAAGATGAAAGTAAGATCATCAGTGAAAAAAATTTGCATGCATTGTAAAACTGTTCGAAGAAAAAGGCGGGTTTATGTAATATGCAAGAATCCTAAACATAAGCAGAGACAAGGATAATATGCCTCGAATTGTCGGAATTAATATACCAGACGAAAAAAGAATAGTCATAGCTTTAACCTATGTTTATGGAATAGGCTCTTCTTTGAGTAGACAAATCTTAATTAAAGCTAATATTAATGTCTCGACCAAAGCAAAAGATTTAACACCTGATCAAATTAATAAGTTAAAAGAAATAATTGAGCAGAAACACAAGGTTGAGGGAATCCTTAGAGGAGAAGTAATGATGAATATTAAAAGATTAAAGGATATTGATACATGGAGAGGAAGTCGTCACATCAAGGGACTGCCAGTTAGGGGGCAGAGGACAAAGACTAATAATAGGACAGTAAGAGGGAATGTCAGAAAAACGGTAGGATCTGGAAGAAAAGCAGCACCCACACCTAAATAAAAAATACTATGGGTAAAAAACGTGTCGTTACTAAAACTAAAGAGGAATTATTAAAGGAAAGGGAAAAAATAGAGGCATCAGCTAGAAAAGAAATTAAAACAAAAGGTCATCTAACAGCAAGAGAGGGGAGGATTTATATTTCCTCTTCTTATAATAATACAATCTTAACTCTGACCGATGACCAGGGAAATACTCTATACTGGGCATCAGCAGGAAATATTGGGTTTAAAGGAACAAAAAAAGGTACTCCATTTGCTGCCTCAAAGGTAGCTGAGAATATGGCCCAAGCAGTTAAAAAATTCAGGATTAAAAATGTAAAACTGTTTATTAAAGGGATAGGTTCTGGTAGAGAATCAGCAATTAGAAGTTTAGCTGCCAGAGATGTAGATATTATTTCTGCTAAAGACATAACGCCGATTCCTCATAATGGATGTCGGCCTAAAAAACCAAGAAGAGTCTAAACTTATGAGGGGAGCCAAAGAAAAAATTGAAAGAAGGTTGGGCGAAAGACTTTTTTTAAAAGGGGAACGTTCTCTTTCACCAAAAGCTGCAATAATAAAAAGACCCTATCCACCAGGCCAGAGAGGCAAAAGAAGGAGGAGGCCGCCCTCAGAATATGCTAAAGAACTGAGAGAGAAGCAAAAGTTGAGGTACACGTATAACATAAAAGAAAAACAATTTAGAAACTATGTAAAAGGTATTTTAGCAAAGAGGGGCAAGGCGGAAGATGCTTCGAGCTTGTTGATTAAAGCCCTGGAATCCCGTTTAGATAATGTAGTCTTTAGACTAGGTTTTACTCTTTCCAGATCAAAATCAAGACAGTTAGTTTCTCACAGCTATTTTCTCGTTAATGGCAGAGCAATGAACTTTCCTGCCCATCAGCTAAAGAAGGGAGATATTGTTTCATTAAAACCAGAAAAAACTAAAAAGAATATTGTTGTAGAATTCAAAAGCTTAATGAAGAAATATAAAGCCCCAAGTTGGATTGAATTAAATACCGAGAAATTAGAAGGCAAAATAGTCGGGGTGCCTACATTGGAAGAAGTGGCTCTTCCAATAGAAATCTCAGCTATTTTTGAGTTTTATTCAAGATAAACCTAAAAAAACATGATTCCATTATCTAAAAAACCAAAAATTATTAAAGAAGAGAAAAACAAAGCTACCTTTGAAATAGAAGCTCTTTATCCGGGATATGGGGTAACTATTGGGAATTCTCTAAGAAGAGTTTTACTTTCCTCTTTAGAGGGGGCGGCATTGACCAGCGTGAAGATAAAAGGCGTTTCCCATGAGTTTTCCACTATATCCGGTGTTTCAGAAGATGTTATTACTATTATGCTTAACCTAAGACAACTAAGGTTTAAGATTTTTACTGATGAGCCGCAAAAAGTCACTCTAAAAATAAAAGGTGAGAAAGAAGTAAAAGGTTCAGACTTGAAAATTCCAACCCAGTTAGAATTAGTTAATAAAGGAGCTCATATTGCCACTATGACCACCAATAAAGCCAGTCTTGAAATGGATATTCAGGTTGAAAAAGGAGTAGGCTATGTGCCAAGAGAAGCATTAAAAAAAGAGAAGCTAGAGGTAGGCATAATCCCCCTAGATGCTATTTTCACTCCGGTAAGGAGAGTGGCTTTCAGTGTAGAAAATATGAGAGTTGGGAAAAGGACAGATTACGACAGATTGTTTCTGAAGGTTGAAACAGATGGAACAATTTCCCCCAAAACCGCCTTCTCACAGGCTTCCGGTATTTTATTAAAACAATTTGAATTATTTAATCAGACCTTTAAGGAAGAAAAGCCTGTTGCCAAAGCTAAGCCCCTCAAGACAAAGACACCAAAAAAAGAAAAAAAGAAAAAGCCAGTTAAAAAAGCTAAGAAAACAAAACGTGAAAAAAAGAAAAAAAGGAAGAAAACTTAGTAGGAAAAGAGATCAAAGAAGGGCTCTTTTGAAATCTTTAGCAAGAGAGCTTTTTTTGAGAGAAAAGATAAAGACTACAGAAGCTAAAGCAAAAGAAACTTCTAGTTTTGCTGAAAAGCAGATTACCAAAGCCAAGGTTGCCAGTATAACTTCTAGGAGATTATTGGCTAAGAATTTTTCTCCTGAAATAGTTAAAAAGTTAGTTGATGAAATTGCTCCCAAGTATAAGAATAGGAAAGGAGGATATACGAGGATCATTAAGTTGGGACCTAGGAAATCAGATGGGGCAAAAATGGCAATAATAGAATTAGTGAAGTAATATATGGATCGCGAAACTCATACAATTGATGCTGAAAATAAATCTTTAGGAAGACTGGCAACTAAAGTTGCCATACTTTTGCGTGGTAAACATAAAAGAGACTTTGCTCGAAATAAAGATATAGGGGATTATGTGGTTATTGAAAATGTTGAGAAAATAAGATTTACTGGAAGAAAAATAGATCAGAAAAAATACTACCGTCACTCTGGATATTTAGGGTCCTTAAAAGAAATTCCCCTGAAAAGACTTTTGAAAACAAAGCCTTCAGAGCCATTAAGAAAAGCTGTTTATGGGATGTTGCCCAAAAACAGGTTGAGAGCGAAACAGATAAAAAGATTAAAGTTTGAAAAGTCTAAATAGACTATTTAATTAACATGCCCAAAAGAAAAACCGCAGTAAAAGCTAAAGCTAAAAGTAAGGCCAAGTCCAAGATAACAAAAAAGAAATCTTCTTTAGCAAAGGCTAAAGGAATCAAGAAGAAAGAAGTTAAGAAGAAAAAGGGAGTAAAGAAAGAAAAAGCTGCCAAGAAAAAAACAAAGAAAGAGAAACCGAAAAAAGCCAAAGTAGAAAAAGAGATAAAAACTGATAGGTTCTATGAGGCAGTTGGAAAAAGAAAAACAGCTGTAGCTAGAGTCAGGGTTTGGACTAGGGGAGAAGGGTTTTTGGTGAACCAAAAATCATTAAAGGAATATTTCCCAATCTCTGAACTACAGAAAGTAGCCTTATCTTCCTTGGAAAAGATGAAGGCTATTAATAAGTTTAAAATTTCTATTTTAGTAAGAGGAGGGGGCATTTCAAGCCAAGCTGAAGCTATTCGTCATGGTCTAGCTAAGGTTTTGGTTCTATTCAATCCTGAATTTAGAAAAAGACTGAAAAAAGCAGGTTTTTTGAGAAGAGATGCCAGAATGAGAGAAAGGAAAAAATTTGGATTAAAGAGAGCTCGAAGGGCTCCACAGTGGAAGAAGAGATAGTATTAATATAGTTAGTAAAAAGATCCTTAGGGGGTCTTTTTTTTTGTTTATTATCGAATTAATTTTTCAGAGACCGACAAGTTTCCTTCATCTAAAACGTATAGCTTTTTATCTTTTTGGTTCCATAATATTTCTGGATTTTGAAATTTAGCCAAGTCAACAATATTTATTCTATCCCTGTTATCAATCTCAATAATTTTTATATTGTTTTCAGTATTTAAAATTAGATAGCTTGAGTTTACCCAAAAAGCATCTTTTATTTTTTCAGAAAGCCTGAGCAAGAAGACGCTTTCTCCCTTTTCTCTTCTAGGCTGACCCTTTTGTTCTTTCAAGAATAAAACCCGGATTTCTTTTTCAGAAAAGTAAGCTAATTTTTCTCTATCGGTAGACATCTTTAGAAAACTGACTCTTTCAAAGAAATTTTTAAATAACTTTGTATCTTGGCTTAATAAGTGTAAGGTCCTTTCTTCTTGGATAAAAATAAATTCAGGGAAAACATGTAATTTATATTCTGTCTCTTTCTTCAATGGAAAAGGGTTTGTTGTGACCCTTTCTTTTATTGGAAATAAGGACTCGTTCTCATAGCTAAATATATCTCCTCCCACCTTATAAATATCGCCAAGATTATCCAAATAATAACTGTCTCCATTAAAGATCTGGTAAGCTACAACGGTTTTAAATAGGGGCCTTTTCGTTTCTTCCAGAATAGGCACATCTCTATTGATATCAAGGGTGAAATACTTTAATTGTTCTGCCGTACCTGTCTCCAAAAGGATCTCTCTTCCATTTTCGGAAAACTTTAAACCGAAA
This sequence comes from Patescibacteria group bacterium, assembly GCA_024239015.1. GTDB lineage: Bacteria > Patescibacteriota > Minisyncoccia > Minisyncoccales > JANBVM01 > JANBVM01. The sequence continues at coordinate 19,160 of JANBVM010000008.1, read as the reverse complement.
AGATCAGCTCCCTTTTTTGAAATATCACTTTCTCTGATAACATGACTTTTTAGATTCTTGTCTAAGTCGTATAACTTTAAGGCCCAAAAACCTTCTTCTTTTTCTTTCAAGATAACCTTTCTCTTATTGGGTGAAAACCAAATATTCTCAACGTCTTCTGCTAAAGAAGTATAGTTGATTTCTTTTGGAAAAAGAATAATACTTTTGGCCTCAGTGACCTCTTTTTCTCTTATCTCTAAGGCCTTTTCCCATACTGAATACCCTTCTTTTTTAGCTTCAATTTTGTATTTTTTAGGCAAAATGTTTTCAATTAGTACTGAGCCAAAGAAAAAATCTGTTTTCTTTGATAGTTTTCCGTCTAAATAGATTTGAGCTTGTTTCGGTATTGTTTTTATAAAGAGACCTCCTGTTTGGGTTACTTTTTTGTTTTTAAAATCAAGCCTATAGCCCTGGACATGAAGGACTAGTATGGGGGCCAAGATGAAGAATATCGATAAAAATATAAAGAATAAGATTTGTCGTGTTCTTTTTTTCATAGAGAGAATCTAGTTGAGGTCGCTTTTTATATTATATCTTTTAATAGAAATTTGCAAAATTCCAGAAGATAAGTTAAAATTTTTAGAGAACTAATCTTAAATTTCTATTAATCCTTATTACATTTATGAAAATTGGCATTGATTTAGGAACCTGTAATTCAGTTGTTTTCCTCCCTAAAAAAGGGGTAGTTTTGCAAGAACCATCGGTTGTGGCCGTGGATATTGCTGAAAACGAGATTTTAGCTGTAGGCAGTCAGGCCAAAGAGATGATGGGCCGAACCCCAGATACTATCAAAATATATCGACCTCTCAGGGACGGGGTGATTGCCGATTTTAGGATAACCCAGGCAATGCTTAAATATTTCATTGATAAAAGCCTGGGACGTTTTAGGTTGTTTAAACCAGAGCTAATGGTTGGTATTCCGGCTGGCATTACTTCTACTGAAAGAAGGGCAGTGATTGAAGCTGGAATGAATTCAGGAGCTAGGGCAGTTTATCTGGCCAAAGAACCGATTCTAGCTGCTATTGGAGCTGGGATTCCAATTAACAGTTATTCTGGCAATATGGTTGTTGATATTGGCGGAGGCACAGCTGAAGCCGCAGTAATATCTTTAGGGGGAATCGTTAATTTTCATTCAATAAGAATAGCCGGAGACAAAATGGATTTGGCCATCTCAGAACATATTAAGAAAAAATACAATTTAGCTGTGGGCTGGCAGACAGCTGAAGAGATAAAAAAGAGGATTGGAACTGCTCTTCCTGACAAAGAAGTTAAAAAAATGCAAATTAGGGGAAGGGATATGATTTTGGGTCTGCCTAAAAATATTAAAATTTCCTCAAATAGTATTTGTGACGCTCTTTCTGATGTTCTATTTGAAATTATTCAAGTAATTAAAGTTGTTCTTCGTGATACTCCTCCTGAGCTTTCAGCTGACATAATGAACAAAGGTATGGTTTTAACCGGAGGAGGCTCCTTGTTAAGAAATCTTCCAGAATTAATTGCAAAAACATTGGGTGTTCCAGCCATCTTGGCTGAAGAATCATTACTATGTGTAGCCAAGGGGACTGGTGCAATGCTAGAAAACCTGGATCTCTATAAAAAAAGCATGTTGGCTAAGAAGTAGGAAATAAGTCAAAGTTGAATCCTAATTACAATGATTATTGGTCATAAAAAACAACAAGAACTGCTTAAAAAGATTCTGAATTCAGAGAAAATTCCTCACGCGCTTTTGTTTTCAGGTCCAGAAAAATTGGGAAAAAAAACAATTGCTCTCCATCTAATTTCTTCTGTTTTTAAGGAAGAGCTTTCTCGGCATCCAGATTTTATTTTAATTGAACCAGAAAAAAGCAAAATTCAAATAAGGCAAATAAGAGATCTAAATTGGAAACTTTCCTTAAAACCAATAAAAGCTCCACTTTTTGGAGCAATTATTGATCAAGCCCATTTAATGACTAGAGAAGCCCAAAATTGTTTTTTAAAAACCTTAGAAGAACCAAAAAGCAAATCCCTTTTAATTTTAGCTACTGAACATCCTAGTTTGCTTTTTCCCACCATTCTTTCCAGGTGCGAGACCATTAAGTTTTATCCGGTGGGGAAAGAAGAAATAGGGAGCTATTTGAAAGAAGGGGGAGCTTCAGAGAAGAAAATCAAAGATATTGTTGACGTATCCTTGGGAAGGCCAGGGAATGCCGTTGACTTTTTAAAAGACCCCCAAAAGCTAAACGAAAGAGAAAAAAAGGTAAAAGACCTAGTTAGAATTTTGAGCTCTCCAGTATCTCTACGTTTTAAATATGCTGAAGAGCTCTCTAAAAACAATGACCTGAAAAATACCCTGACTATATGGTTGTCGTATTTTAGGAAACTTTTAATTAATAATAAAAATCAAACATCTTTTTCGAAAACAAAAAGCATCCTTGAACTTTTGCAAAAAACAATTTTCTTGATTTCTAACACCAATGTTAATCCAAGATTGGCTTTGGAAGTATTAATGTTAGAATTTTAAGTATTATCTATGACAGAAGATAAAGTATCTCATAAAGATATTATTAAAAGAATAAGGCCAGAGCTAGAAAAGGTTTTAAGTTTTCTGGAAAGGGAGCTGTATAAGGTTAGGACCGAAAGAGCTTCGCCTTCTTTAGTTGAGGATATTGAGGTTGAATATCTTGGCAAGAAATTTGATTTAAAGGAATTAGCAGCAATATCTGTTCCTCAACCAAGGGAGATTGTAATTCAGCCCTGGGATAAATCCTATATAGAAGATATTGTGAAAGCCTTAGAGAGAAACAGTAAGATGGGATCCAGCCCAGTTGTTGAAAAAGAATTAATCAGAATGAGACTGCCTTCTTTAAGCGAAGAATTCAGAAAAGATTTAATTCATTTTATTTCAGAAAAACAAGAAGAAGCTAAAAGAACAATCAGAAGATGGAGGGATGAAGCTTGGCGAGAAATCCAAGAGGGGTTTAGGGAAGGAAAAATCAGAGAAGATGATAAGTTCAAAGGTAAAGACGAACTAAAAGACCTGGTAGAAGAGTTCCATAAAAAAATTGAAGAAATGATAGGAAAAAAGAAAAAAGAGATAGAAAGTTAATATGCCTATAACAATTGTAATCGCTTTTTTTAGTATAATTGCCCTGGTATCCCTTCATGAATTGGGGCATTTTTGGATGGCTAAGAGATTTGGAGTAAAGGTGGAAGAATTTGGCATTGGCTATCCTCCAAGGCTGTTTGGAAAGAAGATCGGAGAAACCATTTACTCTATAAATCTTTTACCTTTTGGTGCATTTATACGTCTTCCTGGAGAAATTGGGGAACATGAAGATCCCAGGAGTTTTTCTAAACAATCAATTACAAAAAGAGTCTTGATTATCTTGGGCGGAGTAATTGCTTTTTGGATAATAGCTGCAATACTTTTTAGTTTTGTATTTTCTATTGGAGCCCCAACTGTTATTGGAGATGAAGATGTTAATAATTTAATTAATCCTAGAATTCAAATAGCAGGCCTATCTCCTAACTCTCCGGCTGAAACAGCAGGGCTGGTGGTCGGGGACACAATAAGGAAGATATCATTTGAGACAGATAAATTGTCACCCATCAAGATAAAAGAGATTCAAGAATTTACCAATATTTATTTAGGGAAAGAAATTATCTTGACGGTAGAACGAGGAGATAAGATTTTTGATGTTTCTTTGACTCCAAGGGTTTCTCCGCCAAAAGAAGAGGGGCCAATGGGAGTGGCTTTAATCAGGACAGCCATTAAGAAATATCCTTGGTATTCAGCTCCTTGGCAGGGAATTTTAGCCACACTTAGCTTAACCTTCAATATAATATTAGGATATGGTAGGGCTATTTGGAATTTATTTAACGGCACCCCTACTGGCGTTCAGCTGACAGGGCCAATAGGTGTTTTTCAGATGTTGTCTCAAGCTCAAGAACTAGGGATAAGTTATTTTATCAACTTTTTAGGCATGATCTCTATTTACCTGGCAGTATTCAATATTTTACCCATACCAGCAGTTGATGGGGGAAGACTTTTATTCTTGGGAATAGAAGCAGTAAGGAAAAAACCAATCCCAGAGAAGGTTGAACAAAATATAACAGTTGCCTTCTTTATGTTATTGCTCGTTTTAATGGTTTTAGTAACAATAAATGATATAAATAGGTTGTTCTGACGCATGAGACAGTCTAATCTTTTCACCAAAACAATTAGAGAATCGCCAAAGGATGAGAAAAGCATAAATGCAAAGCTTTTGATAAGAGCTGGGTTTTTTGATAAATTAATGGCCGGAGTCTATTCTTATCTGCCTTTGGGGTTTTTAGTATTCAGCAAGATTAAAAACATTATTAGAGAAGAGATGAACAGAGTTTCAGGACAAGAAGTCTTTTTGCCCACCCTTCATCCTAGAAAAATATGGGAAACAACTGACAGGTGGCACGATAAAGAAGGGATAATGTTTAAGTTAAAGAGTAGATCGGGAAAGGATTATGGTTTGGGCTGGACACATGAAGAGGTTATTACTCCCTTGGTTAAGAAATTTGTCCAGTCATATAAAGACCTACCAGTTTCTGTTTACCAGATTCAGAATAAATTCAGAGACGAGCTCCGGGCTAAATCTGGACTATTAAGGGGTGTAGAGTTTGTGATGAAAGACATGTATTCTTTTCACGCCAGTGAGGAAGATTTAAATAAATATTATGAAAAGGTAAAGGGAGCTTATTTTAGAATTTTTCAGAGATGCGGCATAGGAAAGAAGACTTTTTTAGCTTTGGCCTTAGGCGGTGCTTTTAGTAAATATTCTCATGAATTCCAAACTATTACTCCATATGGTGAGGACACTATATATTTATGCCAAAAATGTAAATTAGGTCTTAATAAAGAAATTATTGAAGACCAGAAATATAAATGTCCTCAATGTAAAAACAAAGAATTAGAGATCAAAAAAACCATTGAGGTTGGGAATATCTTTGATCTTAAAACCAGGTTTAGTAAAGCATTTGATTTTACATTCAAAGATAAAGACGGAAAAGATAAACCAATAATGATGGGTTGTTATGGCCTGGGCCTTGGTAGGTTGTTGGGCACAATTGTTGAGGTTCACAATGATGAAAGGGGGATTATTTGGCCAAAAGAGGTGGCTCCCTTTTTGATTCATTTGATTGCTCTTGAAAATGAAATAAAAGTGAGCAAGGCATCAGAAGAACTGTATCGGAAACTGCAAGGAACAGAAGTTTTATACGATGATAGAGAAGACAAAACAGCTGGGGAGAAATTTGCTGACAGCGACTTGATTGGTATTCCAATAAGAGTTGTTGTCTCTAAAAAAACCTTGGGTAAAAACTCCGTTGAGGTAAAGAAGAGAGGAGAAAAGAAAGAACAATTGGTAGAAATCGCCAATTTAAATAAGTTTTTAAAAAGTTTTATATAAATAATAAACAATGTTTAATAAGGTTTTCAAAGAATTTTTAGAAGATATTGCCATTGACCTTGGAACTGCTAACTCGGTTGTCTATGTTCGAGGACGAGGGATTGTTATTCAGGAACCATCAGTGGTAGCAATCAACCAGAAGACTGGTCAGATTCTAGCAATTGGCATGGAAGCCAAAAAGATGGTTGGCAGGACCCCTTCTCATATTGTAGCTACAAGGCCTCTGAGGGCAGGTGTGATTTCTGATTTTGAGGTAACCGAACAAATGCTTAGATATTTTATTGATAAAACCCGCCAAAAAAGATGGATGAGGCCAAGGGTAATCATTGGTATACCATCTGGCGTAACTGAAGTAGAGAAAAAAGCTGTAATTGATGCAGCAAAATCAGCTGGTGCCAGAGAGGTTTTTTTGGTTGATGAGCCCATGGCTTCTGCAATTGGCGCTCGCCTTCCTGTCCAGGATGCGGGCGGTAATTTTATTGTTGATATCGGAGGGGGAACAACTGAAGTAGCTGTAATCTCTTTAGGAGGAATTGTTATAGCAAAGAGTTTGAGGATAGCTGGAGATAAACTTAATGAAGACGTAGTTAGTTTTGCCCAGGAAGAATACAAGCTATTAATAGGTGAGAGGACAGCAGAAGTAATTAAAATTGCTATTGGATCAGCCTCTCCACTAAAAGAAAGAAGAGAGCTTCCAATGAGAGGAAGGAATTTAATTACCGGGCTTCCAGAAGAAGTATTGGTTTCTGATGAAGATATCAAGAGAGCCATGGAAAAATCAGTAGGAAGAATTGTATCTGAAATTAAGACTGCAATTGAGGAAACACCTCCAGAATTATTATCTGATGTGATGAAAAACGGTATTCACTTAGCCGGAGGAGGATCTCTTTTAAAGGGGCTGGATATTTTAGTCCAAAAGGAAACGAAAATTCCAACAAAGATTATAGAGGATCCAATGACAGCTGTAGTCAGGGGGGCAGGAATGATTTTAGAGAATCTAGATGAATTGCAAGATGTTTTGATAGAAACTGGGCAATTGGAACCACCTAAGTAAAAATTATGATTTCAGAAGACCAAATTAAACATATAGCTAAATTAGCCAGAATTCGCTTGAAAAAGAAGGATATTAAGAAGTTCCAAAAAGAACTTTCTTCCGTTTTAGATTATGTGGAGAAATTGAAAAAGGTTAATGTTTCTGGCGTAGAGCCCCACACTCATACAGTTTTAGTTGAGAATGTAATGAGGAAGGACCAAATAGACGTAAAAACAAAGGCAAAAAGCGAAGAATTATTAGGGCTGGCTCCAAGGACAAAAGACAACTATCTAAAAACAAAACAAATTCTTCAATGAATTTAACAGGGCTTACGATAAGAGAAATACATCAGGGATTATCAAACAAAGACTTTTCAGTATTGGAATTAACCAGAAAATATTTGGATAAGATTGGAAAGGAGGATAAAAAAGTTAATTCTTTTTTAACTGTCAGCTCAGACTCAGCCCTTTTACAGGCAAAAAAAACAGATGAAATGATAGCCAGAGACAAAAATATTCCTATGCTTGCGGGAACCGTGGTAGCAGTAAAGGATATTATTCTGGCAAAGGATATAAGGTGTACGGCTGGCTCTAAAATATTAGAAAACTATATAGCCCCCTATGATGCTACCTGCGTCGAGCGGTTAAAAAAACAAGGAGTAATAGTCTTGGGCAAGACTAATTTAGATGAATTTGCCATGGGTTCTTCTACTGAAAATTCTGCTTTTGGTCCTACCAAAAATCCTCACGATTTAACTCGAGTGCCAGGTGGTTCTTCCGGGGGATCAGCGGCTGCAGTTTCAGCTAACTTTTGCAGCTTTGCTCTGGGTACTGATACTGGCGGTTCAGTAAGACAACCAGCTTCTTTTTGCGGGATAGTGGGCTTGAATCCTACTTATGGGGCAGTATCGAGATACGGCTTAATATCTTTTGCATCTTCTTTAGACCAAGCAGGCCCGATGACAAAGACAGTTGAGGATTGTAAAATTGTTTTTGATATTATTTCTGGCAAGGACGAACTAGATTCAACTAGCGTAGAAGCAGGACTAATACCTCAATATACCGATTTTAAGATTAAAGATATGGTAATTGGGGTTCCAAAAGAATATTTTGTTGAAGGGATTGATCCTAAAGTGCTAGAATTAATAAACAATACAATTAAGGTATATCAGGAGAGGGGAGCCAAGGTTGAAGAAATCAGTCTTCCTCACCAAGAATATTCTATTCCTTGTTATTACATAATTGTTCCCTCTGAGGCTTCAGCTAACTTAGCTCGCTACGATGGCATCAAATACGGATATTCAAAATCCAAAGTCCAGAATCTGATTGATGTATATTTAGAAAGCAGAGGAGAGGGATTTGGTGACGAAGTTAGAAGAAGAATAATGTTGGGAGCTTACGTTCTGTCAGCTGGATATTACGAAGCTTATTATTTAAGAGCCCAGAAAGTTAGAACCTTAATTAAAAGAGATTTTGATAGAGCTTTTGAAAAAGTAGACGTTATTTTTACCCCTGTATCTCCAACCCCAGCTTTCAAACTAGGAGAGAAGACTAAAGATCCTTTGAAAATGTATCTTTCTGACATTCTAACAGCTTCAGTAAAGTTGGCAGGACTTCCAGCCATCTCTGTTCCTTGCGGGAAAGTTGATGGCTTGCCAGTTGGTTTACAGATTATAGGGAAGCCATTTGAGGACAGAAAGATTATGGACGTGGCTGGAATCCTTGAAGAACAATAATCTCTAAAATTTTATGAACCATGAAGGTATAATTCAATTTATATTAGATCCAGATTTTAATATCTGGTGGTTATCATTGATCAAGATCATATTCTTGGCTATGGGCCTATTTTATATCGGTTTTATTGTTTTTGCTCTTATTAAGACCAGTTGGATAAGAAGATTAATATTTTGGGATTTAACAGAAATTTTAACCTATCGGCATTTTGGATTAGCGGGTGTAGCTAAGAAATGGGCTAAAGTTAAAGAGAGATTTGACCTTGGGACAGAAGCTGATACAAAGTTAGCCATAATTGAGGCTGATAATCTTTTAGACGGGGTTTTAAAGGACATGGGTTATGGGGGTGAGACTTTGGGCGAGAGATTAGATAAATTAACCACTGAGACCTTGGATAATCTTAAGGATGTAAGTGAGATCCATAAAATCCGCTCTAATATTGTTCATGACCCAAGCTATCGTTTGGACGCGGCAGAGGCAAGGAAGGCCTTTGAAGTTTATGAGAAAGCACTGAATAATTTACAAGCTTTCTAAATTTACATTGACTTTGTGACCGAAAGAATATAAAATAAGGACGCGGTGTGGAGGAGTAGTACCTCGCCAGTCCCATAAGCTGGAGGCCCCCGTGCAATTCGGGGCACCGCAACAAATTCGTAGCTAGTATTTTGGGAAAACTTTATTTTTATAATAAACACAAGGCTAAGCCGGTGTAGCTCAATGGTTAGAGCAATGGCATCATAAGCCAGAGGTTACAGGTTCGAGTCCCGTCACCGGCACAAGAGTGGGGGCGTAGCTCAATTGGTTAGAGCACATGATTGTCAATCATGAGGTTGCGAGTTCGAGTCTCGTCGTCCCCGCATATTGGACATGTTATAACTCTTTGATTTATTTAGCTCTACAACCCAGTTAAAGGGTTCTTTGAATTCAAAAATTAGCTTGCCGTCTTTTAACAGAAAGTTTTTACCGATAGCCATAAGAATGGCTTTTTTGTTTTCAGAAGAACCTTTTTTAAAAACTTTTATAAAAAGTTGTTGATAATAAGATACAATTGCATAGAATTCAAACTTTTTGTTTTAATTTTCAATAGAGCGTCCTTGAAATTTTTTTAAAAGAAAGTTACTCTAAAATTAATAAAAATATGGAAATCCAATACCAAAAGTTGAAGATGCAACCAAAGATATTATTGATTATTTAAAATCTATTTAAGCCATTAATAAACAACATGCAGCTTTCTAAATCTGAATACATGATGTTTCTTAGACACCCGGCTTGGTTGTGGTTAAAGAAACATGACAAATCAAAACTACCAGAACCAGATGATAATTTACAGGCAATATTTGATGCTGGTATAGAATTTGAAAAATATGCTAATCAGAGATTTTCTGATGGTGTTTATATTAGTTTTAATAATTATAATGAATATTTATCAATGCCGGAAAGAACTAAAAAGGCATTAGATAATAACGCTAAAACTATATTTCAGGCAAGATTTGAAGCAAATAATATTACTTGCATATGTGATGTTGTGGATAGAGTTGAGGAAAATACATTTGATTTGTATGAAATTAAGTCTAGTACAAAAATTAAACCAGAACACTATCCAGATTTAGCTTTTCAGACAATTGTTCTTGAATCAGCTGGTTTAAAAGTGCGTAATATTGCGGTCATACATGTTAATAATCAATATGTTAGAGATGGTGAGATTGATCCCATTAGTTTATCAACAGTGACCGATATCACTAATGATGTGCGTAATAAGATAGAGGAGACTAAAAACAATATTCAACTTGCTTTTGATGTTATTAATTTACCTGAATTGCCAGATTCATCTCCGCGACATGCCAAACTTGGTTCATTAAATGAGTGGATGGAAATTTATAAATCCTTAGGTAATAAAGTTGATATGTATAGTATATATAATTTAATAGCACCTGGTGTTAAGCGCATAGGAGAGCTTGAGGATTTAGGTATATCGCTTATTAAAGATATACCAGATGATTTTAATTTGACGTCAAAACAACAAGTGCAAGCTATGGCAACCAAGAAAAATGAGTGCATTATTAATAAAGATAAAATTAAAGACTTTCTTAATACATTAATTTATCCACTTTATTTCCTTGATTATGAGACAGCAATGAATTTTGCTCCATTGTATAATGGGAGCAAACCATATCAACAGATACCATTTCAGTATTCCTTGCATATTATTGAAAAGACAGGCGAAGAACCCAGGCATGCTGAGTATTTACATAGAGACAATAGTCATCCAGTTCCTAGCTTGCTAAATAAGCTTAAGCAGGATATTGGTGCTGTTGGTAGTGTTATTGTGTGGTATAAGAGTTTTGAAACAAAACGTAATGAAGAAATGGCACAGATGTTTCCGGAGTTCAGTAAGTTTTTAGAAGACGTTAATAATAGGACAGTAGACTTGATGAAGCCGTTTGGAAATGGGTGGTTTGTAGATAAAGATTTTTTGGGTAGAGCATCTATTAAATATGTATTGCCTGTGGTTGTGCCTAATTTAAGTTATAAGGAACTAGATATTCAAGAAGGTGCGTCTGCACAACGACTATGGATGGATACAATCATAAGAGAAAAGGGCAATTCTAATAAAGAGAAACTATTCTCTGATCTTGTTAAATATTGTGAGATGGATACCATTGCTATGGTAGAAATTTGGAAAGTTCTTGAGAATTTATAAACATATCTTTAATATTTTTTATATTTTCTTTTTTAAAAAGATTTCTCCAAAATTCAGTTCTAACCATGCTGTCAAGAGGCTAAAAAGAGAAAGATTTCGCTGATTCAACAGCTGAAAATCTAGACCAGTAGCCAGCTCTAACTATGTTCAACCATCCCCGCATTTTAAGGCCCTGCTACGGCGAGGTTTTGTAGTAAGGCTTGACAAAATTTACTCTTTTTGCTATAGTATGATTATAGCGTTCTTTACAGGGGTGGGCTCCTTGCGCTTACATTACTTAATAAGTGCCCACTTCCTTACAGAGGTGGGTTAATAACTGCCCACTTCCTTACAGAGGTGGGTTAATAACTGCCCACTTCCTTACAGAGGTGGGTTAATAACTGCTCACCTCCTTCTTTTTTCGAGCTCATAATTATTCAATTGTGATCTGGGAAAAGAAGATTAAACAGAAACTGCTCATTGTTGGGCAGTTTTTACGTATAAAATACCTTGCTTTTGTATTAAATTTAAGGTAAAATTAGCTTAGATAATATGGCAAAAATTCACCTAAAAACGACCAAAAAAAGGGCTGAAAAAGAGATAAAAAAGAGCAAAAACCTAATAGAATTGAATCAGATTTTTAAGCGATATTTGGGCAAACAGGGCAAGGTTTCTCAGATTTTGGGTTCTTTGGCTAAAATGTCAGAAAAAAAGAGGTTGAAAATGAGTAAAGAGGCTAATGAGTTAAAAGCCTTTTTAATATTGGAACTTGATGCCAAAACTCAAGAGATAAAAGAAGAGGTAAGGAAATCAGCTGAGGAGGCGGAGTGGGTTGATATTACGATCCCTGGTAAAAAACCAGTTTTTGGTCATCTGCATCCCTTGACTCAAACCAAGAAAAAAATAGAAGAGATATTTCAGTCAATGGGATTTTCAGTAATTGATGGACCTGAGATTGAAACTGAGTGGTATAACTTCGATGCTTTAAATATCCCTAAAGACCATCCAGCCAGAGACATGTGGGATACTTTTTATTTAAAAACCGGACTATTATTACGTACCCACACTTCACCAGTTCAAGTCCGATATATTGAAAGAAGGAATCCGCCTTTGAAAATTATTGTGCCTGGCCGTATTTTTCGTCATGAGGCTACCGATGCCTCCCACGAGATTAATTTCTATCAGGTAGAAGGGTTAATGCTTGATAAAGAAGTTTCAGTGGCCAATTTTAAAGCTGTAATAGAAGAATTCTTCAAAAAATTCTTTGAAAAAGATATTAATATCCGTCTCCGCCCCAGCTATTTTCCTTTTACCGAACCATCTTTTGAGATAGATCTTTCTTGTCCCATATGTTCAGGTAAGGAGTGTTCTGTTTGTAAGCAAACAGGATGGATTGAAATTATGGGATCAGGCATGATTCATCCTAATGTTTTAAAGAACTCTGGTTTGAACCCTAGAAACTGGCAGGGTTTTGCTTTTGGAATGGGGTTGGACAGGCTGACAATGATTAAATACAAAATAAATGATATTAGATTATTTTATTCAGGAGACTTAAGATTCCTTAATCAGTTTTAATCATGACTTTTTCTTATAATTGGCTACAATCATTTTTCAAGAAACAACTTCCAGAACCGAAAAAACTGGCAGAGGCTTTGACAATGCATAGTTTTCAGGTCGAAGAAGTGATAAAAACAGGAAAGGATTGGCTGTTAGATATTGATATACTGCCAAACAGAGGCCCTGATTGCTTTTCTCATTTAGGAATAGCTAGGGAAATATCAGCCGTTTTAAACATCAAACTGCAATTTGGGGGTTCGAAACTAAAAGAACAAGAACAAAAAGCCAAAGATTTAATAGAGGTCAAAGTTAATGATAAAAATGACTGCTTAAGATATACTGTCAGAGTTATTGATGGCGTAAAGGTAGGCTATTCACCAAAATGGATTAGAGATAGATTAAGGGTTCTGGGCTTGAAGTCGATTAATAATGTAGTTGATATTGCAAACTATGTAATGCTGGAAACCGGTCAGCCCCTCCATGCTTTTGATCGAGCCAAGATTTCAAAGCAGAAAATCACTGTTAGAAGGGCTGAAAAAGGAGAAAGAATCATTACTTTAGACAATGAAAGATATAGTCTGGATAAGGACATTTTGATTATTGCTGATGAAAAAGGTCCTTTGGCAATTGCCGGTATAAAGGGGGGTAAAAAAGCCCAAATAGACAAAAAAACAAAGACTATTGTTTTAGAATCAGCTAATTTTGATCCAGCTGTCATCCGATCAGGTTCCAAAAAAATAGATTTAAAAACAGATGCTTCTTGGCGTTTTGAACATGGATTGGACTTGGATTTAACTGAATCAGCAATAGATAGGGCAGCTTACTTAATAGAAGAATTGACTGGCGGAAAAACCTACCAGGGTTTAATTGATTTTTATCCCAAAAAAGCATTGCCAAAGAAAATTAAATTATATTTGGGTTATGTGAGAAGTTTATTGGGAGTAGAGATTTCAGACAGTAAAATTAATAGAATACTAGAGAGGTTGGATTTTGGGATTAAAAAAATGAAGTCTGGCTACATCATGGTTGAGGTTCCTACTTATAGACTGGACATTTCTATTCCAGAAGATTTAATTGAGGAAATTGGTAGAGTCTATGGCTATCACAAGATTCATTCTGTTTTTCCAGTTTCAGCCATAATTCCTCCAGAAAAAAACATTGATATTTTCTGGGAAGATATGACAAAGTCGATATTAAAAGAAGCCGGATTCACCGAAGTCTATAGCAATTCTTTTATTAATAGAAACCAGGCTAAAATCTTTAACCACAGTGCTTCTAATTTAATAGAGGTAATTAATCCAACCAGCGCTGATTATCAATATTTAAGGCCGAGCCTAATTCCAAATCTCTTAAATAACCTCAAAAGAAATCAAAAATTGTTTAAAGATATTAAAATTTTTGAATCAGGGAAAATTTTTAAAAAGGAAAAAACAAAAGAAAAAAAAGCTCTCACCGGAGTTATATCAGGAGATGCATTCTATATGGCCAAAGGAATTGTTGATTTACTTTTAAACAAGCTGGGAATCAGTGGGATTTGGTATGATCAATATCAGCCCACTCCTGAAGAATCAGAAATATCTATCTGGCATTCTAAAAAGCTAGCTGAAATTAAAGTCGATCAAGAAGAGATAGGTTTTCTGGGAGAGATCTCTTCTAAAATTACAGACCAGCTAAAACTAGAGCCAAAAGTAGTAGTTTTTGATTTTGATTTTGAAAAAGTACTAAAACTTGTTTCCGAAGAGAAGGAATACAGGCCAATCTCTCCTTATCCTTCTGCAGTAAGAGATATAGCTATCTTAGTTCCAAGACAGGTTTCGGTTGAACAGATTTTGAATAAGATTGAAAGATTAGGAGGAATGTTGATTAAAGATATAGATTTATTTGATATTTATGATGGGGAGGAACTTCCAGAAGGAAAAAAGAATTTAGCATTTCACATAATTTATCAGGCAGAAGATAGAACATTGTCTTCAGAAGAGATAGATAAGGTCCAAAATAAAATAGTTAAAGCCTTAGAGAAAGAGTCAGGTTGGGAGATTAGGAAGTAATATTCTTAAAATTAAAAAATGAAGAAAAAAACAAAGGAAATAAAAAAAATAGGGAAAGCAAAGAAGATTAAAAAACCTAAATCAGGATATACCGCAAAGGATATCTATGTCCTAAAGGGCTTGGAACCTGTTAGAAAGAGGCCTGGCATGTATATTGGATCAACAGGATCTGAAGGCTTACATCATTTAATCAAAGAATGCGTGGGTAACAGCATTGACGAAGCAATTATGGGCCATTCCAGTGAGATTGAGATTGATATTTTGCCAAATAATAGAGTTAAGGTTGAAGATGATGGAAGAGGTATACCAGTGGATAAACATCCCCAAACAAAAAAATCAGCCCTAGAAACTGTGATGACAACTCTGCACGCTGGAGCAAAGTTTGGAGGAAAGGCTTATGTTTCCACCGGGGGCTTGCATGGGGTTGGGGTCTCTGTGGTTTGCGCCTTGTCAGGATACATGAAAGCCGAAGTTTGTCGTGACGGTACCAAATATTCACAAGAGTATTCAAAAGGGAAAGTAAAAACAAAACTCAAGAAAATAGGCAGGTGTAAGAGAAGCGGAACAATTATAACTTTTGAGCCAGACCCAAGTATTTTTAAGGAGATAAAGTTCAACAAGAAAAAGATTTTAAACTATCTCCGTCAGCAGGCCTATTTAACTAAGGGACTAAAAATTACTTTTTCAGATCAAACAGTAAAACCAAAAAGTAGTTACACTTTTTATTTCGAAGGAGGTATAATTTCATATGTCAGCTATTTGATCCGAGGCAATCCTCCGGTTCATCAAAATACTTTTTATTGTTCTGGAGAGAGAAACGGAACTTTAGTAGAAGCTGCTTTCCGCTATACTGATGAATATGAATGTGTCGAAGAATCTTTTGCTAACAATGTTTATACCCCAGAGGGAGGGACTCATTTGAGTGGGTTTAGAGCAGCTTTAACCAGGACGTTTAACGATTATGCCAAGAGGAATAGTATCTTAAAGGAAAATGAAGGAAACTTTACCGGAGAAGACACCAGAGATGGTTTGACAGGAGTGGTTTCGATTAAGATTGTTGATCCTCAATTTGAAGGACAGACAAAGTCAAAATTAGGCAATACAGAGGCTAAATCAGCAGTCGAACAGGTAGTAAGTTCAGCTTTATCTGATTTCTTAGAAAGAAACCCTAATGACGCCAAAGCTATAATCCAAAAGTTTGTTTTGGCCCAGAAGGCAAGAAGAGCTGCCAAAGCCGCCAAAGACACAATTTTAAGAAAGAGAATACTAGACGGTTTATCTTTGCCGGGAAAATTAGCTGATTGCATCTCCAAAAGACCAGAAGATTCAGAGATATTCATTGTTGAGGGAGTTTCAGCTGGTGGAACCTCAAAACAGGCCAGAGATCGTCACTTCCAGGCTATTTTGCCCCTTCGCGGTAAGATATTAAACGTAGAGAGAGCTCGTCTCGATAGGATTCTAGCCTCAAATGAGATTAAATCCTTGGTCATTGCTTTGGGGGCTGCCATTGCTGAAGATTTTGATATTGAGAAAACAAGATATCATCGAATAGTTATAATGACTGACGCAGATTCTGATGGTAATCATATTAAAACATTGCTATTGACTTTATTCTACCGTTACTTTAAACCTCTAATTGATAGAGGATATCTATATATTGCCCAACCTCCTCTTTATAAGATTAAGGTTGGGAAAAATGTTGAATACGCCTATACGGAAGATCAGAAGGAAAATATTTTAAAATCATTGAAAAAGACTGCTGGAATAAATATTCAGAGATACAAGGGATTGGGAGAGATGAATCCTGGAGAGTTATGGGAAACAACCATGGACCCTGAAAATAGAGTTTTTCTTAAAGTAACCATTGAAGACGCAAGACAGGCAGATAAAATATTTGATATTTTGATGGGAAAAGAGGTTCCGGCAAGAAAAAAGTTTATTCAGACATACGCTAAAAAAGCAAAAAATATTGATGTTTAATTAAATCTATGATCAACATTGGTAAAATTCCAACAAAAATTAATATTTTCTTTAAAGAGATTAGAATAGAGATAAAAAAGGTTAATTGGCCTACAAAAAAGGAAACAATAAGATACACCCTAATTACAATTGCTTTTTCAATAGCAGTTGCTATGTATTTGGGAGGGATAGATCTTATGTTTACGGCTTTATTGAATAAGTTTATCCTTTAGCTTTTACCATAACAAATTACTAACCATGCCAAAACAAAAATTACCTAAAAAAAGAGAATGGTATGTTTTACACACCTATTCAGGATACGAAGAATCAGTGGCTAAGAATTTAAAACAAAGAATAGAGTCTTTGGGAATGGAAGACAAGATTTTTGATGTAATTGTGCCGAAAGAAAAAAAGATAAAGATTAAAGCGGGCAAGAGAAAAGTGGTTGAGGAAAAAGTTTATCCAGGTTATGTTTTAGTTGAGATGATAGTTACTGATGATTCTTGGTATGTGGTCAGAAATACCCCTAATGTTACCGGGTTTATTGGGGCTGGAACTGTTCCGGTTCCAGTTTCAGAAAAGGAGGTTGAGAGTTTAAAAAAGAGAATGGAAGTGAAAGAACCGCAGTACAAGATAGAAGTTAAAATAGGTGATTTAGTTAAAATTACTGACGGCCCTTTTAAGGATTTTGATGGTAAAGTTTCAGAGATCGATGAAGAGAAAGGGAAAATAAAGGTTTTGGTAAATATGTTTGGCAGAGATACTCCAGTGGAACTGGACTCTTTACAGATTAAAAAAATCTAATACTCAAATGACTAAAAAGATTACATCTAGAATCAAGTTGCAAATACCGGCTGGAAAAGCTACTCCTGCTCCCCCAGTAGGTCCTGCTTTGGCTCAGCATGGAGTGAATATTGCTGATTTTTGCCAGAAGTTTAATGATGCTACAAAGGGTCAAGAAGGATTTAATATTCCAGTTGTAGTTAATGTTTATGAAGACAGAAGCTATGATTTTAACTTAAAACAGCCTCTAACAGTTGATTTGTTAAAAAAAGCTGCTGGAATTGAAAAGGGCTCTGGAGAACCTAATAGCAAAAAAGTTGGTAAAATAACCAAAGAACAACTAAAGAAAATAGCTGAGCAAAAGATAGCAGATTTAAATACTGATGATATTGAAGTTGCCATAAAGATCATTAGGGCTACAGCCGAGAAGATGGGGATCGAAATTAACTAGAGGTTTGATTTCAACACACTTTTTATTTCTATCGATTTTGTAAATCGATAGTTTTTTTAAGATTGACGAATTGATTTTATTCTGCTATGGTAAAATAGACTCCTTAACAAATAAGAATAATTGGAGATGGAAAGAATGACAGGAAGAACAGTAATTATAGTAGACAATCCCAACCTATTTGCGACGGCAAAGGATCTTGGAGTAAAACCTAACCTAACAGGATTCTTCAAGTTTTTTATTAATCTTTTAGATGGAAAGGTAGAAATTTTTTTCTGCTACAGTTCAAAGAAATCAAAAGATATAGAAAACGATAAATTTTCAGGATTTGAATATTTTATTTCAAATAGATTGTGGGGAACATTATCTGATAAAAAAGTTTTGTTTAAAGAATTCCAAATCTTTAAGAAAGACGTAGACTCTCTGATAAACATTAGAATAGCTCAATTGTTAATCTGGAGATTGGAGGAAGAAAATGAACTACTGGAAGAAAAAGTTAAACGACTAAGAAAAATCGTTAAGCTGCAAAAAAAAGAAATACAAAACAAGGAATTTTCGGAAGAAGACAAGGAAGAGCTGGATAAGCCCAATGATAGACGAGAAACAACACTGGAGAGAATAATTATAGTCTCAGGAGACAGTATCTTCGTTGAACTCCTTGAAAAGGCTAAAAAACTTGGCTTAGAAGTATGGGTTGTTGCTGGAAAAACAAGTTGTGCAAATTCGCTACAAAAATTAGCCAATAAAATATATTTTCTTGAGGATCTGTTTGAAGATTCAAAACTGATTCTAAAAGAGAATTGAATTCTAAACGAATAACAGAAAATGTTGAGCTTAGTATAAAGGGTTTTTTTCAACCCTTTTTTTATTTCATAAAATTTTGTAGAATCAAATAGAACATGGAAAAAAATACTCTTGAGGGTAAGTTTATTATTTTTGAAGGACTAGATGGGGCAGGAGGGGAAACCCAAATTAATTTGTTATTTGATTTTTTAAAGGAGGAGAAAGTTCCTGTTGAGAAATTAACTTATCCCGATTACCAAGGCCCGATTGGGGAATTGATTCATCAGTTTCTTCATAAAAAATATGAATTTTCACCAGAAAACCAATTTTTGCTTTATTTCTCTGATTTTCTGAAAGATAAAGAAAAGATAAGAAAATGGCAGAAGGAAGGAAAGCTTATAATCTCAGATAGGTATTTTACCTCAACCTTAGCTTATCAATGCCAAAAGGGGTTTTCCCTGGAAACTGCGTTAAAGGTTGCTGATTTATTTAATCTGCCAAGACCTGATTTAACAATATATCTTAGGATTTCTCCTGAAACTTCTATTAAAAGAAAATTTAAAGAAAAGAAAAGTTTAGATCGCCATGAAGCTGACAAGGAGTTTTTAGAGGCACTAACTAAGTTCTATCGAGATCTAATTAAAAATAATATTTTTAGCCATTGGGTTGAGGTTGAA
>JANBVM010000007.1:30948-36520 GCA_024239015.1 Patescibacteria group bacterium | reverse complement strand
ATGGAAGTTTTTAAAAAGATTTGGCCTGATGTTTGGTCAGCAAGAATGGAATATATTTTAGGAAATTCCATCTTAGCTCTTTTAGAATATCCGAACTCAACTCTTTTGGGGGTTAATAGGATGTTGGCTGACCCTGATTATCGGAAAAAAATAGTCGACAATGTCAAAGATCCGGTTGTTAAGTCTTTTTGGGTGAATGAATTTGCTCGTTATACCCAAAGATATGAAGTAGAGGCTACTGCTGCCATTCAAAATAAGATTGGTCAGTTAATTTCTAATCCTCTGATCAGAAATATCATTGGTCAGGTAAAGTCTAAGATCGACATGAGACAGTTAATGGATGAGGGAAAGATTCTTATTGCTAATCTATCAAAGGGTAGAATAGGTGAGGATAATTCAAGGCTTTTAGGAGCTCTTTTGATAACAAAACTACAATTAGCTGCAATGTCCAGGGTAGACATTCCTGAAAAGGAAAGGAGAGACTTCTTTCTATATGTCGATGAGTTCCAAAACTTTGCTACTGAAGCCTTCGCTGGCATCTTATCTGAAGCTAGGAAATATAAATTATCATTAACCCTAGCTAATCAGTATATGGCCCAATTAGAGGAGGTAACTCCGGCTGGAAAGAGCAGCAAAGTAAGAGATGCTGTTTTTGGCAATGTAGGCACTTTAATTTCTTTTAGAATAGGAGCTGAAGATGCCGAGTATTTGGAAAAAGAATTTATTCCAGAAATTACGGCTGAAGATTTAGTTAACTTGGGTAAGTACAATGTTTATTTAAAATTAATGGTAGATGGAATAGCCGGGACGCCTTTTTCTGCCCAAACCCTTCATCCCTTACCAGAACCCGAAGAATCAAATCAGAAAAAGATTATTGACCTTTCCCGTGAAAGGTTTGCTATTCATCGATCAATTGTTGAAGATAAAATCACTCGTTGGGTAGGAGTAATAAAACAGGCTACGCCTAAAACTACATCATCTCAAAAGACTTTGTATGATGCCAAATGTTCTATATGTGGAAAAAAGACAAAAGTAGTCTTTCCACCAGATGGCATCAGGCCTATTTATTGTAAGCCCTGCTTAAAAAAGATGGAAAAAGATGGGGAAGAAAAAACCACTGTCTCTTTTGGAGAAATAGAAAGAACAACACCTTCTTCTTTTACGCCTAAGAAAAAGGTTGAAAGGGAAAAAGTTAAGAAGCCAAGGAAAAAGGTTGACATAGGGGAGTTAAGGAGAACCTTAGAAAAAGCCTTAAAAAAGCAAAAATGAAGAAGCTAGAAAGCTTTGATTTTAAAGGAAAAAATGTTTTAGTCAGATGCGACTTTAATGTTCCAATTTCTAACGAGGGTCAAATTTTAGATAATTTTCGAATTAAAATGGCTCTTCCTACAATTGAATATCTGGTAAAAGAAAAAGCAAGGGTGATTTTAATGAGTCATTTAGAAACAAAAACGAAAAAGCCTAGCTTAAAATATGTAGTTCCAGAATTGGAAAAGTTATTGGGTCAAAAAATAGAACTTTTCCCTAACTATCTTGGGAAAAACGCTCGAAAAAAAATAGGAGATATAGAGCAGGGAAGAATCATATTACTCGAAAACCTGAGGTTTAATGAGGGAGAAAAAAATAATGATAAAGAATTTGCCAAAACAATCTCAAGTTTGGGGGATATTTTTGTCAACGAGGCATTTTCCGTTTGCCACAGAAACCACGCTTCCATTGTTAGTATCCCAAAATATTTACCATCAACTACCGGGATGCTGTTTGAGAAAGAAGTAAAAGTCCTTTCTAAAGTCTCAAAAAAGCCAAATCGTCCCTTTGTAATCATAATCGGCGGCATAAAGACAAGAGAAAAAATTAGACCAATTTTAAATATTCTTAAAATGGCTGACCACTTGCTTTTAGGAAGTAAAATTGGAGAGGCGATTTTTTCTGAAAAAGGGATTTTAATCGGAAGAGACTTTCCTCAAGAAAAATTAATCAATGAACTTGATTTAACAAATCATAAGATCCATTTACCAGTGGATGGGATAATTTCCTTAGAGGGTGTAAAAGAGGGATATTTGAGGAAAGGAGGGATAGATGGTTTGAGAAAAAAAGAAGAAGTCTTTGATATCGGACCTGAAACGATAAGGGTCTTTAAAAAAATAATCAAAGACGCAAAAACAATTTTATGGAATGGTCCTTTGGGGATCTACGAAGATGAAAAATTTGAGATGGGGACAAAAGAGATTGCAAACAGCATTGTCGAGAATTATTCTGCCTTCAAGGTCGCTGGTGGTGGAGATACGGTATCAGCAATCAAAAAATATAATTTAATAAATAAGTTTGATTTTCTTTCTATTGCTGGAAGCGCAATGCTGCAATTCTTAGCTGGTGAAAAGATGCCGGGGATTCAAGCTTTAAAGTAGATATTTATCTAAAGCCAGGATTATACAAAGATGGAAATTAAGAATCTTAAAAAAGCAGCTAATAGAATTTTAAAGGCAATAAAAGATAAAGAAAGAATAATTCTTTACGGGGATTCTGATTTAGACGGAGCAACTTCGGTTATTGTTGCTAAAGAAACAATTAAAAATTTGGGCGGTAAAATTTCAGCTATTTATTTTCCAGATAGAGAAATAGAGGGCCATGGACTTACTGATCTGGGACTGGATTATTTAAAGAAATTCAAACCTGCCCTCTTGATTATTTTTGATTGCGGGATTGGGAATTTTAAAGAAATAAAAAAAGCAAAAGCCATAGGTTTTGATGTAATAATCGTCGATCACCACAAAGTCTTGGATAAATTACCCGATGCCGATATCATAGTTGATCCTCAACAAAAAGGGGAAAAATATCCTTTTAAAGGTTTTGCAGCCGCAGGGCTTTCTTTTAAGCTCTCAGAATTGTTGTTGGAAGGAAAGATGAGCCAAAGTTTAAGAAAGAACTTTTTAGAAATAGTAGCTCTGGCCACCATAGCTGATATGATGCCTCAAGAGGCAGACAATAAAGACTTCATTGAAGAAGGCCTGAGTTATCTGGAGGATTCGTGGAGACCAGGGATTAAAGCTTTTTTTGAAACTGATTTTTTTAAAAGCTATGATCTAAAAGAGAAAGCTTCAAGGATAATTTCAATTTTAAATTTCAGAGATATTGAAGATAAATTACCAGCTTCTTTTAGGCTTTTGACGACTACTTCCTCTAAAGAAGCAAGAGAAATGATTCCTAAGTTATTGGAAAAACATAGGGAAAGGAGGGGAGAAATTAGAAAAGGTGTAAAATTAGTTGAAAAAAAGATTTCTAGAAGTAAGGAAGCAATTATTTTTGATGGTTATGCTGATTGGGATTTTAGTATAATATCGCCAGTAGCCTCTATTTTATGCAGAAACTTTAAAAAACCAACCTTTATTTTCAAAAAACTAAAAGGAGAAAGCCAGGGTACGGTTAGAGTCCCTTCTGGAATTGACAGCGTTTCCTTAATGGCCAGGTGTAAAAAGTATGTTATTGCCTATGGCGGCCATCCCAAAGCGTCTGGTTTTAGGATAAAGAATAAAAACCTACAGGAATTTAAGAGTTGTTTAATCGAGAATCTATGAGAAAAATAACTATTTATACGGACGGCGGTTCAAGAGGAAATCCGGGACCCGGGGCTGTTGGAGCCGTTTTTTACAATGAAAATGGACAAATCTTCAAAAAATATTCTCAGTATTTAGGAGATGATGTTACCAACAACGAGGCTGAGTATACAGCCGCCATCTTGGCTTTGAAGAAATTCAAACAGTTCCTTGGTAAAAAGGTAGCAAAAGTTAGCGAAATCGAATTAAGGTCAGACTCTGAACTATTGGTTAAACAACTAAATGGGGAGTATAAAATTGTAGATTCCAAAATTCAGTCACTTTTCATAACCCTCTGGAATCTGAAACTAGATTTTAAAAGAGTTAAATTCAAACTAGTTCCTCGTAACAAGAACCAAGAGGCTGATTCCCTGGTCAATCAGGCCTTAGACGAAAAGGCAAAAGAAAAAACTTTGTTTCAATAAGTTATTTACTGTATTATTTTTAAATCAAAAAATCCCGAGTTTTAACCTTGGGATTTTTGATATCCTAGTAAATCTATAAGCCGAATTTTGTTCCAATAGTTGAACTATGGCGATGATCATTTGTCTTGGCCTTAAGTTACCCTAAGGCTCGTGCGAACCACTTTTCCAAAAATCCAGGATTTGGACCTAAATTTTTGATTTGTTCTTGCACCCGATAAGGATTTAGCCGTTTCACCCCAAGGATTTCTCCTTAGGCTCGCCCCGTCATTCGACGGGGCGTCTTTACGCTTTCGCGTTCAGACGTCTCTGATCGCACCTCTAGTCTTACGACCGACGGTTGTTAACCGCTATCTTTTTAAACTCCGTTAAACGGAGAGTGGGTGTTCGGACTTTCCTCCCCCTAAATAGAAGGTAATCACCCAACTTACTAGGATGTTATTATTTTACCAGCTTAAAAATACTTTGTCAAACAAGGCATTTAATGTAAAATGGCTCTATGAGGATGATAATTTCAATTTAGTATGAATTTTAGTAGTTTTTTAAATCATCAGACCAAAAATATTAGTAAAGCTGCTTTAATCTTGGCAATTTCTGCTTCCATTAGTAGGATTTTGGGGGTGGTTAGGAATTGGCTTTTGGCCAGTAATTTTGGAGCTGGGAGTGATTTGGATATTTATTTTGCAGCATTCAAAATACCTGATTTTGTTTATAATATCTTGATTTCAGGCGGAATTTCAGTGGCTTTCTTACCGTTGTTTTCTGAATATTATTCAAAAGATAATAAAAAGGCCTGGGAATTTGTCTCCAATAGTCTTAACATTTTTGTCTTTTTATTGGTTTTGTTAGCCATTGTTTTATTTATTTTTACTCCGCTACTGGTAAAACTAGTAGCCCCTGGTTTTACCTATGATCAAATACAAAAGACAATTATTCTGACCAGAGTAATGTTGTTGAGTCCTATTTTCTTTGGCCTTAGCTCATTTTTTTCAGGAATTTTACAGTACTTTAATCGTTTTTTGGCTTATAGTCTGGCACCAATTTTTTATAACTTGGGAATAATCTTTGGTATTTTATTCTTGGCTCCCCAATTTGGTATTTTGGGCGTGGCTCTGGGAGTGATTTTAGGAGCTTTCTTGCATTTTGCAATTCAAATTCCTTCAGCTATTAATACCGGATTTTCTTACCGACCTATTTTTAATATTAAAGACTATAGGATAAAAAGCATTTTTCTTTTGATGATTCCCAGAATGTTTGGAATATCTGCCCAACAGATAAACTCGTTTGTTATTACGGCTATTGCCTCCACTTTATCAATAGGTTCCATTTCTATTTTTAATTTTGCCAATGACATTCAATATTTCCCAATAGGAATTGTAGGAGTTTCTTTTGCAATAGCAGCTTTCCCTGTTTTATCCAAGGCTTGGGCAGAGAATGAAAGGAATAAATTCTTTCGCGAATTTTCTTTAGTCTTTCGACGAGTCCTTTATTTAATAATTCCAATTAGTGTTTTAATTTTTATCTTAAGAAGTGAAATTGTTCAGTTGCTTTTAGGGT